>JACPTZ010000226.1 GCA_016192525.1 Planctomycetota bacterium
CCGCGGGTGAATCCGTCCGTCCTGAGCGAGGGCGCGGCTCCGTCGCCGCGCCCGAGTCGAAGGCCGAGTCGAAGGCCGCGGCCCACCCACCCTTCGACTCGCCCGCCAGACGGAGGCGGGCTCGCTCAGGGTGGGCGGGTTTACCCGCTGGATAAGCGGTGACGGATCACTAGGCTCTGACTGAAAACGCGGGACGTGGCAGGAAATCGGTAGCGCAGGCTTTCCAGCCTGCGCTACCGTTTTTCCCGAATAGCCGGACACGCTCCAGGCGCGCCTTCAGCATTGAAACTGTGACCGGGACACTCCGTCGCACCTCTCCCACTCGATCCGCACGGCCCGGCTCGCACCGGCATCCCTCCCGGCCCGTCATCGCAGTTACGACATCCATTACATGTGGCTCCGGCCCGGGATACATTCAAACGCCAAACGGACTTGAGCTTCTCTGACGGAGACCTGAACTGATCGCGTTGCCCGGATAGCCGCTTTTCATTGCATAAATGTGGGCGCCGGATACAATTACGTTGGGGCGGGTCGATCGTCGGCCCGCAGGACGAGACGGGGGGACATTCCGCAGCAGGCGCGGAATGGAATCCCACACGCGGGCAAAGATGAGCGGCTCATTGCTGGCCCGCCGGCTCCTGCCGGCCGCCGTGGGCGTGCCGATCGTCGTCGGCTGGCTTGCGTCGGAAGGGTACCGGGCGGGATACTACAGCCCAGAGATCGGATCCGCGAGTTTTCTCCTGCTCAACATCGCTGCCTATTGCATCATTCTGGTCATCTGCGCCAGGGCCTTGAACCGCGGGGACGCGGCCCGGGTCAAGGCTGTCGAGGACATGCGCTCCAGCGAGGATCGCGTGCGGTTGCTGCTCGACTCGACCGCCGAGCCGGTCTGCTGGGTCGATATCGACGGGAAGTGCAGCTTCGCCAACGTGTCGTGTCTCAAGATGCTCGGCGCGGCAGCCCCCGCCGACCTGCTAGGCAAGAGCATCCACGCTCTGATCCAGCACACCCGCAAGGACGGGACGCCGTATCCCATGAGGGAGTCCGGCGTCCACCAGGCCTTCGGACGTGGGGAACGTCTGCATGTCGGCGACGCCCTGATCGCCCGGCTCGACGGCACGCAGGTCCGCGTCGAGTACTGGTCCCACCCCGTCGTGAAGGAGGGGGTTGTTTCGGGCGCCGTGCTGACGTTCGTCGACATCACGGAGCGCCGTCGTGAGGAGGAGCGGATCAGGCTGGTCGTCGAGAGTGCGCCTTATGCGATGGTGATGGCGGGTCGCGACGGGAAAATCGCCCTCGTGAATCGTCAGGCGGAACTGCTGTTCGGCCACTCGCGGGAAGCGATGATCGACCGAAGCGTGGACATACTCATCCCCGACCGATACCGGGATCGCCATCCCGGCCAGATAGAGACGTTCTTTTCCAACCCCAAGTCCCGCAGTATGGGGGGCTCCCGGGAGATCGTTGGATTGCGGAAGGACGGCAGCGAAGTCCTGGTCGACATCGGTCTCAATCGCGTCGAGACCGCCGATGGGGTCTACGTTTTGGCCTCCATCATCGACATCTCGGAGCGAAAGCGGGTCGAGGCGGAACTCAAGGCCGCCAAGCAGGCCGCGGAGACCGCCAAGCAGGCCGCGGAGGCCGCCAACCGCGCCAAGAGCGAGTTCCTCGCCTCCATGAGCCACGAGATCCGGACGCCGATGAACGGAATCATCGGGATGACCGACCTGACGCTCGACACCGATCTGACCCCTCAGCAGCGTGAATTCCTCAGCCTCGTGAAGACCTCCGCGGAGTCGCTCCTCGGAGTCATCAACGGAATCCTCGATTTCTCGAAGATCGAGGCCGGGAGACTCGAGCTGGAGTTTTCGAAGTTCAGGCTGAGAGACGTGCTGGGAGACGCCATGGCGCCTCTCGGACTTCGCGCCGGAACGCGGGGTCTCGAAGTGCTGCTCTACGTGGCGCGTGACGTCCCCGATGCGCTGGCCGGCGATCCGGGGCGCCTCATCCAGATCGTCACCAACCTGGTCGGCAACGCAATCAAGTTCACCGAGAAGGGGGAAATCGCCCTGCGCGTGCAGGTCGAGTCCCGCACCGCCGACACGGTTCTCCTCCGGGGAAGCGTCTCCGACACCGGCGTCGGCATCCCGCCCGAGAAAAGGCTGAGAATCTTCGATCCCTTCACGCAGGCCGATGCGTCGACGACGCGGAGGTACGGCGGAACCGGTCTCGGGCTGACCATCACGTCGCGCCTGGTCGAGGCGATGGGAGGGCGGATCTGGTTCGAGAGCCAGGTGGGCCAGGGGAGCACCTTCCACTTCACCGTCAAGTTCGAGGTTCGGCGCGGCGGCACGGTCCGCGTGAAGGCGGGAACGCTTGCCGCCCTGGGGGAGACGCCGGTCCTTGTCGTCGACGACAATGCGACGAATCGCCGGATCCTCGAGGAGATCCTCAAGGGATGGAAGATGCTCCCGACGACGGTACGAAGCGCCAGTCTGGCGCTGGAGGCCCTTGAGGCGGCGGAGAAGGCGGGAAAGCCATATCGACTGCTCATCACCGATCTCCACATGCCGGGCATGGACGGCTTCGGACTGACCGAGCGGGTCCGCAGCACGCCTCCGATCGCCGCGACACCCGTCGTGATGCTCACCTCGGCCAGCCACCCGGAGGACGGCGCCCGGTGTCGCGCCCTGGGCGTGTCCGCGTTTCTGTTCAAGCCGGCCCGTTCCTCGAGCCTGCTGGAGGCCATCGAGACCGCGATCCGGAAGGCCTCGAAGCCCGCGCTGATGACGGCGCGCCCGAAGCCGTCGTCGGACGTGGCGCCGTTGCGAATCCTCCTCGTCGAAGATCACCCCGTCAACCGGAAGCTCGCCTCCTCCCTCCTGCAGAAGCAGGGACACTCCGTCGCCCTGGCCGGAAACGGCCGCGAGGCGCTCACCCTGCTGGACCAGGAGGTGTTCGATCTGGTCCTCATGGACGTACAGATGCCCGAGCTCGACGGGCTCCAGACCACGGCCGCCCTCCGGGAGCGGGAGCAGTCCACCGGCGAGCACCTGCCGGTCATCGCCATGACCGCCTTCGCGATGAAGGGGGACATGGAGAAGTGCCTCCAGGCCGGAATGGACGGGTACGTCTCCAAGCCGATCCGTCCCGAGGAACTCTTCAGTGTGATCGCCAGGGTGGTACCCGAAGGAGGCGAAAAAGTGTTCCACACCCCGACTCCGACCGAGGTCTTCGACCGGGCCGCCGCCCTGGAGCGCACGGGCGGGGACGAGGATCTCCTGAGGGAGCTGGCCGGCCTGTTTCTCAGGGACTTCCCCGAGCGGATGGCGCGGGCGCGCCGGTCGGTGGAGCTCAAGGACGCGGCGGCCCTCGCCGCGGTGGCCCACACCTCTCCGGAGCGGAGGAGGCGCTGGCCATCGCGGACAGTGAACTCGACAAATTCCAGTGGGCCCTCAAGGACCTGGTGAAGGAGGTCGTGGCATGAGGGTCCTCGTGGCCGACGACGACGCCGTCTTCCGCCGCATGGCGGAGGCCCTCCTCAGCAAGTGGGGGTACGAGGTGATCACCTGCGTGGACGGCGCGGAGGCCCTGCGCATTCTGCAGGGTCCGGAGGCCCCGCATCTCGCCGTCCTCGACTGGGTGATGCCGGGACTGGACGGCACCCAGATCTGCCGGGAGGTTCGCGCGCAGTCCGGAAAACCGTACACCTACATCCTGGTCCTCACGGCCGCCAAGGTGGAGAAGGAGAACCTGATCGAGGGGATGGACGCCGGGGCCGACGACTATCTCCTCAAGCCGTACGACGCCGGGGAGCTGAAGGCGCGGCTCCAGGCCGGCCGGCGGATCGTCGAGCTTCAGGACCAGCTTATCGCGGCCCGCGAGAGCCTCCGGACCCAGGCCACGCACGACACGCTGACCGGCCTGTGGAATCGGGGGGCGATCATCGAGTTCCTCCACAAGGAGGTGGAGCGGGCCCGTCGATCGTCCGCCCCGCTCTCGGTGGCGATGGCCGATCTCGACCACTTCAAGCAGATCAACGACACCCGCGGGCATGCGGTCGGCGACGCCGTCCTCCGCATCGCGGCCCGGCGTCTCATGCCGTGTCTCCGTCCGTACGACTCGATCGGGCGCTATGGGGGGGAGGAGTTCCTCGTCGTTCTCCCGGGGTGCGGCGAGGCGGACGCGGTGGCGACCGCGGAACGACTCCGGAACTCGCTGGGCGCCACACCGATTGAGACCTCCGCCGGGCCCGTGCCGGTCACGCTGAGCCTGGGCGTGGCTTCTTCCCCTGCAGGCGAAACGGGCGCCGGGGAGGATGACCTCTTGCGCGCCTCCGATGACGCCCTCTATCAGGCCAAGAACGGCGGTCGCAATCGCGTGGCGGTCGCGGCGAAGCAGGATCTCCCCCCACGGAGGGCCCCATGAGCGACGAGAGACGACCCCGCGTCATGTGCGTCGACGACGATGCCGTGACCCTTCGACTGATCAGTCGACTCCTCGAGGCCGGGGGCTATGAGGTGACCACCGCGGAGAGCGGCGAAAAGGCCCTGGAGACGCTGGCCACGCTTCGGCCGGACATCATCCTCCTGGATGTCATGATGGTCGGCATCACCGGCTACGAGGTCTGCTCCCGAATCGTGCGCCATCCGGACCTGGCCGAGGTGCCGGTCATCTTCATGACGACTCTCGACGGCCAGCAGGATCGGGCGAAGGCCTTTGCCGCCGGCGGCGTGGACTATCTGGTCAAGCCGACCAACCGCGAAGTCCTCCTCGAGACGATGCAAAAGCACCTCAAGACGCGCAGCCGATGGAACACCGTCATCCGGAAAAGAAAGGCGCCGCTCGCCGAGTTCGGCACCTTCAAGGAGCACCTGATGACGCTCAAGGGGATGCCTCTGACCGAGCGGACGCGGTTCGAGCGGGTGCCGCCCTCCAAGATGTACACCCTCGCCGAGCCCCTGGGGCTCACCCCGTCCCGGATGGCACAGCTCGCCGCCGAGTTCGTTCAGCTTCCGTTCACGCCCGTGATCGAGACCGACAAGTTGGAGCTGGGCGTGCTCCCGCCCACGGCCTGCCGCGAATTGATGGTGATCCCCATCCGGGAATCGGACGGCACCCAGGGGTTTATCCTGAGCAATCCCTTCGACGGGAACCTCATCGCCGAGATCCGGCGTCTGTCGCTCGGCGTCTCCCCCCGGATGATCGTGGCCGATCCGGCCGCCATCGAGGCCGTTTTCGCCGCGGGGGGTGGCTTCCCCGAGCCCCAGACCCGCCTCGCCCTGACCGACGAGGCGAACCGGCGCGTGGGAAGTCTGTACCAGGCCAACGCCACCCTGGATGACATCAAGAGGGAGCTCCACGAACTCTACCGCCCCGATCAGAAGGGGGGGAGCGTCCCCGAGGCCGCGGCCGAGCCCTCACCGCCTGTGGTGATGCTGGTGGACCGGATCCTCGATGACGCCGTGAACATGGGGGCCTCGGACATCCACATCGAACCGGCCCAGGACGTGGTCCTGGTCCGGTACCGGGTGGACGGGGAGCTCCGCGACATCCACGATCTCATCCCCGGGCGGCTCATCCAGCCGATCATCGCCCGGCTGAAGATCATGAGCCATCTCGACATCACGGAGCGCAGGATGCCCCAGGACGGCCGTATCGTCTTCCGGGAGTCGATCGATCTTCGGCTCGCGACCGCGCCGATGAACTACGGGGAAAAGGCGGTGCTGCGCGTCCTGGACAAGCGCAAGGCGGCGCTTCCCCTCGATCGGCTCGGCTTCTCAAAGCGGCATCTGGCGGTCTACCGCGAGAAGATCCAGGCCCCGTACGGGCTCATCCTGCATGTGGGTCCCACCGGCTCCGGAAAGTCGATGACCCTTTTTTCCGCGCTCCGCGAAATCGCGAATCCGTCCATCAACGTGCAGACGATTGAGGACCCGATCGAGTACACGCTCCCGCGGATCAACCAGATGCAGACCCACGCCGAGATCGGCCTGACGTTCGCCCGGGGGCTGCGCAGTTTTCTGCGACAGGACCCGGACGTCATCCTCGTCGGCGAGATCCGGGACCTGGAGACGGCCGAAGTGGCCGTGGAAGCCGCCCTCACCGGGCACCTTCTTCTCTCGACGCTCCACACCAACGACGCCGCCTCCACCGTGCTCCGTCTCTTCGAGATGGGCATCCAGCCATTCATGGTGAGCGCCTCGCTGGTCCTGGTCTGCGCGCAGCGGCTCCTCCGCCGGCTCTGCACGGAGTGCCGCGTGACCTACACCGCCGGAGACGATCGGCTCCGGCTCGTCGGGCTGACGGGAGGGAACCGCACGCTCCACCGGGCCGGGGGATGCAAGGCCTGCGGCGGGACCGGATATCGCGGTCGGATCGGCGTGCACGAGCTCCTGGTGATCGACGAGGAGATGAGACTGGCGATGACCCGTGGCTCCGCCACCACCGAGGTGCTCAAGCGGATGGCCATCGAGAAGGGGGGGATGACCACCCTCTACTGGGACGCCATGGAGAAGGTCCGGGAAGGCGTTACTTCCTTTGAAGAGGTTATCGCCCAGGTGCGGGGCGAGGATTACGACTCCCGGCCCGACTGGATGCTCGCCGCGGCCGGAGAGAAGCGCATCGCTGCATCGCCGCTCTGATCCGGGGCCGCCTCAAAGAATCCCCGCCTCGGGTTCGGGTTTGCGGCCCTCCTGGCGGGAGTATCGGAAGAGCCCGGTACACCGCCGGAACAGAATCAGGATCAGCAGAGCCACCGCGGTTGAGATCATATACAAGCCCCCCGTGACAGGAAGGAGATCACCCGCTCCGTGGTCGAGGCCAGATTCATGATGAACGTATGCGAGCAGGGAATCACCCGGAACTCCGCGGCCCCGGGCAACCACGCCTCTTCCACCCGCACCCGGCCGTCGTTATCGCCGGGGATCCACCGGGCGCGGCCGCGATTGCGACCCGTGCCCCCGGTCAGCACCGCAAATTCCACGGGAGGAAGGCCGCACCGGAGATGAACGCCATCCGTCCCGAGCTGCGATCCCGCCACTCCCATGAACCATCGGCCGAACGCGGACGAGATCAGCCGATCCGCGGCCCAGGCGCCCCGGCTCGGCGGGGCCAACATCACGAATCGACCCGTCCTCGGCAGCCCCTCGTGCGTGTAGGCGTAGCGCACCACCATACCGCCCAGCGAATGGGTGACGAAGTGCGTCCGCGCGGCCGGCCGGGATTGTTCGAGCCCACGCACGAATTCCGCGAGCGCGCGTGCGTGCTCCTCCACCGTGGCGTGACGGCTCGGATAGCCGAAGAGGTGCGTCTCAAACCCGCGCCGGCGGAGTCGCCACGCCAGGAGCGCCATCGACCCGCGGGTGCGCCAGAGGCCGTGAAGCAGGATCACTCGGTCCATGACACCCTCCTTGACTCGGATTATTCATGAGCTCTTGCGCATTCCCGCACGAGAGAGCGTTCCAGCGGATCCCCGAGGCCCCGAGTAGGCCCCGCAGCACGTGCTGCGGGGCCGTAACGAGGGGCCTGTCCTGCGCGCGGGATACCTTCGCCTGGCCCGCCCCTCGTTACGCGGCCTGCGGGCCGCTACTCGGGGCTACGGTGTTCAATTCATGAGTAATCCGGGCTGGACGCCTCGTCACTTCCCCCCCCGGATCGCCCGCCGGGTGGCCTCGAACTCCGGGTTCTCCGGGTCCAGGGCCAGGGCCCGGTCGATGCACTCCCCCGCCCCGGCGTCATCCCCCAGATTATGGAGGGCCACGGCCCGGTTCGCGAGGGCCATGGCGCTTTCCGGCTGCACCTCGAGAACGGCCGCGTACGCCTCGTCGGCCCCCTTCCAGTCCTCGATCTGACCGCAGGCGTGGCCGAGGTTGTACTGGAGTTCAGGGATGTCGGGCCGGATCTCGACCGCCTCGCGGAGCCAGCGGACGGCCTCCTCCGGTTTGCCCTGCCGGACCAGGAGTTCCCCGAGCCGGGCGCGGGACGGCCAATGGGAGGGGGAGCGACGGGCGATGCGAAGGTATCCGTCCTGAGCCTCCTCGGGATGCCTGTCGGTGGAGATCTCGGCCAGGGTGAATCTGAAGAAGTCGCTCTCCTGTCCCGACAGCAGATCATCGAGCAACCGTCGATCCGAATCAACAGACCGGCGTTCCGCCCGGGTCGAAACCCGGCCTGTGACCCAGTTGACAACAAGATCGAACGGAACCTCCAGCGCCCATGTCACACGGGGGTTGCTTGTGAGGAGCAGACAGACATCATCGGCGTGCACGAGCGAAAAACGATCCCCCAGCACAAGCCCCCATCCGTGGCGGCCCCAGACGAAGCCCTCGGGACTGATGGTCCATGCGTCAAAGAGTCCGTACCGACTGTCCGTGAACAGCGTATAGACGATAGCGTTCCGCTCCGAATTCGAGATTGCGGCCGTCGATGAAGTACCGCGCGTGAGGGGCCCGCCACGCGAGATAGCCGCTCCAGGACATGTCACAGAGGACATGGGGCTGGGCCTCCGCGAGCCATCCCTGGCCGGGCCGGGAAAGGGCGTAGTCCATCGCCTTCACCGGAAACGCCCTCGGGTGCTCCCCCCACCCGGGACGGTAGAGTTCATCGGTCCGCCACGCCGCGCCGGTCAGGAGGGCGATCCCCGCGAGCCCCAGGCCGACCGCGGCATGACGACGACGCGGGATCGTGGCGAGCCGCAGGATTCCCTCGAGACGCGCCAGCCCCGGCGTCAGGGCGGCCGCGATGATCGGAACGCTCACGACGCAGAAGAGCTCCAGGTGACGCCGCGAATTGAGCGCGAGATACCCGAAGGCCAGGAGCAGGCCGATCGCCGCCCAGTCCCGACGTCTTGACGAAGCCACCAGCGCCCCGCCCGCGAGGGCGATGAGGAGCCAGAACGGCCAGAGGTAGGGGGAAAAGTCGGGCGGTTGCCACTCGGCGATGTGGGTGCGAAAGTACTCGGCGCCCATGAGGCGGAAGGGATAGACGAAGGCCTCGGCGCCGTAAGGATTGGCGAAGCCGGCGAACAGAACCACCACGAGGCTGACGAGGGCGACCGTGACGGGCCGCGTGTGCGCCGCGGGCGCGGCGCGCCCCGCGGGGGG
>JACPTZ010000142.1 GCA_016192525.1 Planctomycetota bacterium
CTCGTCCTTCGCGACAACGGCGCGCGGCGCAGGCGCTCCCACGGCAGAGGCGGCCACGATCGCCCCGCAGGCCAGTCCGAGAAAGCGCGATCGGAGGGGGAAGGGAATCATGGCGAAACCTCGCGGGAGGGAGGGAACTCCGGCCACGGCACGTATGAACGGGACGGGCAGGACGGGGTTCATCCCTTCGGGACAAATCGGCGGCAGAGTGTACCGGGCGTGTCGGAACGACGCAAGCAAATCAGGGATTGCAGCTTCGGCACGGGGTCTTTCCGCCGCGCTCCGCCTCTTCCCGGCTGGAAAAGCGGGTCCTGGCGGATTCAGGAACCTCCTGCATGAACTTGCAGTCGGGCCGATGGTAGGCCTTGCCCTTGCGGGTCCCGATGAAGAAGGCCACGTCCATCGGCTTGTCCACGCCCCAGATCCCCTTCTTCTCCGGCATCGCCTCCTGCTGGAGTTTCAGGAACTCCCCGGCATGCCGGCGGGTCTTCTCGTGCGGATAGACCCGGGCCAGTCCCTGACGCAGCATCTCCGCGTTCACGAAGACCTCGTGCGTGGCCCCGCCGCCGTCGTCCACCGTGACGTAGACATAGGCGAGAAGGCGGTTGTGTTTGTCCCGCGTCTCTTCGTCATACTCGACCCGCACGCTCTTCCCCTCCACCAGTCGGCGATTGAGTTCCCGGGCCTCATCCGAAAAGGGGCTGCCGAATTCGGGGGTGTCGATGCCGATGTAGCGGAGGTCCTCCCCGGTGGTGAGCGTGACCGAATCGCCGTCCTTGACGAATCTCACGGTGTAGTGGGTGGGCAGACTCCCGGCGGCGGCGGACGGCGGGGCCGTCGCCGTCGCTTCAGCGGGGGAAACCGAGGCGGCGGGCTTCGGTGCAGGGACCGGGGCGGCCTTGACCGGCGCCGGGCCGGGGACGGGGGCCGCGGAGACCGTGCCGACGGGGGCGGCCGGCGGAGACACCGGAGGCGGAGGTGAGGACGGCCCGCACGAGGCAAGACCGAACGCAGCCAGGACAGGCGGTATCAGACAACGGAGCGGGAGGAGGCGCATGGCGGGAGACTCCAGGATGTGGCCCGGAGTCTACCCCGAATCGGCGACGGGTTCAAGAGAGAGCGCGCTACGGCGCCACTCCGATGTGCGATTGGCCGCTGAAGAGTTCCACCTTCTCCCCCTTCGGACCTTCGAGGAGGACCCGAATGGCCGTGCTGGTGTAGGTCTCCGGGATGAACTGGCGCGCCGGGCGCCCGCTCTTCGGATCGGGAGCGAAGACCTCCTTGAAATAGGTCTTCTCCTGAGGGGCCGGGCCGATCTCGCGGAGCGTGTACCCCGAGGCAAAATCGAATTCGCGCCCGAGCGGGCGACACATGGCCTTCCCCCCCACCCCCTGTCCGAGGGCGACGCGGAAGTAGGACTCCACCCACTGGCCGTCGACGAGTCGGCGCACCTTGAACCCCGCCCGGTCCTTCGTCACGCCGGCTTCCCCCATCGTCCCGGTGTAGAAGATCTCGAGGCTGCCCTGGGAGAGCACCACCACCGGCGGCGTCTCGAGGACTGGCTGGTCCTCATGCGTCGCTCTCACCTTGTACCAGTAGGTCCGGAGCGGGTCGACCCGGGCGTCGACGAATTCGAATCCGTCCATCGACTCCAGATTGAGCGGTCCCAGGAAGTCGGAGTCCGCATCCGAACGGCGATAGAGGGCGTACTGCGTTCCGACCGGGGCGTGCTCCACGCTCCAGTAAACGCGATTCCCCTCCGGCTGGGGCAAGACGCTCAGCATCATCGAGGGGAGGCCGGAAGGGGTCTCGGGTTTCCGGCCGGGCGAGAGCCGACCTTCCGCAGGCTCGGAAGAAGAGTCGGGCTCGGTTGAGGCTGTGGCCACCGAAGTCCCCGGCGGCCGGGCGGTCGGGCTGGAGACCGGAGGGGTCGGCGCCGGCGTTCCGTCACGAGACGACCGGACGACGGGCGACGCCTGCTGCCGCTGGATGACGACGATGGCCTGTTCGAGGCTTGTCACCTTCTGCTGGAGGGCCCGATTCTGTGAGACGATGCCGAGCGAATCCGCGTAAAGGCCGGCGCTCGCGAGGAGGAGGGCGGCGGCCGCCAGATTCTGCGGCGCCGTGACGACCGGACGCACGCGCCCCCACACGATCCGCCAGCCCTCCACCGTCCGGAGATCCGGCCGACGGGCGGCGGCGCGGGTCTGAAGGACCGACTGCACGCGAGAGACGATCCGATCCCCGAACGGACCGGAACTGAGCGCCGAGGCCACCAGCGCCTCGTGCTGCTCGAATTCCTTCATCTCGGCGCGGCAGCCGGCGCACATCGCCACATGCCGCTCCACGGACGCCCGCTCCTCCGGCGTCCCCTCGCCGTCGACGTATCTCGACAGCAACAGTCCGAATCCTTCGCACGCCATGACGGTCTCTCCTTATCGCGTCTGCTCCAACGACTCCGTTCGTTGGTCCTCTTGTCCGTTACTCTCTTACTCTGTTACTCCATTACTCCGTCACTCCGTCATAGTACGGCCTCAGCCTCTCCCTCAACATCAGCCGGGCCCGGTACAGCCTCGATTCCACGGTGGCCACCGGCACGCTGAGGAAGGCCGAAATCTCCTGATACGTCATATGCCTCAGATGGTGCAGGTAGATCGGCTCCTGGTAGATGCGCGGAAACGACCGGATCGTCGCCAGCACCTTCTCGAAGAGCTCTTCCTGCTCCACCGAGGCCGACTGCGTCCGCGTCGGGGCCGCGATGGGGGGTTCCTTGCCCTCCTCGCGCAGCGCTTCCAGGGAGACCGGACGCCCCTGGCCGCGGCGCAGGGCATCGATGCTCGTCGTCCGCGCCACCCCGCAGAGCCAGGACTTGAACTTCTCGGGTTCCTCCAGGTCCCCGAGGTGCCGGTGCACCTTGAGAAAGGTCTCCTGAGCCACGTCTCCGGCCAGATCGGCATCGCCGAGGATGTTGAGGGCGATGCTCCCGACGAGTCCGGCGTGCGCGCGAACGAGACGGGCGAACGCCTCATCGTCGCCCGCCCGGGAGCGCGCGATGAGTTCAGCGTCCATCGTCGGTGTCGTGCGTTCGACCATGCTGCCTTGCGCCGCGCCGGGCGGCGCCTCAGCGGAGGAGTCTCGTTGGCGGCGCCTGCGCGCCGCGCCCCGGGCTCTCCGCAGTATACCACTATCGGCCGTTCGCCACAGGGTCCTCCTGAGTTATCACCCGCACCTCGCCGTCGGTGTCCCCGTATTCGAGGGCGTCGGGGGACCTCAAACCGGGGGCGCCCGGCAACAGCGCGCCCCCGGCCCGGAATCCCCGCAGCACCCAACCGGTGCCGAAATCGAGCGTCTGCCTCTTTCCTCCGATCCGGCGCGACACCTCGCCGCCGATCGGTTTCCCAATCCGCACGTTGAAGGTCTCCTCCAGCCAGCCGAGAGTCGGTCCGAACCAGCGTCGCACGGCCAGAATGTAGAGCCCGCCCCTCCCCCCGAGCCAGCGAAGGCCGCGATCGTCGGGGAGCGCCGCCTGGACGATCTCCGACTCGGCGGTCCGGCCCTTCCCCGTGAGGCGGAGCCGATACTCGTAGAGCCGCCTCGGAAGCACGTCCGGGTCCCGGACCGTTCCCGACTCGGGATCGACGCTCTCCTCGATGACCCGGAACTCCTGATCGCCGGGGCCGCGACGGAGCAGGCTCGCCCCGCTCGCCGCCAGGACGCGAACTCCAAGCGGGGCCTCCACCGGCGGCACGTCCCACTCCACCCGAACGGCGGAGAAATCGCAGGCGGCGATGCTGAGTTGGGGTACCGGAAACGGGATGTCCTCCACCGGCCCCTTCACCGGGTGCGGAACCACCGTAGTCGGCTTGTAGGGCGTCCAGTTGTCTCCGGGCTCGGCGGGGAGCGGCCCCCCCCACTGTCGATCCAGGTCGGTCGCGCGGAACCCCACCGACCACGCGGGCGGCGCCGATTCGCGCATCTGCGACTCGATCCGGGCGACCTCCCGGACGGCCTGCTCCGAGGCGAGGGGCCCGCGCGCCCACTCATGCGTGGCGATCGCCCCCAGGGCGGAGAGTCCCAGCATGACCCAGAACATCTTCTTCTCCCAACACGGCGACATCTCGTGAACCGACATGGCGCGCCCTCCCCGGAACCATCAGCCCCCTCTGCATAGAGGACGAGGGATGGGGCGGGCGACCCTGCAAGTTTTCGGTGGACATTATCGGACCGGATGGAGCGCCCCTGGGGACAGGCTCCCCAGCCTGTCGCGCACAGGCCGGAAAGCTTGTACTACGGCCTTCCCGGAATCGTCAGACACGCTCCTAAGCGGTCTTACCTAAATTCTGAGAAGTTCTGTATGCCAGCGAGAGGGTCGTCTTCGGATTCTGGTTTAAGACATTGAAGGCGCCCACAATGGCGGCTTGCAGCCTGGGAACGTCCCCGAAGAAGTAGTTGTTTAGGGC
>JACPTZ010000143.1 GCA_016192525.1 Planctomycetota bacterium
ACCTTCGGAAACGACTCGTCCAGGCTTCTCCGGCCGGCGCCAGACTTGAGGTAGCGCTCTCTTCTCCGCGCTTCGGATTCCGTCCCATACTGCTCGCAACATAGGAGCTCAAAGGGACGTTTCTGCCTCGACCACAGGTTACATCCCCTGTTGTGCTCCTCGAGGCGTTTCTCAACCGGTTTCCCGGTAAATCCCACGTACCGCTTGCCGTTCCTCTTGCTCCGGAGCACGTAGACAGCATACGCCATCCCGATCCCCCTCCACAACAGCCTCCGCCCGCGTCCGCCTCCGGCGGACGCGGGCGGATCCGCCTCCGGCGGAGGCTACTCTACCATTGAGCTACTGGGGAGCGTTATGGTAGGAGAGGCAGTATAGTCGGTGGCTTGGAGGAGGGTCAAGCGAATTGGCGGGCGAGGGGAGCGCAGACTGGTGTCTGCGCCACGGAGCCACGCCCATTGGAGGCGCGGGCGGGTCCCGACCTCATCGTTGCAGGAGAGACCCCGCTCCATCCGACGATGCGGCGCGACAGACGATGGTGGACAGCCAATCGACCGGTCGGCACCCGCCCCTACGAACGGGAGGGCGAGTCCCAGTCACGAGAGCCGGGGAGCATGACGGAGGCGGGGTAACGGACGGGACGGCACGGCTCGCGTGAGAGAGGAACACCAGGATGGGCACGGCGGCACTGGCCTGGCAGGTGCTCCTCGTGGGGATGGCCGAGGTCCTTTGGATGCTCGTCTTCTGGACGGGCTTGGGCTCGATCGCGGGGATGATCGCGGGCGGTGTCGCGTTCTGGGGACTCCGGCGCGCCGGGGGCTTCGGGTTCGGGTGGAAGTGGGCGGGATGCCTTCGGGGGCTCGCGGCGGTCTGGCTCGTCATCGCGCTCGGACTCATCGGCGGGGCCGTCGGATTCCTCCAAGGCGCACTCCGCGGGGTCGAGATCATCGTCCTCAACAGCAGGTTCCGGTCGGAGGTGCTCGATCCGGTCGGACACGTCGGGGCGTACGGCGTCCAGTGGCTCGACGGCTTCCTGGCCTCCCCCCTCGAACCGGACGCCTCTCCGGACAAAGCCGAGGCGGTCGGCGAAATCCTGGCGGAGGCGCTGGAACGGGGAGAGGCCGAGCTCGACGTGTCCCGCTTCCTCGACCGGCTCGAGAACGCAGACACCGCGGTGATCGACGGGGCCCTGAAGCGGGCCGAGTCCGCCCTGCGCGAGCGATACAGCATCCCCCCGGGCGGGATCGTCGAAGCGGTGTTTCTGGCCCTCCTCCGGGACCTCGCGCGGAGCGAGATCCGGAAGGCGGTGAAGGGACCGCTGGATGAGTACGGCCTCACCCAGGGGCTGCAGAAGTTTCTCCGCACCCTCCCGGACGCGGCCCGGGAGAACGGCGACCCCGCGACGATCACGTACCAGGAACTCTCGGACCACGTGGTCGAGTATTTCGCGGTGCCGCTCATCATCGCCCCGGCGAGGTCGTTCGTGCGGTCCCAGCAGCTGACCTGCGGGTTGATGATCCCGCCGGCGGTGTTGCTCCCGCTGCTCCTGTTCTGGCTGTTGCGGGTGCTGGAACGCCGGCGGGCGAGGTCGAAATCCGGCGCCGCGCCCGTCCCGGAGGCGCTGCCGGTGGAACCCGCGGCGGAGACGCCGAGCCCCCCCCCACCGGCGGCGGGGGCGTGAGGCGCCGCTCCGGGCGGGTCCCGACCTCGTGGTTGCAGGATTCACGAGCAAGCCTCAGAAGACCTGCTCGCGATCGGCGTCGAGCAGCGTCGAACGACCGGTCGGTCCCCGCCCCTACCGACCTGCCGGCGATTCCGATTCACCGCCTGGGCGCCGCCCAGCGCCGCTGGCGCGGCGCGCCCCAGTGGAGAGGCCGCAAAGCGCCGCTTCCGCGGCGCACTCCAGCGGCGCGCCCCGGCGGACGGGCCACGCCGGTTTCGCTTCGCGGGGCCGCGCGACCATGATAGGCTGCGCCCCATGGATGCCCCTCTTGCCTCGGCCGGGATGGAGTCGATGGGGAACACGACCCTCTGGGTCGGCTTCAACCTCTTCGTGCTCCTGATGCTGGCGCTCGACCTTGGACTCTTCCACCGCAAGGCCCACGCCGTCGGCATACGTGAAGCCTTCGGGTGGAGCATCTTCTGGATTGCGCTCGCCCTCGTCTTCAACGGCTTCATCTACGCCTTTGAACCTCTCGGCGGCGCCGACGAGACGCTCCGCCACCGGCGCGGACTCGAGTTCTTCACGGCGTACCTCCTCGAGAAGTCGCTCAGCGTCGACAACCTTTTCGTCTTCCTCATCATCTTCCGGTATTTCCGGGTGGCGCCGGAGAACCAGCACCGGGTGCTCTACTGGGGGATTCTCGGCGCGCTCGTGATGCGGGCGATCCTCATCGTGTCCGGTGTGGCCCTGCTCCGGCACTTCGAGTGGCTCTTCTACGTGTTCGGCGGGTTCCTCATCTACACCGGGCTCCACATGATGCTCTCGCACGAGGAGCCCCACCCGGAGAAGAACCCCGTCCTCCGCTGGTTCAAGCGGGTGGTCCCCACCACGCACGAGTTCGAGGGCAACCGGTTCTTCGTCACGCGCGACGCCCGCCGGCTGGCGACTCCGCTCCTCGCCGTGCTCGTGCTGATCGAGGCGAGCGACCTCCTGTTCGCCGTTGATTCGATCCCCGCGGTGCTCGGGGTCTCCACCGATCCGTTCGTGGTCTACACGTCGAACGTCTTCGCGATCCTCGGACTGCGCTCGCTCTACTTCGTGCTCGCCAGCGTGGTCGACAAGTTCCGCTATCTGAAATACGGACTCGCCGTGGTGCTCGCCTTCATCGGAGTCAAGATGGTGATCGCCGAGGGGATCCCGCCCGGTCTGCTGCAGGCGCTGCCGGACGGATGGGAGTTCCACATCCCGATCGGAATCTCGCTGGCCGTGGTGGGCGGACTGCTGGGACTCTCGGTCGCCTGCTCGCTGGCCATCCCCGCCCCGCCTCACGCGCCGGGCGAACCGCCCCACGCGGAGGGTCTCGGGATCGGGGGAGTGGACGCACAGGCGGCGCTGGAGGGGGTGGCGAGGGGGGTGGGGGGGGGAGAGCCGGAGCCGCCGGGGCCTGGGGGCGGGGGCGGAGCCGACCGGGCGGACACACCGAAGCAGTGACAGGCCCCGCAGCACGTGCGGCAGGGCCGTAACGCGGGGCCGGCCCTGTCGGCGGGGCATCATCGCCTGAGCCGCCCCTCGTTACGCGGCCTGCGGGCCGCTACTCGGGGCTACGGTGTTCGTTTCATGACTGATCCCGGTTAGACCCAGTGCCGGTCGGATAAGCGTCACAGGTACGGGGACATGGCTTGCAGGGGCACGGCGGCGCCGTGCCCCTACGGGAGTTCGGCTTGGCCTACTCGTATCGGGGCCAGGCCCTGTCTGAAAACCTGGGACTTGGAGGAAAGTCGGTAGCACAGGCGTGCGAGGTTGCCGTCCTGCCCATTGTCATCCTG
>JACPTZ010000163.1 GCA_016192525.1 Planctomycetota bacterium
GGGAACGGCCAGACTCATGACGAGGAAGAGCACCGTCAGGGTGAGGGCCTTCAGGCTGTTCAGATGGGTCTTGAGGGTCATGACGGGTCTCCGGGATGGGCTGGTGATCCTTCGTCGGCCTGCGGCCGCCTCAGGATGACAAATTCCGGGCTGGGGATCCTTCGCCTCGCCGCTCGGGCAAGGCTCAGGATGACAATCCTGCGCTGGTGCTCCTTTGGCGGCCCGCGGCCGCCTCAGGATGACAATCTCGCGTTTTCTGAACGGTTGACAGAGAACGGCAACAACGGTGTCGACGATCAAGGGGTGAGTTCCCAGGGTGGATGGACCTTCGGGGTGCGGCTGGGGCGTGCATGGCTGGAGAACGCCATGGATGTCTCTCCCTGCGTCACTGAACCGGAAGCCCGCCCGGCGGGCGCCGGACAGGTACTTCGCCACCCTCTCCGGAGGATCGGCGCCAATCACATTGTGGGAAATGATACCCTGCCGGGGGTGGGTGTCAAGGTGTTTTCGGAAGAAAATCGGTCAGCCCCGTCATCCCGAGCCTCGCGCCCGCAGCACGTGCGGCGGGGCCTACTCGGGGGAGGCGCACAGAGCTCTGGATGACGCTTCGCGTTACTTTCTCCGGCGACAATGCGCCTCGTCGCTGACGGAGAGCTTCCAGTAACCCTTTTTGCGGCGCGCGTTTAGAATCTTGCGACCGTGCCGGGTGCTCATGCGCTGGCGAAATCCATGCTTGTTCTTGCGCGGGCGCAGGTGGGGGCGAAAAGTGACGCTCATTTCTTCTTTCCTTTCGGGTTCCGGGACATCGAGTCACGCAGGTCGCGCACCACCACTCCCTTGCTGCCCGACTTCGCATAGGTCAGCCGCTCGACCTTTCCATCCGGCCTCTGGTGGTAATGCTGACCCTGCTTCAGGAGATTCGAGTAGTACTTGCCGTCAATGTCGCGATACAGGTTGCAGAGGAACAGGGTTTTCCCTGTCCCATGCTGGCTCCGCGGGCGGATATCGAGGTAGCCGTCGTCCTGCTGAACGATCCGGTACTTCCCGGACGCCGACTTGTACCCGACGAAGGCCTCGTCGCCCCGCCCGCGCGCATAAAGATGGGCATTGAGCGGGTACCGCCGTCCCTCCACCTCCTCGACGACGTTCTTCCCCTTCGCGATGAAGACCTTTCCCGTGATCGCCAGCGGCACCTCGGAGACGAACCGGTCCGGCGAGTGGGTGAAGATCGTGAACGCCTCCCGGTTCTTCGGGGCCTTGCCGTAGTCGGTGTGAACGACGCTGTCCTTGCCGGCCACGTCGTGGATGAGGATGGCGCCGTCGTAGGTGTGCATGGCGTCGTCGAATCGGCGACGGCTCCAGGTCCGCTCGATCAGGTCGTTGATGTTCCCGTAAACGACGTGGGCCTCCTCGAACTCACGCCGGGTCATGCGGAGCTTCTGGGGTCGGTGTTCTTCCGTCAGCTGCTGCCAGAGTTCGGGGTCATAGACCGTATCCGAGGAGAACACCACCCGCGTCCCCGCCACCCGCACATCCACGCCGATCGTCGGGGGACCGTGCCAGGCGTGGGCCTTGAGGGCGCGGATCTCCAGTTTCCCGTCGGGGTCGGCGAGGGGCCGTTCATCCTCGCTGAAGAAGGTCTTGTCCGAGAATGAGTAGTACTGGTCGGGCTCGATCCATTCCCCCGTCCCGTCGTCCTTGTAAAGGAGGCGCGGGCGGTTGGCCTTGGACTTGTGATTGATGACCACCTTGGCGATGGCGGGATTGACGATATCGCCGTTCTTGTCCAGAACCCGCCAGCAGAAGTGCTCCTCGTCGGTGCTGTGCATCCCGATGTGGTACTTCCCGACCGGGCCGATGCGGATCTGCTCCACGAAATTGTCGTACGGAATCTCCAGCACCTGACGGGAGTCGTGGGAGAGCGACCGCTCCAGCGCCCCGCGGGAGTTCTTCATGAACTCCTCGTGGATGTTGTCGGTCGTGATGAGCCGCAGGCGCTTGTTGAGCCCGGAAGCATAGTACAGAAAGAGCGCGATGTCGGTGAACCAGCGCCGGTGATCCTCGTGGGAGTGGGTGCCGACGATCCCGCGGATGCGCTTGAGGCCGCCGGTCTTGAGATAGTCGAAGATGGGGGCGCCGCAATCGATGAGGTACTCCGCGTCCCCGTGCTGGATCATGTATCCGATGCTGCGGCCGTAGTCGGAGAAAGGCCCGGAATCGCCGAGGATCGTGATGCGGAGTTCTTCGGGTTTGTGATTGGAGTCGGGCATCATGATTCGCGCAATTCGCAGTTTTTTCCCGGGGCGACGTTTGGGGGGAGCGGGGTCAGGCGTGCTTCTCGTCGGCGCCCTGAGTGGGTCGCAACCGCTCGAAATCGGCCACTTTCTCGTCGCGGGTCTGGCCGGGACGGAAGAGTTCGGGAAAGAGCCGGTTCATGTACTTCTCGAGGGTGACGTTCGTGGGGCCAAACCGGTTGTGGTACATGTAGTACTCGAGATCGTAGCCCATCTTCCCGGCATCCTGATACCGCTTGTCCACGTTTCGTTCCAGCGCCTTGAGGAGGATGCGCTCCACCTCCTCCGGGACGTCGGGGTTGATCTGCTTCGGCTTCGGGATTTCCTTGTAGACGACATTGTCCAGGATCACGGAGGTCTTGTCGCTCCCGAACAGATTCTGGCCGGAGAGAACCTCGTAGAAGACGATGCCCAGCGAGAAGATGTCGGAGCGTCGATCGGTGTGAAGGTACTGAGCCTGTTCGGGCGACATGTACTGGGCCTTGCCCATCAGGACGTCCCCCTCCTGATCGGCGAGGAGGCCCGCGGCCTTGGCGATCCCGAAGTCGGTGAGTTTGGTCACCCCCTCAGTGTTGATCATCACGTTCTTCGGGCTGACGTCGCGGTGGACGACGCCGAGCAGGTTGCCGTTCCGGTCGGCCTTCTTGTGGGCGTACTCGAGGGCGCGGCAGACCCGGCTGATGACAAAGGCGGCGATGTCGACCGGCATCTTGAGGCCGAGCTCCATGTGACGGTTCAGGAACTCCTGGAGATTGACCCCGTCGATGTACTCCATCGCGATGTAGTAGAAGCTCTCGACCTTTCCCAACTGATAGATCTGGACGATGTTCTGGTGGACGAGGTCGGCGACCAGTTTCGCCTCGCCGATGAACATGTCCACGAACTCCTTGTCGGCGGACAGGGAGTCGTGAATCATCTTGATGGCGACGACCTTCTCGAACCCCTCGGTCCCGACCTGGATCGCCTCGTAGACGGCCCCCATGCCGCCCTCCGCGATCTTGCGGACGAGCTTGAAGCGGTTCCGGTCGACGATCTCGCGGAGTTCCTTGGGCAACTTGGAAGCGCGGGTGGACATCGTCCGCCTGTTCTGCGGCTCAGCCCGTCCACAGGCGGGCGGCCGCAAGGGCCGCCCCTACGGGGGATCGCCCGCAGGAGGTGACCGCCCCGGACGTTGTCATCCTGAGCCTCGGCCGCCGTCGTCTGGCGGGCGAGGCGAAGGATCGCCAGCCTTGACCGAGAGCAGGCGCATTCGCGCGCGGGGGCTGGTGATCCTTCGCGTCCGCCTGCGGCGGACGCTCAGGATGACACTCCGGGCGCCAGGTATTCCAGAATCGTCCTCACCATCACCCCGGTCGCCCCGCCGGCCTGGTACCCCTTGGCCTTCTCGCGGAAGGCCGTGCTGGCGATGTCGAGATGCGCCCATGGGGTGTCCCCGACGTACCGTTTCAGGAAGAGCGCCGCCTTGATCGTCCCCCCTCCGGCCTTCCCCGTGTTCAGCATGTCGGCCACGCCGCTCTTGAAGTCGTCCCAGTACCGCTCCTCGAGCGGAAGCTGCCAGAGCGATTCCCCGGACCGGCGCGTCTGCGCCAGGAGTCTGTCGATCAGCGCCTGATCGGTCCCCAGGACAGCGGAGATCTCGTCGCCCAGCGCCTGCCGCGCGGCACCGGTCAGCGTGGCCATGTCGATCATCTCGTCCGGGTGCTGCTCGTGACCGTACCAGAGACCGTCCGCGAGGAGCAGTCGCCCCTCGGCGTCGGTGTTGTTCACCTCCACGGTGGAACCGCTGTACATGTGGAGGACGTCGCCGGGCCGATACGCCTTCCCGCTCGGCATGTTCTCGGCCGAGGGAATGAGCCCGATGACGGCGCAGGTCGGCTTCAGCTTCCCCAAGGCGTGGAAGATGCCCAGGATGTTCGCGGCGCCGGACATGTCGTCCTTCATGGTGAGCATGCCGTCCGCGTTCTTGAGGTTGAGGCCGCCGGAGTCGAATGTAACCCCCTTGCCAACGAGAGCTACGGTCTTGGAGGGCTTCTCGGGCGGGGTGTAGCGCATCTCGATGAAGACGGGTGGCTGGTCGCTTCCGCGGGAGACGCCGAGAATCCCCCCCATCCCCAGGCGTTCAAGGTCTTCCTTGTCATGGATGGTGACGGTGTAGCCGTCCCGGCCCGCGAACGACTTCGCCTGTTCCGCGAGTCGGGTGGGCGTGGTGTGCTCGGCGGGTTCGTTCACGAGGTCCCGGGCGAAGCAGACGGCTTCGCCGAGGGCCTGCGCCCGCGAGAGGGCGCCCCGGACGGCGCGCCCGTCGGCCGGGTCGGCGGGAACGAGTTCCACCGTGGCCAGCCGCGCCCTCTCCTCGGCGGAGGTCTTGTAGCGACGGAAGCGGTAGGTGCCGAGGATCACTCCTTCGGTCACCGCCTGGGCCACGGCCGCCGCGCTCTCCCCCTCCACGGCCGGGAGGGCCAGAGCGAGATGCTTCTGCTGCAGCTTCTCAGCCTGGCGCGCCGCCTTGGCGGCCGCCACGCGGAGATCGTCCAGCTTCACCGACTTGGGCGAGCCGAGCCCGGCGAAGAGGATCCGATCGGCGATCTTTCCGCCCCGCTGGTGCAGCGTGAAGAGATCGCCGGCTCGGGCGCGGAACCCGTCCGCCGCGGCCGTTTCGGAAAGTCCTCGGAGGGCCGTCGCGACGGACTTCTGGCCGTTCTGCGCGGTCGGACCGGATTTCTCGTAGACGAAGACCGTCAGCGCGGGGGCCCTCAGGGCGCCCAGCGCCGACCTGCTCACGGTGCACTTCATGGAAAGATACTCCTCGGCCCGGGATCCGGCCCCGAGTGGTCCATCCCGATGGAGCACCCGATGCCGACCCATTCCTCGCTTCGCCCGGAATGACACGTCGGGTCTACAGACTCCTCAACGTCTGGATGATCGCCTGCCCCATCTCCTTCGTCCCCACCGCCGTCGGATCGTCCCGGCGGAGCTTGAGATCGTACGTGACCGACTTGCCTTCGGCGATGACGGCTGCCACGGCCGCTTCGAGCCGGTTCGCGGCGCTGGTTTCGCCCAGGTGCCGCAGCATCAGCATCCCGGAGAGGATGAGCGCCGTCGGGTTGACCTTGTTCAGCCCCTTGTATTTCGGGGCGCTCCCGTGGGTGGCCTCAAAAATGGCCCCCTTTTCCCCGATGTTCGCCCCCGGCGCGACGCCGAGCCCGCCCACCAGCCCGGCGCAGAGGTCGGAGACAATGTCCCCGTAGAGATTCGGAAAGACGAGGACGTCATACTCCTCGGGCCGCTGCACGAGCTGCATGCAGAGGTTGTCCACGATCCGGTCCTCGAACGCCACGTCCTTGTATCGCGCGGCGACCGAGCGCGCGGTCTCGAGGAAGAGACCGTCGCTGAACTTCATGATGTTGGCCTTGTGCACCGCGGTCACCTTCTTCCGCCTGTTGGCCATGGCGTACTCGAAGGCGTACTTGACGATGCGCTCCGAGCCGTAGACGGAGATCGGTTTGATGCTGATCCCGGAATCGGGACGGATCTTCTTCTTCGTCGCCGTCTCGATCGCCGTAATGAGCCCCGCCGCCTCCGGGGTCCCCTTCTGCACCTCGATCCCGGCGTACAGGTCCTCCGTGTTCTCACGGACGATGACGAGGTCGACGCCGGAATAGCGGGTGCGGACGCCGGCATAGGTCTTGCAGGGGCGGACGCAGGCGTAGAGGTTGAACGTCTGCCGGAGGGCGACATTGATGCTGCGGAAGCCGGTCCCCACCGGGGTGCTGATCGGGGCCTTGAGAGCAATCCCGGTCTTCCGGACCTTTTCGAGGGTCTCGTCCGGGAGCGGGGTGCCGTATTTCTTCATGGCGTCCTCGCCGGCCTCGGCCATGACCCAGTCGAATTTCACACCGGTGGCATCGAGGACGTCCCGGGCGACGGCGGACAGTTCAGGGCCTGTCCCATCTCCAGTGATCAGGGTGACGGTGTGCGCCATTCGGAGCTCCTTGCAGGCCTGAATCCGGGCGGAAGACGAATCTAAGAGTGTAGCGGCGCCGTGTTCTGGAGGCAATCAAAATGCGGTCGCGTGGCGTATGGTTGACCCCCCCGCGCTCCGCGGGTAGAGTCCCGGCATGGCCGTCCAGCCCCTGGCCCGCTTCCACCGATGGTTCTCCGCCGCCCGTCGCGCCGGCGTTCCCCTTCACGACGCGATGGCGCTGGCCACCGCGGACCGGCGCGGGCGCCCGTCCGTGCGCTTCGTCCTCCTCAAAGAGGCCGGTGCGAATGGATTCGTCTTCTACACCAACGCCCGGAGCCGAAAGGGTCGCGAGTTGCGGGACAACCCGAGGGCGGCGCTGGTGTTTTACTGGGACGCCCTCGGGAGGCAGGTGCGGGTGGAAGGGCCGGTGAGGGAGGTCACGCCCGGGGAGGCGGACGCTTACTGGCGGACGCGTCCGCGCGAGAGTCAGATCGGGGCGATCGCCTCGACGCAAAGCGCTCCGCTCCGCGACCGGGCCGGGCTGATGGACCGCTTCCGCCGCGTGAGGCGGATGTACCGGGGCCAGCCAATCCCGCGTCCTCCCCACTGGACCGGGTACCGGATCCTCCCGCGGACGATGGAGTTCTGGACCCGGGGCCCCCACCGGCTGCACGACCGGGAGGAGTTTGTCAGGAGTGGAGCGGGCTGGAGAAGGAGACGGTTGCAGCCGTGACGGCCACGGCGTCGATCACGGAAGGAGCCTCCAGCAGCGCTCGGCATACTTCGACCGCGGCGAAATCATTCCGGCGTAGGCGGCCGTGGCCCCGTCGAAGTCATCGCCGAACAGGGACTCGATCTGCGACGCGTAGGCGTGGACCGTCCTGCGGATCTTCGAAACCGCGGCGCCGGCCGCCCGGACGACTTCCGGATTCAACCGAAACCCCCGGCCGGCGCCCTCCCATCGCTGCGCCGCGCGCAGCCGGTGGAACAGCGCCTCGTTGCAGCGACGCCGCTCCCCCTCGTCCTTCAGAAAGGCCCGGACGTAGGCGGTCTGCGTGAGCCCGAACCGGAGCGTCGATTCCAGCGACTCCCACGGCGCCGGGGCGAGGTCTTCCGGGCGGGACGCGAGGCGCGCATCCAACTCGGCGAGGCGCATCCGGAGATTCTGACTCAGAAACACATACGGGCGATCTTCGTAAAACAAGACCTCGGCGTGCCCCTCCATCGAGCCCGGGAGCAGGGCCCCGGCCGTGGTGAGCCGGTGGTCGATGTGCGTCCCGACGGCGAACGGGAAGTAGGCCCGCTTCGGTCTCGCCCGGGCCAGCACCCCGCCGAGGGCGGGCACCAGGCGCTCCTCGACGAAGACGCGATCGTCGGGGTGCGACTCGAGCACGATCCGGCGAAAGCCGCGGTAGAACGGATTCCGCCAGGGGGCGTCCGGAAGCCCGAGCCAGACGTGATCGACCCCAAGGAGGGCCATCGCCTTCCGATCCTCCTTCTTCCGGGCCTCGGCGTCCGGAGCCCCCTCCGTGAAAATCGTGGCGACGAGGACCTTCTGGCGCGCCCTCCGCTCGGCCAAGACGCGCGCGGGGCAGGAGATTGCCACGTCGTCGAGGTGGGGGGAGAAGTAGACGGAATCGTACGCGCCAATCCGATCCGGGTCTTTGACGAGCATGAGGGATCACCTTGGACAGGGCCCATCGACAAGGTTCGCCGCCATCGGCGAGCGAGACACTGCAGGGGCGGCCCTTGCGGCCGCCCGCCTGGGGGCCGGCTGAGCCGCGGAACCCACGGGCGGGGACAAGCCCCGTCCCCGCGCTTCGCCTGCGGAGATCGGGAGCGCTCCCGCCGCTCAGTCCCCGATCGGCCTCAGATCGATCCGCGCGTGCTGAACCCAGTCGGCATCATACCCAAAGTCCCCCACGCGAAGACAGGCTCCGATGCCGTACCCCATCGTGATCGTGAGCACCCGCTTTCCGAGACGCCCCGGCGAGGCGAGGGCGGCCAGCTCCGCATCGTTCATGACGTACGCGGTCCCGAGCTTCACCCCCGCCGCCTCCAGCACGTCGCGCACGAAGTCGCGATAGCCTTCCAGACCGGCGTAGCTGCAGGGGCCGGGGATGCCGTCGTCGTCCAGTTCGCAGGGAAGGGCGAAAACAAAACATCCGCCGACAGATTCAGGCGGCCCCGCATCCCGGATGAACGAGGCGGCGGCGTGGACGAGGCGCCCCCGGGCCTCGTCGATGTCCTCGTCCACTGTTCCGTGCTGCAGGTGCGGCAGGGCCCGGCCGTCCCGACGGAGAGCGCGCCACTCAAGAGGCCGGCCATTCCTCCACCTCAAGCACTTCAAGACGGACTGTCCGAAGTCGAGGATGTGGCCGGAGGAGTGCCCCAGTCGGGCCAGCAGCCGAGCCCCCGCCTTCTGCATGAGGACCCGCCAGTTCCGGCGATGCAGACGTATCCGATAGTCGTGGGGCTCCCTCACAAACGACTGAAAGACGTGACGGTCGACTCCCCGCCCGAGAACGAAGAGCCCGTCGAAGCCCGCCGCGGCGCCGGAGTCCGTGCGACTCCACCGGTAGCGAGGCTCCCCCCGGCGAATCATGTCGAGCGCGGCCGGGAGATCGTCACGATTCTGCCACAGAAGCCCGCGCTTGACCTCCATGTCCCAAATCTCAAGCGGCTTGAGCTCCCGACACCGAACACGGAATGTCGGAAGGCGGGATTCGCGAGGCGACACGAATCCGGGAGAACCGAGGGTCCACTGAAAGCGTGAGAGCAGGCCTTCGACACAGGAGAGCAGGCCCTCGACGCGGCGAGCAGCCCTTGTGACGGTGAGCGAGCAGGGGAAACCGTCCGGGCGCAACAACGGACGCCTCGCGGCGGCCAGATACTCGAGGAGCAGGCCGCTCGTCTCGGAACCTGCCGCAGCGAAAAAGGAGTCGCGGATCGCAGCGACCCGATGGACATCGCAGAGGGGCTTGTGGTAGGGGCACATCGCTCCACTGAGGCAGACAAAGGTGCCGCGACACCTTTCAGCAGCAGGCGCCTGTCTCGGAGGTGCCGATTCTCGCCTCAGGTTGAACGGGTGAATAGCACACCGAAGTGACTCCTCGTGCACTTTCAGCAACTCCCTGATGGCCTGCCTGCACTCCTCCGCCGTCGCCGTGTTGAGATCGAGCCTTCGGCCCACGCCCGCCTTCTCGAGGTAGTGCGCTTGCGCCGGCTGGTCGTTGCAGATCGGGCTCACGAGCACGGGGACTCCGGCGGCCAGCGCCTCCATCACCGAGTTCGCCCCGCCGTGGCTGATGAGGAGCGACGCGCGATCGAGGACCTCCAGTTGCGGGATCTCGCGGGCGGCGAGGACGTTCCCGGGGACCTCGCCGAGTTCGTCCGACCCCAGCAGTTCGCCCACGCTCGCCACGACGAAGACCGGCTCGCCCCGGACCGCCTCGAAAATCGTCCGCCAGAGGCGCGGCTGCCAGTAGATCTGGCTCCCGAGCGAGGCGCAGACGATCGGCCGCCCGGACCTCACGGCGGCGTCGAACTCCGCCTGCGGGAATCCCTCGACCGCCGGGCGACGCGACCCGCCGTCGAGGCGACGCGGCGGGATGGACGGACCGACCATGTAGAGCGTGCGCGGAAGCGCCTCGTCCGGCTCGACGAACTCCTTCGTCGCGAAAACGGTCGTGAGGAAGGGCGACAGCACGTCGCAAACGCGGAAGTCCGGGTGCATGTCGTACTGCGCGAAGAGTCGTTCGCGATCCGGCGAGAGCCACTCGATCGTCCGGGTCAACTCGGTCCGGATCGACCGCGAAATCACCGGGTTGAGCGAGGACGAGAGCGAGGCCCAGGGGACCCCCTCACGCGTCGCCGCGATGGCGCCGGCATAGACCATCGAGTCGATCGCCACCGCGTCCGGCTTCCACTCGCGGATCACGCGACGCAGGCTCTCAACCTGCGCCGGGACCGGGTCGAGCAGGACCGACTGGATCCAGTTCCGGAGCCACTCCGGGTCGCGGGCGTGTTCGGCGAAGGCCCGGCCGCGGTGGTCGTCCGATGGAGGACGCCGCGAGGGGTCTCCCGAAAAAAAGGGATCGAACCCGCAGGCCTTCAGGTAGCCGGAGACGTCGCGCGCGGCCTGGAACGCGATCGCATGTCCGCGGTGCTGGAGCATTCGCGCCGGCCCGATGTACGGGTTGATGTGCCCCTTTTCGGGAATCACCACGAAGAGAAAGCGGGCCATCACTCCACCCCGTAGTGCTCCGCCCAGTACGAGAAGGCGATCAGATTGAAGAGGATCGCCCGGCCGATCTCGTCCGCAGGCTCGCGGCCCAAGCGCTCCACCGCGTTCAGGTCGAAGAGGCGTCCGAGGAACTCGCTGTGATGCGCGAGTCGCTCCAAGAGCACCGCCTGGAAGGCGGGACCCGTCTCCTGGTCCTTGGGCAGGGCGGATTTCCGGCGCGTGCGGATCGACTCCGGGAGGATCCCCCGGGCCGCCCGGCGGAGAAGCGATTTCTCCACGCCGTCGCGGAACCCGACCCGGGGCGAGACGTGCCGCGCCAGGTCCAGCAGGTCCCGGTCGGCGAACGGCACCCGTGCCTCCAGACCGTGCGCCATCGTGTGAATGTCTCCGTTGTGAAGCAGCCGACCCAGCCATCGCTTCACGATCAGGCAGGTCAGGGCGGGGATGCGCCCGTCGGGCGAGTCCCAGCGGTATCCGGCCTTCTCCGACAACTCCACGTAGCGGCGCTCCAGATGATCGAGGAGTCCCTCCCTCAGTTCCACCCGGAGGATCTCCGCCCGGCGTTCGGCGCCGAAGCGCGTCATGAGCATCCGGGGCGTGCAGTCGAGCAGGAAGGGGTAACCGAAATGAGTCTCGTCCGCCGCATCTCCGACGAGGACGACCTTCACCTGGCGGCCGGCTTCCTTTGAGAGGTGATACTGGGCCACTTCCTGCTCCCAGGCCGGAAGGGCGTCGTCGATCGCGGCGATCGCCTTGAGCGAGGCCACGACGGCCTCGTGGGAGACGCCCACGAGCGAGGCGGGCAAGTCCAGCGCTCCGGCCGCGAGGCGGGCGGGATCGGAGTCGTCCGAGGTCACGATCAGGGAACGCGAGTAGTCGTACCGCCGCTGACCCTCGAAACAGATCGTGTACGCCGGGCGGGGTCCGCCGAGGGCCGCCACCAGGGTTGAATCCAGTCCGCCACTGAGGAAGTACCCGACGGGGGCATCCGCGACGATCGAGCGCCGGGCCGCGCCCCGCAGTCGTTCGAGAAGTTCCTCCGAGAGGGTCTCCTCATCCTCCCGGAGATCGCGGATCTCATAGTCCCACCACCGCCCCGTCCGAATCTCCTCCCGCGAAACCTCGATCCAGTGTCCGGCGGGGAGATACTCCAGCCCCTCGAACATCGGGTGCTCGACCCCGCTCAGACAGGGAACCGCCATGAACTCCAGGAAGGACGGGAGGTGCAGGGTAGCCCGCCCGCAGAGGAGCGCCTTGGCCTCGGAGGCGAAGGCGAACTCCCCGTCCCGGGAGCGATAGACGAAGGGCTTCACCCCGAGCCGGTCCCGCGCGCCGAAGCCCCGCTGCTCCTTCCGGTCCCACACAAAGAAGGCGAACATGCCGTTCAGGCGATCGAGGCCCTCTTTCCCCCACGCGGCGTACGAGGCGAGCACCGCTTCGGCATCGGATCGAGTGCGAAACACCCAGCGCCCGGCGAGCGATCCGCGCAGGACGTCGAGGTCGTAGACCTCTCCGTTGTAGACGATGGTGTAGCGACCGTCCGGACTGTCGATCGGCTGGATTCCCCGTTCGAGGTCCAGAACGGCGAGCCGGGTGTGCCCCAGGGCGACATGCGTCCCGACATACTCGCCCTGCCCGTCCGGCCCGCGGTGCTCGAGCCGATGGCGCATCATCCGCATCCGGGGCGCGAAGGCCCAGGCGGGGGTGTCGTACCGGACGATGCCGCAGATGCCGCACATAGGGTTTCGAGTTTCGGGTTTCGAGTTTCGGGTTTGCAAGGCCCGCCGGGCGATCCCCCGGGGAGAAGACGGGGTCAGCAGGACTCGCCGGTGGCGCAGGCCGAACTCATCGGCGCCTGGGGCGGCCAGGGCCGACTTCGCCGCCCCGTGCCCGGCGGCGCCTGCTCGTGCGCGAACTTCGTCCCCTGCCCGCCCCAGCAGTGACGGCAGGCGGCCAGCGGCTCGCCCCTTCCGAGGTACCACAGCAGTTCCCGCATCAGCCCCGGCCCCGCGTGGAGCCGCACCCCGTCCGTCGCCGCGAACCGCTCCCCGTGGCCGAAGTAAGTGTCGAACGACGGAGGACGGGTACACACGTAGAAGACGCCTCCCCGCAGCATGTGGCACCGGCGCTTCATCCAGCACTCTTCGTAGATCTGATGCGTCATCCCCTCGTCCTCGCGGGGCGCTTCCAGCGTCATCCTCTCGAATTCGTCCTGACGCTTGATCCGCAACTCGACCCCGTGGCGTACGGCCTTCTCTTCAGCCTCGGCCAGGCGGACCTCGGCCAGCCGGGCCGAGGGATAGAGGGAGAGGGTGAGATGATCGAGTCCCTCCCAGAAGGCCTCCGGCATCTCGTGGAGCAGAAGCCCGTTGGTCGTGACGGAGACGGTCCGCGCCAGGCCGGATGCCTTCGCGATGCCGATGCAGTCGACGATCCGCGGATGGAGGAGCGGTTCGCCGCCGCTCAACTTCAGGAACTCCGGCCTCAGCGCGCGGGCCGCCAGGGCCAGATCGTCGCGCAGGCCGTCCGGGTCGACGAATCGCGGCGGCAGAAACGGGGAAAGCGTGCAGCACTCCCGACAGCGGAGGTTGCAGTGATCGGTAACGTGCACTTCGAGCGACCGCGTAAGGATACGGCCGTCCTCGACAACGTAGGCCATGCGGGGTGTTCTAGCATCGTCGCCGCCGGGTGGCAATGAACCGAGGGCTCGCGGTCATGACTTCCTTGACGCCCGCCCCCCTCCCCGGCTCCTCTCGGGACGCGCGAGAGTCGATCCCGACCTTCACCTCCACCTGTCCGAGCGCGACGGCCCCGGCGTGGCGGAGAAGCTCCGCCAGGCCTACTGGTGGATCGTCAACAACGCGATCATCTGCCCCTACTACGACATGGAGTTCGGGACCCGCCATCGACTCAAGCAGCAGAAGGCCACGCTCGACCTCCATCAGGACACCTGTTATTCGTCCTATGTGCTCCTCCCGCTTCTCACGCTGGCCACGGGCCGTCGGCTCCTCCTGATCGGGGCGCCGGGACGGGGAAAGACCTCCGTCGCCGTTCTCATGGGACTTCTCGCCGGATACTCCCCCGCCGAGGTCAGGCGCAGCGTCCAGCACGGTCATCCCCAGCTCACCGTCGCCGATCTCCTCGGCGGTCCGCTCCCCGGCGATCTCGTCCGCGCCGAGGAACCCGGCGAGATCAAGGTCGCCTGGCGCAACTGGCTCACGATGCGGGTGAAGATCATCGACGAGTACAACAGGATCCCGACCAAGACCCAGTCGGCCCTTCTCTCGCTGATGGCGGAGGGCTACGCCGAGATGTACGAGCAGGTGATCGAGACCGGCCGCTCCGCCTGGTTCCTGACGGCGAACGACGACATGGGGGGCGGGACGTTTCAGGTGATCGAGGCGCTCAAGGACCGGATCGACATCGTCGTTCGGTGCACCAACTTCAATTCCCGCTTCTTCGACCGGCTGGTCGAGCGGATCGAGACCCACCGTTCTCCCGAGGACTTCGTCCCGAAGGACATCGTCTTCAGCGAGGCGGAACTCGTCCGCGCCCGGGAGGAGATCCGCGCGATCGCGATCCCGACCGAAGTCCGGGACCTCCTGGGGTTCTTTCTGGGTCCGCTCGATTTCTGCCGCCGCGCCTCGGAGAAGCTGGAGTACATGAACAAGGACACGCTCCACCTCTCCGGGAAGAAGGTGGGCGATGTCTGCAACGAGGAATGCCCGCTCGACAAGCAGTCAAACCTCTGCACGCAGACGGAGTCGGGGGTCTCGGTTCGCGCCTTCCTGACGTCGATCCTCTACGCGAAAGCGCTCGCCTA
>JACPTZ010000164.1 GCA_016192525.1 Planctomycetota bacterium
GATGAAGACCCGGTCGCCCAGATAGACCGCCTCCGTGATCGAGTGGGTGATCACGAAGACCGTCGCCTTCACCTCCCACCACAGCTCGACGATCAGCTTCTGCATCTCGATCCGCGTCGGCTCGTCGAGGGCCGAGAACGGCTCGTCGAGGAGCATGATTCGCGGCTTGAGCGCGAGCGTCCGCGCGATGGCCACGCGCTGCTGCATTCCGCCGCCCAACTGGTGCGGGTACTTGCCCTCATGGCCGGCCAGTCCCACTTTGCCGATCCAGGATCGCGCCTGGCTCTCCCGTTCCTCGGACGAGTACCCCAGTTCGCTCCGGTTGAGATTCAGACCGAACATCACGTTGTCCAGCACGCTGAGGTGCGGGAACGAACTGTACTTCTGGAAGATCATCCCGCGGTCGCAGCCGGGCCCCTCGACGGGGCGTCCCCGGACCAGGACCTCGCCCCGCGTCGGCCGGTAGAAGCCGGCGATCATCCGCAGGATCGTCGACTTTCCGCACCCGCTGGGACCGATGACGGCGATCGACTCCCCCCGGGTCGGGATGTCCTCGACGGAGAACGTGATCCCGCTCACGGCGGTGAAGGCCTTCGGGGTGCCCTCGCCGAACACCTTGGTGACGTCGCGAAACTCGACGATGGAGGAGGGGGCCGGGAGGACCGCCCCGCCGCCGCCGGTCGCCGGTGCCACGCCTTCAAATCCCATCGGATCCTCGTCTACGATTTGGTCCTGTGCGGGAAAAGCCAGGCCCCGGCCTTCTCCCACACCCGGTCCAGCAGGAATCCGACCACCGCAATGATGAGAATTCCGAGGAAGACGTGCTCCGGGTGGGTGCGTCGGCGGGCCACCTCGATCATGTAGCCGATGCCGTGCTGGGCGTTCACGATCTCCGCCAGCATGATGTAGGACCATCCCACCCCGAACCCGAGACGGAGCGCATTGTAGATCTCCGCCAGGGCGACGGGCACCATCACCCGGAGAACCACCTGCCAGGTGCTGGCCCCGAGCGTGTAGGCGGTTTCGAGGTAGACGTCGTCCACGCCGTCCACCGCCTTGAAGACGAGCGGCAGCACGTAGATGACGGTGGCGATCGCCAGAAACATGTACTTCTGGAACTCGTCCGTTCCGAACCAGAGCAGGGAGAGCGGGACCAGCGCGGCGATCGGGGTGTACCCCCCGATGGTGGCCAGGGGCAGGAACAGGTGCTTCACCTTGGTGAACGCCCCCATCGCAATTCCGAGGGGGAGCGCCACCGCCACGCCGATCAGGAAGCCGACGATCACGCGCCGCAGGCTCCACCAGAGGCTCGTGAGCAGCCGGTATTCCGTTTCGCCCGACGAGGCCTTCTGGCTCCAGAGCGTGGGGATCCCCTCCACCACCTCGAGGGGGCTCGGCAGGATGGCCGGCGAGATCCGCCGCTGCTCCGGCTCTCCTCCCGCCGTCAGGAAGGCCCAGATCAGGACGAACAGGACCGCGGGCAGGACCCCGAGGAACAGGGCCCGCCACAACGGGATGTCCTCGCGGATCTTGAAGAACTCTTCCCGCATCTACTTCCCCGACTCCGGCTGGTAGACCGAGATCTCCACCCGGCGGTTCATCGCCTGGTCCATCGGATTGTCCGGGTTGGCCGGCTCATCCCAGCCCTTCCCGGCGACGACGAACTTCCTCGGATCGAACTTGTACTTCTCGACCAGCGCCTTCATGACCGCCTGCGCCCGACGGTTCGACAGATCGGTCACGGCGCTCTTGTCGACCTTCCCCTTCATCGAGGAATCGGTGTGACCCGTGATGGCGATGACCGCGGCCTCGAACTGTCCGGCCATCCGGGCCACGCGCTCGAGGGTGCCCTCCACGTTCGGGTCGTACAGGGTCCCCTGGATCGGGATGTCCGTGTCGGGATCGTGTTTCGGCTCGTAGATCCCTGAACAGACCCTCCTGGTCCAGCGCCTTCAGGACGGAGAAGTCCATGATGTTGTCGAACGGGATCGGGACATCGATCTTGCGGAGTTCCTTGTAGACGAAGGAGATCGACTTCCAGGTCCGCTCGAAATTCGCCGGGTTGTTCTGATTGAGGAAGAACTCCTTGTTTTCGGCGAAGTTCGTGGCATGGGCGTCCGCCATCATCCCGTGGATGTCCTCGGCGGACATTCCGAAGGCGTCGGCCATCCACTGGCAGGCCGGGCCGGGGTTCTTCTTCACCTCGCGCATCCCCTCGAAGATTCCCGCGACCAGTCCCTTCACGACGTCGGGATGGTCCTTGGCGAAGTCGGCGCGGACCGCCCAGACGTCGGCGATGAGCTTGTTCGCGTCCAGGGTGCTGCTGAGGATGCGCGTGCCCGCGACCTGCTCCGGGATCTTGTAGATGTCGGGGGCCCACGAGACGCAGCCGGCCAGACTCTTGTCCGCGACGAAGGCGGCGGCGGCCTCGAAAGCGGTCGCCGTGTACTTGAAGTTCACCTGGGTCGGCTGGATGCCGGAGTTGATGAGCAGCGAGGTGATGTAATACTGGGAAGGGCTGTTTTCGGCGCACACCACCGACTTCCCGATGAGGTCCTTGACGGTCCGGATGTTCGAGCGCACGACGATGCCGTCGCCGCCGTTCGACCAGTCGATCTGCTGATAGATGCGCGGGGCGGTCCGGGAGTCCTTCAGCAGCCCCTCGGAGAAGAGGACCATCATGTCGAGTGTGCCCCAGAGGACGTGGACCCGGCCCGCGGCAAAGGCATCCCGGGCCCCGACAGGGTCGTCGATCAGCTGAAGGTCGACCTTGAAACCGTACTTCTTGTAGAAGATGCTGTCGGTGTTCGGCTTGGCGCCGTGGTTGGCCGCATAGATCGGCAGCCAGCCGCTCCAGACGTTGAGCGAGAAGTTGACGATCTTCTCCTGCTCGTTCCAGACGTAGTTGCTGGTCCCCTTCACCGGGGGGAGTTTCGAGGCCGGGACGTAGGTGTATTCCTTCACGGTCGTGACGGAGTTGGTGTCGGGCGCCTCGCCGCCGGGGGTCTCGGTGGCCCCGCCGCCGGAGGAACCGCCGCTGCCGCCGCCGCTGCCCGAGGGCTGGCCTCCTCCTCCCCCGGAGGAGCCTCCCCCCTGGCCCCCGTTCGCCGGTGGCTGTGCGTTCTGCCGGCTCGTCATCAGGAAATAGCCGCCGTACCCGAGGGCGCCGATGACCAGCAGCATCACGATCCAGCCGGCCGGGGTCAGCCCGGGTTTGGGTTCGCCGTTCGACATGAGGGGGCCCTCCTTCTGGGGTTTCTGTTCCTACTTGCCCGAGACGGCGTCGAAGCCGGCCGGGCCCATCTGCTTGCCGGCGTCCGCCGGCGGGGCATCTGTCGCCGCCCCCGCTCCCTCGGCGACCTTCGCTCCGGGGAGCGACAGACCCTGGGACGCCATGAACTCCGCCAGCGCCTGATCCGCCAGCGCCTTCTGCTCCTCTTCCTTCATTCCCAGTTCGACGCTCTGGGCCGCCACGAGATCGCCCGTCGCCCTCACCTTGCCCTCCGCCTTGGCGACCCGATCGGTCAGGATCTCGTCCACCCGGCCCAGAGAGTCGCCCAGGTCGCCGATCTTGAAGGACATGTTCGCGCTGGCCGAGGTGGCGGCGGCCAGCGCTTCGTTGATTTTCGCCTGATTCAGTTTCGTCTTCAACTGCTCCATCTTCTTCTGGAATTCGGTCTGCGCCATCGAGACCTGCTTCACGGCCGTCTGGTACGACTGCTCGGCGATCTTCAACTGTTCCTGATTCCGCGCGAGGTCCGCTTTCAGGGTCGACAGTCGGAGCGCCAGCTCTCCGGCGACCGCCGTGTTTCCCGCCTTCACGTTCGCCGTGATGCGCGCGGTGATCTGCGTGATCTGCGACTGCTGGTCGCGGATCTGTCCCTGGAGCTTCGAGACCAGTCCGGCGGAATTGGCCAGGGCGTCGCGGGCCTGGGCCATTTTCGCGCGGAAGTCCTCCTGGGCGGCTTCGAGAAGCGCCTCCGGATGCTCGCGTTCGATTCCGCTGATGAACAGGCTGAAGAAGCCGCGAATCAGATTGGCGATGCGGGAGAACATGGGGGGCTCCGGATAAAGGAGTAGCGGAATAACGGGGTAACAGAGTAGCAGAGAGAAGGAGGAGAGAAAAGAGGAAACGTATCAGGGAAAACGGCTTATGTCGAAAGCCCCTGCGGCTCGTATCCCCTCAATCCAGCACGACCAGCACCTGGTTTTTCTCCACTGCCATCCCCGGTCTTACTTTTACCTCGCGCACCCGGCCTCCACGGGGGGCGAGGATCTCGTTCTCGAGCTTCATGGCCGACAGAACCAGCAGTCCGGCCCCCTTCTCCACTCCCTGGCCGGTCTCCACCTCGACCGCGGTGACCAGCCCGGGGATGGGAGCCCGCACCTCGCACACCCCCTGGGCCCCCCCCTCGACTTTTCTGACATTTCGCAGAATCTCCAGACGCGGGTCCTCAAGCGCCACGGCGTAGGCGCTCCCGTCCAGCACGATTTCGTAGCCGGTCTCGGTGCGGCTCCAGCCGAAGAGGAGATGGCGGCCGTCCACGCAGGCCGTTCGGACGCTTCGCCGTCGTCCGTCGAGCCGCACCACATGCCTTCCGGGCCCGGCGACCACGTGGACCGCGCCGTCCGCCTCTTCCACCGTGACCGGGGTGGATCGATCTCCGCAGCGGAGGACCAGCCTAAGCGGGGTCACGGGCCACTCCCTCCGCGCGGGCGGATCTCAGCCACATGGAACCTCCGCCCGATCCGTTCGACGCCGGAATCGACCGTTGCCGCTGCTGAACCTCCAGCGCGGCCGCCAGGAGGGCCGCCGTCCATGCCCCGTCGCCGTCCCCGCGGGTCAGCTTCAGCGTCTCGCCCACGAAGTGCGTGTGGAGGCGACCCGCCCTGAACTCCGGATGCGCGAGACACTGGAGGTGGAACGGGATCGTCGTCTCCGGTCCGACGATGAGGAACTCCTCCAGCGCCCGGCGGGCCCTCGCCACCGAGGCGGCGCGCGTCTCGCCCCAGACGACGAGTTTCGCGAACATCGAGTCGTAGTGGACCGAGATCGTCGAGCCGACCGTCACCCCGCCGTCGACCCTTACGAACGGGCCGGACGGCAGATGGAGGCCGACGATGTCGCCCGTGGACGGCATGAAGTCGGAGAACGGGTCCTCGGCGCAGATGCGGCACTCGAGCGCGTGCCCGCGGGGACGGAGTTCCTCCTGTTTCCACGGAAGAGGGCGTCCCGAGGCGATCTCGATCTGCGCCCGGACGAGGTCGAGCCCCAGCACCATCTCGGTGACGGGATGTTCCACCTGAAGTCGGGAGTTCATCTCGAGGAGATAGAACCGGCGGCGGGAATCCACGAGGAACTCGACGGTGCCCGCGTTGACGTATCGCGCGGCCTTCGCAAATCGAACCGCCGCCGAGGTGATCTCCGTGCGCAGCGCCTCGTCGATGAACGGTGAGGGCGACTCCTCGATCAGCTTCTGGTGATGGCGCTGGATCGAGCACTCGCGCTCGCCGAGATGAATCACGTTTCCCCGCGCGTCGCCGAGGATCTGGACCTCGATGTGGTGCGGCCGTTCGAGGTAGCGCTCGATGAAGATCGATTCGTTTCCGAAGGCCGCCTTCGCCTCGCCGCGGGCCTCGCGGAGGGCACGGGGGAGATCGGCGGCCCGGCGGACGATCCGCATTCCCTTCCCCCCGCCCCCGGCCGCCGCTTTGAGGAGGAGCGGAAATCCGACCGATTTTCTCAGCTCGTCCGCCGACGGGGGATGTTCCCCCTCCCACTCCACACCCGGCACCGTGGGAATGCCCAGTTTCAGCGCGAGGCGCCGGGCCGCCAGCTTGTTGCCGGTCTTCCGCATCACCGGACCGGGGGGCCCGACGAACTTCAGTCCGGCCTTCCCGCAGGCCTCGGCGAAGGACGGATTCTCGGCGAGGAAGCCGTAGCCGGGATGAGTGGCGTCGCACTTCGTCTCACGGGCGACGGCGATGAGTCTGTCGGCGCAGAGATAGGACTCGCGCGCCGGCGCCGGACCGAGGTGGCGGGCCTCATCGGCGAGCGAGACGTAGGGAAGGGCCTCATCTGCGTCGCTGTAGACGGCGACGGTGCGGATTCCCATCTCGGCGGCTGAGCGGATGACTCGTGCCGCGATTTCGCCGCGGTTGGCGATCAGGAGGCGACGGATGGGGGTTGCTGGAGGCATGGGGAGCAGGGGAACGGAAAAGCGCAACACGTGAAACGTAAGAAGAAACGGAGCAACGGCGAGCGGTCACAGGGTGGCCCGGCTCGAAGGGCCGGATCGCCCCGTAGCATGTGCTACGGGGCGACTGGAAGCCTGCTCCTGCGCCCGTCCTGCACGACCGACGCCCGACCTGTTTCGGCGCACAGGATGGGGCGTACGACGATACCGCATTGTCATCCTGAGCTCAGCCGGCCGCCGTTTGGCCGGCTGAGCGAAGGATCACCAGCGCAGGAGTCTGCGAACCGTACACGCTGGCGATCCTTCGCGTCGGGCTGTGCCCCGCAGCACCTGCTGCGCGGCCGCGCCCGACGCTCAGGATGACAATTCGGTAACCCCATACGTCTGCGGTTCCGGACCACGCGGCCGTCACAACGGGATGTTCCCGTGCTTCTTCGGCGGATTGCGGTCCTTCTTCGTCCGGAGGAGCGCCAGTCCGCGCGTGATCCGCGCCCGGGTCTCGCTCGGCTCGATCACCGCGTCGAGATACCCCTTCTCGGCGGCGATGTACGGGTTGGCGAACCGGTCGCGGTACTCCTCGATAAGGCGCTGCCGGGTCTTCTCCGGGTCCTTCGCCGACTCGATCTCGCGCTTGAAGATGATGTTCACCGCCCCC
>JACPTZ010000165.1 GCA_016192525.1 Planctomycetota bacterium
CCCCCGCCGCGTCGCATGGTCGCGGTCGGTGCAGAGTGCGATGAGGTCTTTCCGGATCTGCTCCTGTCCGGCTCCGGCGATCTCATGCAGTTTCGCGAGCGTCGAGGCCGCCGCGGAACGCACCTTCGACGGGTGCCCGTACTCGAGGTGTTTCCGGGCCACTGCGATCGCCTTCGTATCGCGCAGCTCCGTGAGCCCCTCGAAGACCGCCACCCGGATGCACTCGTTGTGGGACTCGCGCCTCAGGTACTTGAGGAGCGTGGCGAACGACCGCTTCGATCCCGACTTTCCCATCGACCGCAGACAATCGGCCACCACATAGTCGTTCCGTTCCTTCGCCGCCTGGGCGGCCAGCCGGTCGCCGACGACCCCGTCCTTGAACTCCCCGAGCGCGTCGGCGGTCGCCCGGCGTACGCGCGAGTCGGCGTCCCGGAAGCCGTCCAGGATCGCCATCGAATTGGCCTCGTTCCGGACCTTCGAGAGGGCGTAGGCGGCCGCGGACCGGACCCCCCAGAAGGTGTCTCTCGTCAGCGCCAGGTGCAGCGCCTCCAGCACCTTCTCGTCGTCGGAGAATTTCCCGAGCGCATCGCAGGCGCGGAGCCGCCCCGCGATCCCGGGCGTGTTTCGAAGGTCGTAGAGCCATTCCTCGCGCGACTTCTCCGCCTTCAGGGTCTTGAGGATCCACGACTCGGGATCGAAGATCACCGAGAGCGGCCGGGTCGCGGCCGTGAAGTGGAACTGCTCCTCCGGATGCGAGACGTGCACGCGGTAGTTCTGCCGTCCCTCGGGGGTCGCGATCTGCAAGTCGACCGGCATACGGTAGACGGGCGTGCCGTCCGTCGTCGATTGCGTCTGCTGGACGTTCACGGTGACGCTTTTCCCGGACCCATCCCAGGACCACTTCACGGCGAACTCCGGATGTCCCGGCTTGTGGAGCCACTGGTCGAAGAACCAGTCGAGCGAATGTCCGGTGGACTCCTCGATCGCCGTCTTGAAATCGGTGGTCTCGACGCTCTTGGCGGCATGCTTGTGGGCGTAGTGTCCGATGGCCTTCCAGAAGCAGTCGTCCCCGAGCACGTAGCGCAGCATGTGGAGGACGATCGACCCCTTCTCATACGAGTGCCGGTCGAACATGTCCTCCGGATCGGTGTAGACGTTGGTCACGATGGCGCGGCGCTGTTTCTCTCCGGCCTCCTTGAAGTAGGAGCGGGCGTTGTCGAAGAGCTGCATGAGCATCTCATCGCGGCCGCGATGGTGCTCGCGGAAGAGGGCGTCGAAGTAGGTGGCGAACCCCTCGTTGAGCCAGATGTGCTGCCAGTTCTTGGTGGTGACGAGGTCGCCCCACCACTGATGGGCCAGCTCGTGGGCGACGAGGCCGTCGCTGTCGGCCTCGAGGAGGTGTTCTTGATCGGTGAGGGCGCGCTCGTTGATGGTGGTGATGGTGGTGTTCTCCATCCCCCCCCACATGAAGTCGGAAATGACCACCTGGATGTACTTCGGCCAGGGGTAGCGGAGGCCGATCTTTTCGGAGAAGAACTTCATGATCTCCGGGGTGCGACCGAAGGTGGTGCGGGCGAGCTTCGACCGGCCCTTCGGGACGTAGTACGAGATCGGGATCCCGTCCCACGAGTCCTGGACCTCCTCGAATTCGCCGACGACGATGGCGACGAGGTAGATGGCGTGCGGGACGTCCTGCCGCCAGTGCCAGGTCTTCGTCTTCGCCTTCCTGTCGTGCGACACCCCGACCAGATGGCCGTTGGAGAGGCCGAAACACCTCTCGCGGACCGTGAGCAGGACCTCGGTGGTGGCCTTGTCGTTCGGGAAGTCGTAGCAGGGGAACCAGAACCGGTTGTCCTCGGATTCCCCCTGGGACCAGATCTGGAACGGCTTCTTCGGGTAGGCCTTGTCGGGCTGGATGAAGAACACCCCCTTGCGCGGCGTGCACGAGTAGGTGATGGAGAGGGTGATCTCGTCGCTGGGGCGGTAGGTACGATCGAGGTCGACGTGGAGCTTCTCGGCCCCAAGATGGAACGGGAGCGTCCTTCCGGCGGCCAGCTTGACGCGTGTGACCGAGAGTTCGGCGGCATCGAGTTCCACGTGCGAGAGGGGAACCATGGGGCGGAGGGTGATGGCCGCCTCGCCGTAGATGGCGCGTTTCGGTTCGTCGAAGCGGAGGTTGAGCCGGATGTGCTGGACATCGAAGGTGCGGTTCCGGGTGAACTGCGGCACGGCGGTCGGCTCGGCCGCGCGCGCGGCGGCGGGGGCTTCGGTGAAGGGCATGGAGGGCTCCGGACGGGGGACAGGGCGCGGAATGGCCCGCGGTGAAACGGGGCTTTATAGCGTGGAGGCGGGGCGGTGTCAAACGAATCGGGGCCGGCGGAAGCTACCCGGGGGTGTTAGTCAGTTTCGTCGGGGAGTGGAGGTCTGTGGGGGCGGCCCCCCCCCGTTGTCATCCTGAGCGCAGCGCCGCCATCCGTCCGGCGGCGCGGAGCGAAGGATCGCCAACATCGGAGGCTCCGACGCGCCTGCGCTGGCGATCCTTCGCCTCGGGCTTCGCCCGAGGCTCAGGATGACAATCCGGGGTGCCCCGACGAAACTGACTCACACCCACTATCCGGGGCCGGCGGGTTCCGGGACGGTCTCCTACTCCGCCTCATACCGGAGGATCGCCGCGAAGGGCCGGGCGCCGAGCTTCCGTCGGCCCGGGAGGAAGGCGAGTTCGATGAGGCAGGCGCAGCCCGCCACACGGGCGCCCGTCGACTCCACGAGGGCGCAGGCCGCCGCCAGTGTTCCTCCGGTGGCGAGGAGGTCGTCGATCACGACCACCCGTTGACCCGGTCGGACCGCATCCTCATGTATCTCGATCGTGTCGGTTCCGTACTCGAGGGAGTACGAGTGGGACCGGGTGCGGAAGGGGAGCTTCCCCTTCTTGCGGACCGGCGCGAAGGGGACTCCGAGGGCGAGAGCGACCGGCGCCCCGAAAATAAAACCCCGGGATTCGATGCCCACGATCGCGTCCGGCTTCCACGGCCGGACCGTCCGGGTGAGGGCGCGGATCGCCTGGCGGAACCCGGCCGGGTGCGAGAGCAGGGGGGTGATGTCGCGAAAGACGATTCCCGGCTTCGGGAAGTCGGGGACGTGGCGGATCAGGGAGGCCAGGTTCAGCCGGCCGTTCGTCGACGGGGACTTCGCCGGTCGGCCCGGGCGGCGGGACGGCGGGCGCGGGCGGCGCGGCGGGCGCGAGGGGGCGGGGCGTGCCATGGGAGACTACTTCCTCACAAGGACGTGGGTTCCGAGCCGGCGGGGGGCGACGGGGGGGGGGTCCCCCGACGGAAGCGGCGCCGTCAGGCGGCGGATCAGGGTCGTGTTCCGCGTCGTCATTCGCCGCCGCAGCCGTTCCAGTGCCTCGCGCTCGATTTGCCGGACCCGCTCGCGGGTGACCTTCAACTTTCTTCCCACCTTCTGAAGCGTCAGCGGCGGTCCGTCATAGAGTCCATAGCGCAGCCGGAGCACACTCGCCTCACGCTCGGAGATGGCGTTGAGAAGCTCCTCCAGCCGCTCGTGCTCGAATTTGGTGAACACCTGCTCCGGGACCGGCGGCGCGGACTGATCCGCGGGCGGGACCTTCTCGTCCCAGAGGACCTCCAGGCTGACCGGCCCGGCCGAGCCGCGCG
>JACPTZ010000147.1 GCA_016192525.1 Planctomycetota bacterium
CGAGCAGGACCGCGACGGCGAGGAGGACCGCGGTGAGGGGGCGGAATGGCATGAGGACCTCCGTGCCAGAACACGTCCGCCCGGAGAGTGTCCGGATTCGACCGGGCGGGCCGCCGTGGACCCTCGACGGGGCCCCCCCGCATACGGCGGGGCCACGCCCGGGGCGGGCGGGGTTAAGGATCGTTTGACCGGCGAGCGGTGTTTTCCTGCGGCTGTCCCTACCTACTGCAGCCGCTCGCGAATGCGACGAACCATCGTCTCGAAAAGAACCAGTCCGTCCCCCGCCTTCCGCGCCCCTTCGCGCGTCCAGCGGGGGTGCTGCGTCTGCTCGATATGGCGTTCCGGATGCGGCATCATCCCGAGAATGCGGCCGGTCGGGTCGCAGATCCCCGCGATGTCGTCCTCCGAGCCGTTCGGGTTTTCGGGATACTTCGGGCGCCCGCCGTCGGACGCCACGTATCGAAACACGACCTGTCCGCCCGCGCGGAGCCGTTCGAGCACGTCGCGGGAGGCCGTGACAAACTTCCCCTCGCCATGGGCGACGGGAACATACATAAGTGTCTGACCGTCCTTAATAAAATCGGACTTATCGGACGTGACCTTGAGGGTCACCCAGCGGGCCTCGAACCGTCCGGAGTCGTTGTTCGTGAGCGTGACCGTCTGCCCGTCGCCGAAGCCGGGCAGCAGGCCGGTCTTGACGAGGACCTGAAAGCCGTTGCAGATTCCGAGCACGCATCCGCCCCGGTCGACGAACCGGCGGAGCGCGTCGCCCAGCCGCTCCCGGAGCTCGATCGCGAGGATCTTCCCCGCGGCGATGTCATCGCCGTAGGAGAATCCTCCGGGCAGGGCGAGGATCTGGTACCGGTCGAGCTTCGCCGGCTCGGCGATGAGCGCGTTCAGATGGACCCGGACCGCCACCGCGCCCAGGGCCATCGGTTGCGTCATTCGTTCCTCTGCGTCCCCCCTCCGCGTCTCCCTCCGCGTCCGTCCTCCGCCTCTCCCCTCCGCGTCCGTCCTCCGCGCCTCCGCGCCTCCGCGTGAACTCCTCCGCGTCTCTCCTCCCCTCCGCGTCTCTTTCCGTTTCTCTCCGTCCCCTCTGCGTCTCCCCCTCTGCGTCACCACCTCATCGGTCTCTGCCACGCCTCCTTCAGCCCGTCCAGAGGCTCGCTCACCACGGAACGGCCGTCGAGACCCACCACCTCCAGCCGCCGCTCCTCCAGCGTCACCCCGATGCAGGCGCAGGGCAGGTCATAGTCCTCGCCCGCCCCCGGATCGCGCAGACCGAGAAAGAGCGACTCGAAGTCGTGCATCGTCTCCGTCGCTACCTCGACCAGGAACCGCGTCGGGGATTCCGAGAAGAGCAGGACGTCGTCCCGGGCCACACTGTAGTCGTCCCGCGGCGTCGGCACCTTCGAGAGATCGAGCCGGACCCCGGTCGCCCCGGAAAACGCCATCTCCGCCGCCGCCACCGCGAGTCCGCCCTCAGACAGATCGTGGCACGAGAGGATGAGTTTCCTCGCCATGGCGAGTCCGAGATTCTCGAACAGCACCCGCGCCGATTTCAGATCCACCCGCGGCACGTTGGCGCCGAGGTGACCCAGCCGGGCGTAATAGTGCGATCCGCCGAGCTCGTTCCGCGTCTCGCCGATCAGGTAGAGCCGATGCCCTGAACCCTTGAGGTCCATCGTCACGCACTTCCGGACGTCTTCGACGATGGAAATCGCGGAGACGAGGAGCGAAGGCGGGATCGTGACCGTTCCCTGCGGCGTCTGGTACTCGTTGTTGAGGGAGTCCTTCCCGGAGATGAAGGGCGTGCCGAGCGCCAGGGCCGTGTCCCGGCAGGCCTCGGCCGCGCGGACGAGCCCGCCGAGCCGGTCCGGCTTCGTGCAGTTTCCCCACGAGAAGTTGTCCAGGATCGCCGTCCGGTCCGGCCTCCCCCCGACCGACACGACGTTTCTCAGCGCCTCGTCGATCGCCGCGGCCGCCATCCAGTAGGGGTCGAGGTCCCCGTACCGCGGGTTCATGCCGCACCCCACGGCGACCCCGCGCGTGGAGCGCAGGTTCGGCCGGATCACGCAGGCGTCCCCGGGGCCGTCGTTCGCGACCCCGACAAGCGGCTTCACCACGCTCCCGCCCTGGACCTCGTGGTCGTACCGGCGGATGATCCACTCCTTGGACGCCACGTTCCACATCGAGAGGATCCCGCGGAGGTCCTCCCCGTAGTCTTTTTTTCGGGGGAGTTCGGGTTCGCGCGCCTCGGGGGGGCGCCAGGCGGCGCGGGCCTCGAATCTCGGGCACCCCCGGTGCAGGAACTCCATGCCCAGATCGCCCACCGTTTCTCCGTGCGATCGCAGGAAGAGCCTCCGGGTGTCGGTGAACCGCCCGATGACGGTCGCCTCCACCTCTTCGGCCGCGAACACGGCCAGGAGTTCCTTCTCGTGCTTCGGAGGCACGGCCAGCACCATCCGCTCCTGCGCCTCGCTGATCCAGATCTCGCGGCCGGTGAGCCCGGCATACTTCAGCGGGACGAGGTCGAGATCGACCTCCGCCCCGATCTCCGCCCCCATCTCCCCCACCGCGCTCGAGAGCCCGCCCGCCCCGCAGTCGGTGATGGCCGTGAAGAGCCCGCGATCGCGGGCCTGGATCACGGTGTCCATCATCCGCTTCTCGGTGATGGCGTTGCCGATCTGAACCGCCCCCACGTGCTGCGACTCCGAGTCGCCGGACAGTTCCGCGGACGAAAACGTGGCCCCGTGGATGCCGTCCCGCCCGGTCCGACCGCCCGAGACCACGATGAGGTCGCCGGGCCGCGCCGCCTTCGCAATCCCCGACTTCGGCATCACCCCCACCGTTCCGCAGTAGACCAGGGGATTGCCGACGTAGCGCTCGTCGAAGAAGACCGCCCCGTTCCCCGTGGGGATGCCCATCCGGTTTCCGTAGTCGCGGACTCCGGCCACCACCCCCTTCAGCGTCCGCTTCGGATGAAGGGCGCCGGGCGGCACGCCGGCCGGATCGAGGTCGGGGGGACCGACGCAGAAGACGTCGGTGTTCAGGACCGGCCGCGCGCCGAGCCCGCAGCCGAGGATGTCGCGGACCACGCCGCCGATGCCGGTCCCCGCCCCGCCGTACGGCTCGAGCGCGGAGGGGTGGTTGTGCGTCTCCACCTTGAAACAGACCGCCTGCTGCTCGTCGAACTCGATCACCCCGGCATTGTCCTCGAAAACCGAGAGACACCAGGGACGGTTGAGTTCGCGCGTCGCCCTCACGATGGTCGACTTGAGCAGGTTGTCGATCACCCGCCCGTCCTCGAGCGTGATGCGTCCGGTGAGCGTCTTGTGCTTGCAGTGTTCGGACCAGGTCTGGGCCAGGGTCTCGATCTCGACGTCCGTGGGATCCCGGCGGAGCGCGGCGAAGTGCGCCTGGATGGCGCGCATCTCCGCCGGCGTGAGCGACAGGGTCAGCCGCCGGCTCAGCTCGCCGAGGGCCGCGTCGTCGAGCCCCGCGAGCGGGACGGTGACCCGCTCGAACTTCGGCGCCGTCCCGTGCGATAGGCCGTCCAGGGAGAGGGGCCCGAGGCGGATTTCATCGACGACCGGGTTCGCCAGCGCGCGGCGGGCCAGGCTCATCACCTCTTCCGTCGGGGGGCGGCCGGGAAAACGAAAGGTCGTTCCGGTGCGGACGGTCGCGATCGGAATCCCGAGGAGCCGGATGGCGCGGGCGGTGCTCTCTCCGACGGGGTCCATCACGCCCGGGAGGCGGAAGATCGAGCACTCCGTCGCGCCGTCGCCGGCGGGCGGACGCGCCGCCGCGCGCACGGTCCAGGTCTCGGTCACGGGATCGGAGAGGAGGTCGCGGGCGACGCGCCGGATCGCCTCCTCGCCGGCCTCGCTTTCGATGAGATAGACGGGGAAAACGACGACGTCGGCGCAGGCGGGAAGGCCGAGATCACGTGCGTTCTCGGCGACATCCCGGGCGACGGGATCTTCCAGACCGGGTCGGCGCGACACTTCGACGAGGTACAGCACGTGCCCCCTTGCGCGCGGTCCGGAGAAACGGCCGCGGGCCGA
>JACPTZ010000025.1:0-47757 GCA_016192525.1 Planctomycetota bacterium
GTGTCCACCGCGGGCAGGACGACGAGCGAGCCCTCGGTCCCCTCCCGGGTGTGCAGGTCGAACTCCGGATCGAAGACCAGCATGGCCGAGCCGATCTCGATCTTGTCGCCGCGGGCGAGCGGGTGCTCGACGATCTTGCGGCCGTTCACGAAGACGCCGTTGCGGCTCCCCGTGTCCTTGATGTAGAACTTCTCCCCCCTTCGAACGAAGCGGGCGTGCGTGCGCGAAATCTGCTTCCCGCCGATGAGCGGGATGGTGTTGTCCGACGACCGCCCGACGGTCGCCTCGTCCGTGAGCTCGAAGACGCCCCCCCTCCCGTCGTCCTGGAAGATCACCAGCCTCGGCATGCGGACGATTCTAGCGGGCGGCGGGTTGCGGGCGCAAGAAGAAGTGGGGCACACAAATTCCCTTTGACACTCCGCCCCCTCATGCTAGCATCCCGGTATGCGCGGGTCGGACTTCGCCCTCCGTGCCGGGATCGCGATCCTCGCGGTCGGCGCCGTTGCGGTTCTCGTCGTTCTGTGGACGCCACCCGGTCCGACCTCTTCCCCGAATCCGAGGTCGGGTACGAGACCTGAGCACGTGCGCCCCCCCGAGATCGGGCCGGGCGCCATCCCCGGGACTCGCGGCCCCACGGGCCCCGCGAGAGACCCCTCCGGAAGGACCGGAGAAATCTGCGGGCGACTCGAGACCGGCGCGGGTACGCCGTTCACCGGGCCCGCTGCAACGATCGCCGTCCAGCGATTCGACGCGCAGGGAACCGTCCGCACCGAGGGGCAGACGGAAGCTTCGCCCGACGGGACCTTCCGGATCTCCGGGATCCCCCCCTGTGGAGCCGGCTGGCTGAAAATCAGGCTCCCGGGAAAGCCCGACACGCTCGTCGACATCATCGAGGTCCAGGCGGGCAAGGTCACGGACCTGGGTGCGATCCGGGTCGAGGGGAAGGAGGAAATCGTCCGCGTCGTGGTCGACGACGCGGGGAGGCCGGTCCCCGACGCGAGCGTCGTGCTCTCCCGGAACGTGCAGACCGGCCCGAGGACCACGACGCAGGATCGCGTGGCCGAGACGACGACGGACGCCCAGGGGAAGTTCGTCGTCCCCGAGTTGCAGCCGGGTACTTATAATGTGACGATCGACAAGCCGGGATTCGTCCGGTTGAGCCTTACCGGACTCGTCCTTCCCCCGAAGGACGCGGCGCGCGAGGCGAAGATCGAGCTGAGACGCGCGCCCTGAACGTCAGCACCACGGCCCCGACCCTCTGCAGAGTCCAAGGTGAGCGTCTCCCCCAGCCCGAGCGGCCGGCGGAACGCCACCCCTCTTCGTTCGATTGAGGCCCTTCCGTCATGGAACAGCGTCTTCAGAAAATCCTCGCCCAGGCGGGGTTCGGATCCCGCCGTTCGTGCGAGGAACTCATCCTCGCGGGCCGCGTCACCGTCGACGGCGTCCCCTGCACCGCCCTGGGGGCGCGCTTCGACCCCGAGCGCTCAATCATCACCTGCGACGGGCAGCGGGTCACGATGGAGAAGAAAATCTACTACATCCTGAACAAGCCGCCGGGCTACGAATGCACCAGCGCCGGGACGGGGCGTCACCGCCGCGTCATCGACCTGTTCAACGGGGTCAGCCAGCGCATTTACACCGTGGGCCGGCTCGACGCCGATTCGGAGGGCCTGCTCGTCGTCACGAACGACGGGGAGCTGTGCAACCAGCTCACCCATCCGCGTTTCCAGATTCCGAAGACGTACCTCGCCACCGTGCGGGGCGAACTGGACGGCCCCGCCGTGCAGCGACTCGAGAAGGGAATCTGGCTCGCCGAGGGAAAGACCGCCCCGGCCCGGCTCAAAGTCCTCCACCGGGAGCAGCGTCTCACCACGGTCGAAGTCACGCTCGCCGAGGGGAAGAACCGCGAGGTGAGACGGATCTTCGCCCGGCTGGGGCATCCGGTGACGCGCCTCACGCGCATTCGCATCGGCGGACTTGAGCTCGGGAATCTCAAGGTTGGTCAGTTCCGGGCCGTCACCCGAGATCAGCTTCTGAAGTACATCGGGGTTTCCCCGGAGGCGCTGGTCGAGCCCGATGAGGAGGCGAGAGAGGAACGCGAGATCGGGATGGAGTCGGCGATCGATGCGACGGTCGACTCGCGCCCCGAGCGGGCGGATCCGATCCCGCCGGACGATGCCGGCGATCTCGCCATGGAGGAGTACGCCACACAGATGGCGCTGGAACATCCCGCCCCGGAAATCCCCGAGGCCCCCCCCGCAAGTCCCCCCGTGCCCTCTGAGGAAGACGTGACCGAACAGAAGAAGCCGAGGCGGCGAAAGTCGGCAGCCGCCCCCAAGCCTCGCGCGCCGCGGAAGTCGAAGGCAGCTCCCCACGTCCCGGAAGAGTCGCTCCCCGGGGCGACGCCGTCCCCCCCCCCGCCGGAGATCGAGGCGCCGGTTCCGCCCGATGCCGGTTCGGTTGAAGAGACGTCCCCGCCCGAGGCGGCCGACGTCCCGGAGACGGTCCAGCCGGTTGCTTCACATGAGCCCGGGCCGTCGGATCAGACGCCGCCCGGCCACGAGAACAAGGACGACGACGACGAGAATTTCGGCAATCGCGAGGGGATGAATGTCTCCAGCGGGAATCCCAGTCGGTACTCGTACGGTCCGTCGGGCCGTCCGGGTTCCGGCGCTCCGTATCAACAGGGGAGGGGCAAGCCCTACGGCCGGCGGGGCGGCGGTCCGCCCTGGTCCGGTCCACGCGGACCTCATCAGGGCGGCGGGCATCACGGCGGACCGCGCCCTGGCGGACCGCGCGGCGGCGGCCGCGGATGGCAGAAGCAGGGTGACGGCCAGGGCCGTCCATGGCAGCCTCAGGGGCAGGGTCCCCGGCGGCCGTGGCAGAAGGGGGGTCCCGGCGGGGCTCCATCCTCGGCCCCTCCGTGGCAGCGCAACGACCGCGGCTCCTACGGCGCCGGCCCGAGGGGCCCGCACGGTCGCGATCAGCGGCCGTTCGAACGCGGAGGCGGTCCGCGGCCGCCGTGGCAGGGTCCCCCCTCGGGCGGGCCTCCCCGCCGTCACTCGGCGCCCGGCGGCCCCCCGGGTGGGCGCTGGGGACGCGGCCGGGTCCATGATGTACGGTCGTGGTCGGAGGCGCCTCCTTCCTCCGGTCCCGGCTATCGTGACGCGGGCTCCGGGGGACCGCGCGGATGGCGCGATCGGGGCGGTCACGGCGGACCGCCCGCCTACGGACGGCCGCAGGGCGGCCACCCCGGCGGCGGTGGACACGGCCGCTTCAACGGCCCTCCCGGACGCCCGTGGAAGCGCAAGGGGGGTCACCACGGTCCCCCGGGCCAGCACGGCCCGGGAGGTCCGCACGGCCAGCACCGGGGCGGACACGGCGGCCCTCGCGGTCACTTTGGCGGCGGACTGCGCGGCCCTCACCCCGGCCCCGCGGGTCCGCGGGATCCCGAGGAACAGAATCCCTCGTGAGCAGGAAATCGGGTGAACTTTGCGCTGCGCGATCCGTTGGGATGATCTGAACCGCGAGGCGCCCGCGTTGGAACGACTCCAGACCCTCTGGACCCGGACGATCGAACACGCCGGCGACACCTCACGCATCGAGGCGTGCCTGCTCGTGCTCGGTTCGATCTGGATCCTTGCGACGATCTTCCGCATCCGTCGATCGGTCATCGCTCCCGCCGACACCTGCCGCCGGCTGGCCGATCTCCTGCAGAAGGGCGACGTCGCCGGCGCGGTCTCCTTCTGCCGGCGCGATTCCTCCGCCGTGGCGCGCGTCCTCCGCGACTTCCTGCCGATTGCGGCCCACTCCCAGCATGTCGCCTCCGATCTCGATCGGGTCGAGGCGCGCGAGATGGGACACGTGCTCCGGGCACGGAACCCGATTCTGTGGATCGCCTGGCTGGCGATCCTCGTCGGCTTCTGCGGCGGGCTTTGTCATCTCGCCTACAACCTTCAGCTTCAGGAGCACTCGCCGACGCTGCTCTCGGCAGAGTCTTCAAGGGCCCGTACCACCGGACTCTGGCAGGCGATCCAGCACGTGACCGAGGGGCTCCTGGTGGCGATCTTCACCCTCCCCTGGGCGTGGTGGCTCCGCGATCGGGCCGAAACGGTCACGGCCGAGGCCCGGGTGTTCATCCGCGGAGTGCTCGCCTCCTGGCGGCCCCCGGACGGCGCTCCCTCGGGAAACGGCGTGCTCCTGGAGAGCCGGGAGGCGCCGGATCGTCCGGTCGATGCCGTGGCCGCTCCCCCCGCCCCCCCCCCGCCGACGCCCGCTTCCCCCCCCGGCGCTCCCCCCCCCATCACGGCCGCCAAGGCTTGACCCCCCGGCCCCGGGGCGGTTACGATTCGCGTTCGTTCTGAAGCCGGGGGCTTGGAAGCACCTCCCTGGCCGCTCTGAATCGTTCATGAATGGCGGCTCGCACGACCTGCAAATCCGCCCGCCCTGAGCGAGCCGGCCTCCGTCTGGCCGGCGAGTCGAAGGGCAGGACTACGACAGGGCGCTGCGCTTCGACTCGGCGGTCGAGACAGCCGACCGCCTCGCTCAGCGCGGACGGATCGGATCGAGGGCTGTCCTCGTATGCTCTCATGAAAGGTCAACTCATGCGCCGACTTGCCCCGCTCGCCCTTGCCTTGCTCGTCGCCTCCCTCGGCTGCCAGTCCCTCCAGCGGGACGGGCGATCCGCTGATTCCGCCGAGACCGCCTTCACGCCGGACTCGCCCGGGTATCGTGAGTTCACGCTCGAGAACGGCCTCCACGTCGTCTTCCGCGAGAAGCACGACGTCCCGGTCGTCTCCTGTGTCGTCGCCTACGCGGTCGGCGGCGTGAATGAAAAGACCGGTCGCACGGGCCTCTCGCACTTCCTCGAGCACATGATGTTCAAAGGAACGGACAGATATGCGAAGGGGCAGATCGACCTCCTGACGATGACCCACGGCGGCCAGAACAATGCCTTCACCGCGGAGGACTGCACCGCGTACCACTTCACCTTCGCAGCCCCCACCTGGGAGGTGGCGCTGGAGATCGAGGCGAACCGGATGCGGAACTGCCTCTTCGACCCGAGGGAGATCGACTCCGAGCGCGAGGTGGTCATCGAGGAACTCATGGGCAACCTCGACACCCCCTGGGAGATGCTCTACCAGAAGGTCACTGCCGCTCTCTTCCGCGGCCACCCGTACGAACATCCGGTCATCGGGACCGTCGAGGACCTCCGCCGGACCACGCGGGACGACTTCTTCGCGCACTACAAGACCTGGTACTGCCCGAACAACGCCACTCTCTGCGTCGTCGGGGATTTCGACCCGGCGGCCACGGAGGCGAGAATCCGGGCGCTGCTGGGACCCATCCCCCGCCAGCCGCTGCCGACCCCGCCGACCGTCTTTGTTCCCTCGACTCCGGCGACCGCCCGAATCGAGTTCCACCAGGGATTCAACCTGGACCGCATGATGATGGCCTTCGCCGGTCCTCGGATCGGCCAGCCTCAGGACTACGCCCTCGACCTCGCTTCGTACATCCTGACGAACGGCAAGTCGTCCCGGCTCTATCGGCGGCTCGTCGAGGTGGAGCGCCTCTGCTCCGCGGTCGACACGGGCAACGACGCGCGCCAGTACGGCGGGATGTTCATGGTGGACCTCGAGATGCTCCCGGGCAAGGACCGCCGGAGGGCCGAGGCGATCGTGCAGGAGGAACTCGACCGTCTCACGCGGGAGCCGGTGACGCCGGCAGAACTCGCCCGGGCCCGGAAGCAGCTCACGGCGGGGTTCGTGTTCCAGCAGGAGTCCACGCTTGGTCTGGCCCAGCGGTTCGCCACGCTCGGCGCGAACGCCACGACCGACTACTTCTTCACCTATCTCGACCACGTGAACCGGCTGGGGGCGTCGGATGTTCAGCGGGTGGCGAAGGAGATCTTCCGCGCCGACCGCCGCGTCGTCGGGTGGAGCCTGGCCGGGGCGGAGTCGATGGGCGGCACGGGACGCTCGCCGGCCGGGCGGCACCGGGCGGCCTGCCGCGCTCCTGCCCTCTCCCCCGCGACTCCCGTCTCCGAAGGATACCGCCTCGGCGAGCAGTGGAGGGTGGTGACCCCGAGCGGTCTCACCATTCTGATTCTGCCGAGGCCCGACCTGCCGATCGCCGCGGTTCAGACGTGGACGAAATCCGGCGCGTTGTGCGAGACCGACGACAAGGCGGGCGTTTCGCAGCTCCTCGGCGGCGCCCTGGACGCGGGCACGACGACGCGGTCGAAGGCGCAGATCGCGGAGGCCATCGAGTCGGTGGGCGGCTCGCTGGAGGCCGGGGCGGACGGATGTTCGGCACGCGTGCTCTCGGACGACCTCCCGCTGGCGCTCGACCTCATCTCGGACATGCTTCGCCATGCCACCTTTCCGGCGGTGGAGATTGAGAAGGCGCGTGAGATGCAGCTCGCCGGGATCATCTCGAAGCAGGAGGATCCGGACCCGGTGGCCGCGGACCTCTTCGACGAAATCGTCTACGCCGGCCACCCCTACCACCGCCCGGGCGAGGGGTACGAGAAGACGGTGAAGTTGCTGACGCGCGACGACGTGCTGGCCCACTACCGCTCCCACTTCGTCCCGAACAACACGGTGATCGCCATCGTCGGGCGGGTGCGTCCGGTGGCCGTCCTGAAGCTGGTGGCGGACCGTTTCGCCGGATGGGAGCCGCGTCCGGTGAGCTTTCCGCCCGTGCCGCGCCTCGCCCTGGCCGAGAAGGGCCGGGAGAAGTACCATCCCATGGACAAGGAGCAGATCGCGATCGTGCTGGGCCACCTCGGCGTGAAGCGATCCTCCCCGGACTACATCCCGCTGCTGGTGATGGACTACATCCTCGGGACCGGCTCGGGATTCACCGACCGGATCTCGAAGACGCTGCGGGACGAGGAGGGGCTGGCCTACGGCTGCGGGGCGAGCATCACGTCGAGCGCCGGCGAGGAGCCGGGGACCTTCCGGGCCTGGATGGCCACCCAGCCGGACAACAAGGAGGCGGCCATCCAGGGGCTGAGGCGGGAGATCGGGAAGTTCGTCGCGGACGGCCCGACCCCGCAGGAGCTGGCCAACGCGCAGGAGTATCTCTGCGGCAGCCTCGCGCTCTCGATGGAGTCGCTCTCCTCCATCGCGGGCTATCTGATCCGCTCGCACCGGAACGGGCTCGGGCCCGACTATCTCGAGAAGATGCCGGCGCAGATCCGCGCCGTGACCGTGGACGAAGTTCGGCGCGTCGCCCGGGAATACCTCCACCCGGACCGGATGACGCTCGTGGTGGCGGGGCCAGTGGATGAAAAAGGCAACGTGAAGTCGAGTGCGCCGGCGGGGAAGTAGGGGCAGGGCTTGAACTCGCCTTGGTCCGCGCCCTGCGTCTCCGCGGCTGAGGTACGAGGTTACCGCATTGTCATCCTGAGCCCAGCCGGCCGTCGTTTGGCCGGCTGGGCGAAGGATCACCAGCGTCGGAGTCTGCAAGCCGCACACGCTGGTGACCCTTCGCCTCGGCCTGCGGCCGGGGCTCAGGATGACATCGGGACAGGACGGTAACCTCGTACCGGCTGAGATGCCCCGAGTCCTGCAACGCAACTTGAGAACACGACACACGGTCGCCACTCGTTGCCGCTTTGTCGTTCCGAGCGTCGCCCCGCAGCCCGTGCTGCGGGGCGACGCGAGGAATCTGGTGCGAAGTCCCTCGTTCGTCAGGTGAGGGACTCCGTGCAGGGTCCCTCGCAGCCTCTCTTCGGACAACCTGTTCATGATCGCGCCCTCCGTCGGCCTCCCCCTTCCCCGAACCGATGGCTTCGACAAGGTCACCGGCCGGGCGGCCTATGTCGATGACCTCCGCGTCCCCGGATGTCTCCACGGCGCCACGATCCGGTCGACGATCCCGCACGGCCGCCTCCGACGGATCCGGCGCGACCCCGCCTTCGACTGGTCCGGTTTCACCTTCGTCACCGCCGCCGACATCCCGGGCCAGAATGTCATTGCGCTCATCACCGACGACCAGCCGGCGCTGGTCGACGGGATCATCCGACACGCCGAGGAGCCGGTCTGCCTCCTCGCTCATCGAGATCGCGAACGGCTGCTGGCCGGCCTCAGGGCCGTCACGCTCGAATGCGATCCGCTCCCGGCCGCGCTCACGATCCGGGAGGGTCTCGCGCGAAAGGCGAAGATCTACGGTCGGGACAACATCTTCAAGGAGATCCGGATCCGGAAGGGGGAGGTCCGGACGGCCTTCCGCGGGGCGCATCGCATCGTCGAGGGGACCTTCCGGACCGGCCTCCAGGAGCAGCTTTACATCGAGACGAACGGGATGATCGCCATTCCGGAGCGCGGCGGCCGGATGTCGGTCCTCGGTTCGCTCCAGTGCCCCTACTACGTCCACAAGGCCCTCAAGCGGCTTCTCGGGGTCGGCGACGACAGGGTGCGCGTCGTTCAGACCACCACCGGGGGCGGCTTCGGCGGCAAGGAGGAGTACCCGTCGATGCTGGCCGCGCACTGCGCGCTGCTGGCGCGGAAGGCGGGGAAACCGGTGAAGATCGTGTACGACCGGCTGGAAGACCTCGCCGCCACCACGAAACGGCATCCGTCCGTGGTGCGGCACCGGACGGCGGTGAGCCGGGAGGGGCGCCTTCTCGGGATGGACATCGATGTCCTGATGGACGGCGGCGCCTATCTCACGCTCAGCCCGGTCGTGCTCTCGCGCGGGGCGATACACGCGGCGGGCCCCTACCGCTGCGAAAACCTCGCGATCCGCGCGCGGGCCGTGGCGACGAACACCCCGCCCAACGGGGCCTTCCGCGGATTCGGCGCGCCGCAGACGATTTTCGCGGTGGAGATGCAGCTGAACCGGATCGCCCGCGCCCTGCGGATCGACCCGGTGGAGCTCCGTCGCCGGAATGTGCTTCGCCCGGGAGACTCCACGGCGACGGGCCAGGTCCTCGATGCCGGCGCGAGCGGACCGCTGGTGCTGGAGGAGGCGGTGAGACGATCGGGCTGGAGCGTCCGCCGCGCGTCGTTTACGAAACGCGCTCCACCGGATCCGGAGCGCGCCTCGAAAGCGCCGCGCAAAGGGACGGCTTCCGGGAGAATTCGCCGCGGGCTCGGCCTCTCTCTCTTCTATCACGGGGCGGGGTTCACCGGGATCGGGGAGGTCTATCTCGACTCTCACGCCAGTCTGGCGGTCACCCGGGACGGGTCCGTCGAGATCCACACGGCGAGTACGGAGATCGGTCAGGGGATGCGCACCACCTTCGCCCAGATCGTCGGCGACGAACTGGGACTTCCTCCGTCGATGGTCCGCCTGGCGCCCCAGGACACCTCGCTCGTTCCCAACAGCGGTCCCACGGTCGCCTCCCGGACCTGCATGATTGTGGGGAAGATCCTCGCGAACGCGGCGGCGGACCTGCGCGACGCCCTTGTGCAGTGGGCCGGCGATTCCCCCCGGCGCGCGCCGGGCCGGCGGGCCACGCGGGGGCCATGGAATCCTCAACAGTTCCGCCGTCTCGCCTCCGCGTGGGTCCGCAAGACGGGGCCGAAGGTATTCACGCGAAAGTACGACCGTCCGCCCGGGATGAAGTGGGACGAGAAGGAGTATCGGGGCGACGCCTACGGCGCCTTCGGCTGGGGGGTGAATGTCGCCGAGGTGGAGGTGGACGCGGAGACGTTTGAAATCCGTGTCCCCCGGGTGGATGTCGTCCTCGAGATCGGCACGGTCGTCAATCCGCTCCTCGCCCAGGGGCAGGCGGAGGGCGGGACGCTCCAGGGGGTCGGCTACGCCCTGACCGAGGAAGTGGTCCGCAAGAACGGCCGGATGGCGAACGCGCAACTCACCAACTACATCATCCCGACGACGGCCGATACACCGGAGTTCCGGACGACTCTCCTCTCGAACGCGTACCGGCATGGCCCGTTCGGCGCGAAGGGGATGGGCGAACTCCCTCTGGACGGCCCCGGTCCGGCGATCGCGGCCGCCATCGAGAATGCGCTCGGCGTGTCGATCGTCGAGTTGCCGATCACGCCGGAACGACTCGCGAAAGCGATTCGAGCGAGGCCCGCCCATGAGTGAGATTCGGATCACCGTCAACGGCCGCCGTTTCCGCGTGCGGGTCCCGCCGATGAAGCGTCTGCTGGACGTCCTGCGGGAGGACTGCGGCCTCACGGGCGCGAAGGAGGGGTGCGGCGAGGGGGAGTGCGGGGCCTGCACCGTGCTCCTCGACGGTGAGGCGGTGAACTCCTGCCTCGTCCCGGCCCTGCAGGCGAATGGCCGGAAGATCACGACGATCGAGGGTCTCGCGCGGGGGAAGCGGCTGAGCCGGCTGCAGGCGGCCTTCCTCTCCGCGGGCGCCACCCAGTGCGGCATCTGCACGCCGGGGATGCTGCTCATGGCCGAGGCCCTGGCCCGGGGCCGGACGGGCGGCCGCGCCATCGACTGGAGGGAGGGCCTCGCCGGCAACCTCTGTCGCTGCACCGGCTACACCAAGATTCTGGAGGCGGTGAAGGAGGTCTAGCCCGGATTATTCATGAGTTCTTGCACATTCCCGTACGAGAGAGCGTACCAGCGGATCCCCGAGGCCCCGAGTAGGCGCGGCCGTTCACGCGCCGTAACGAGGGGCCGGTCCTGCGCGCGGGACCCCTTCGTCTGACCCGCCCCTCGTTACGCGGCCTGCGGGCCGCTACTTGGGGCTACGGTGTTCCATTCATGAATAACCCGGGCTAACGGGCCCTCAAGATTGAATTCATGGGTGGCCGTGCGGGTGAGAGTGCAGCGGGCGCCTGACCTGACCGTGTCCCTCTGAGAGATCCTGCATGCGCAGTCCAGCATCGGAATTCGAGATGCTTCAGCCGCGCGACCTGAGGGACGCGCTGCGCCTCCTCGTGCCGCGCAACGGCGCGCCGGCGCCGGTCCCCTTTGCGGGCGGCACCGACCTCATGGTCCATCTGAACGCCGGCACGCTCCGGGATCGCCGGTTTCTCAATCTCTGGGGTCTGCGCGAGCTCCGCGGGATCCGCCTGCATCGCGGTTCGCTGGAGATCGGGGCCCTGACTTCCTGGACGGCGATCCGTCACTCCGCCCGGGTCCGCCGGCGTGCCCCCTCGCTCGAGGCCGCGGCCGCGGAGATCGGAGCGATCCAGATCCAGAACCGGGGAACGATCGGCGGGAACATCGTCAACGCCTCCCCCGCCGGCGACTCGCTCCCCGCGCTCGCGGTCCTCGAGGCGACCCTCATTCTCCGAAGCGTCCGCGAGACGCGCGAAGTCCCCTTCGGCGGCTTCTACACCGGCTACCGACGCACGGTTCGGCGTCCCGACGAACTTCTGACGGCCGTTCGGATTCCCCTCGCGCCGATCCGGGGCGCCCGCCACTGGTTCCGCAAGATCGGGACCCGCCGGGCGCAGGCCATCTCCAAGGTGGTGGCCGCCGGGCTGATCCGCCGGTCGCGAACGGGATGCATCGAGGTCGTGCGATTCGCCCTCGGGAGCGTGGCGCCCACTCCGGTGCGCGCCTCGAGGACCGAGGCCACGCTTCTTCACCAGATTCCAAACGCGACGGTCGTGGCCCGCGCGACCGCCGCGCTGCAGAGAGACATCTCCCCCATCGACGACATCCGCTCGACCCGCGAGTACCGCCGCCACCTCGCCGGGGTCCTGCTTCGTCGATTCATCGAGGAAAGCGGCTGATGACCCCCACCCAGACGTCGTGCGTCGCCATGGCCGTCGCGGCCGGCGGCTGTGCGGCGCTCCAGATGTCCGCCAATGCCGGGTTGAAGACCCAGCTCGGCGGCCTCTGGCCGGCGCTGCTCGTGAACACCGTGCTCCTGTTCGTGCTGATCGCCGGCGCCGCGCTGGTCACCCGGCAGCCCCTGCTGGAAACCGCCCGGCTTCCTCCGGTCACCTCGCCGCTGTACGTGGGCGGAGTCTGCGGGTTCGTCATCCTCGCCGTCACGGCGTGGGTGCTTCCCCACCTCGGCGCCGCGCAGACGATCGTGCTGGTGGTCTGCGGACAGGGGCTGGCGGCCCTCCTCATGGACCACTTCGGGCTCTTCGGTCACCCGCAGGTCGCCATCTCGCCGGTCCGCCTGGCCGGGCTGGTGTGCCTCATCGTCGGGGTGCTGCTGATCCGCCGGGGCGGGCCGCAGTAGTCGAACGGCGGTTCGCGCCCGGCCCATCTCGATCGAGAGCCTCCTCCTCTCCCGCCCCCGCGAGTCTACAGAATGAACGTGCACGTTCATTCTGTTGTCTGTGGCGGATGGGCGTCGGCGCTTCAGCGGCCGCGGTGGGTGGCGAGGTCTCGGGAGAGCCGCCGGAGGAGGCGCATCCAGCTCCCCGGCGTGTTCGCATTCGCGTGAATCCGGGAATCGCGCACGCGGACGCGACGCACGGCGCGGGCGGGGAGGGAGCGGAGAATCACGTCGAGTCGCGACTCCGGACGGCCGGGATCGAGGCGGATGATCCGACTCGCCAGCGATCGCCGCAGGAGCACGGGGTGCCCGCCGCGACCGAGAAAGGTCGGCACGGCCGCCCGGGCCCGGGGAGTGAGCGAACGACGCAGGACGCTGAACACGGGGACGGATGGCGCGGGAACATCGACCGGGAGGACCCAAAGCAGCCGCGCTGCCGGACGAAGCCGGAGTGCAGCGGCCAGGCCGCGACGGAGGGAATCGAATGGGGGCGCCTCAGGCCGCGGCTGCCCGACCACGCGCCAGGCGTCGCGAGGGGCCGTCGCCAGCGCGCGACGCACGCGCGACACGATGCCCGCGGCGGCGACGATCACCACCCGCCCCGCCCCCGCCTCAAGCAGCCGGTGCGTCTGCCAGGCAATGAGCCGTTCGTCGCCGATCCGCAGGAGCGCCTTCGGTCGGCCCATCCGACGGGACCGGCCGCCGGCGAGCAGAATCGCGCACTCCGGCATGCCATGCCTCCTCGCCGCCCGAACGGAGGGCGGCTCCTCGGGATGACAATCCTCTCCGAGCGGCTCCGGGAGGGTGCAGAGAGTTACCTCGGGCTGCTCGGTCGTACAATGCTACTTTGGGGCGTGCTGAGGGTACCCGTCCGCGCTGAGCGAGGCCCCGCCATCCGTTTGGCGGGGCCGAGTCGAAGCGCAGTCCTGCGGATCGCCCTTCGACTCGCCCGCCAAAAGGAGACGGGCTCGCTCAGGGCGTACGGTTCTCGCATCAGGCGCTCTCGTCGGCACTTGCGCTGTTCCAACAACTTCCAAAGCAGCGCGGTAGGATCAGGCTCTGTCTGAAAACAGGCGATTTGAACGATACATCCGGTAGCACAGGCTTTCCAGCCTGTGCGGCACAGGCTCGAAAGCCTGTGCTACCGATTTCCTGCCACGTCCCGCGTTTTCAGACAGAGCCTAGAACCCGCTCTCCCGCCTTAACAGCTTCTCATCGAATCGCCATTCCGGGTCGAAGAAGCCCGCCCGGAGCGCCCCGCCCCAGCCGTCGCGCATGACGTCGTCGTCCCAGATCATGTAGTCCGGGAGGCCGAGGCCCGATCGAAACGGGTTCAGGCAGAAGAGAAGATGCTCGGAGCCGAGCGTCGTTCCGATCCAGGCCATGAGCCGGTTCGTCGCCCGGTCGGGATAGACGAAGGCGCCGGCGGCGTCGGTGAAATCGCTTCCATTGAGGGAGAGGCGCACATCACCCCACTCCACCGGCAACCGGACGTCCCGCGAGGCGACCCGGCAGGGTCCGCCAAGGTAGATCAGATTGTGGGTGTGCGCGAGTTCGGAGGAGACGCACGACGCCGGGAGCGCGCAGGCGGTGCCGTTGCCCCGGATGCACCAGACCGACACGAGGTAGGAGGCGTACTCCCGATATCGCGATGGAGCATCGTCCGGATAGACGAAGCAGAAGGGGCGGGTGAAGACTTCCTTGAAGGGGCCGCCCAGGCCGGGGCGTTTGCCCGTGGACTCCACGCGGACCCAGCGTCCATCGGTGCGTTGAAGTTCGAACGAAGAGTCGGGGAAGGACACTCCTCCACCGTCCACGAACAGATTGAAGACTCCCTCGGACAACAGCCTGGCGCCATCCAGGCGGAGGATCCGGACATTGCGGGTTTGCAGAGCCAGCCCCCGGCGCGCCAGGACTGAAGGGCCGGAGTCGAAAAACGACCCGTCGTTTCTACGCCGGCCGGTGAACCAAGCCTCCCACATGCGACCGTAGCGGCCGCCGGTGACGAAGACCGGCAAGATGCCGGGTCGTGAAAGAACTTCACAATCCTCGTAGGAATCTTCCGCCGCTACCACCGTCACATACGAGCATGTCGGGCTCGCCCAGGCCGAGGAAGTCTTGAAATCGAACCGGAACGCACCCTCTCCCAGCGTGCGCGCTCGGAGAAACTCCATCAGGGGCGGCCAATCCACGCAGTCCGCCCCCGGCGAGGCTTCGCCGTCCCACCAGTGGCCGGCGCCGGGCTGCTCGTGATAGACGACGTCCGGGCAGATCTCCTTCACGCGGTCGCGCATCATCCGACCCTGCTCCACCGGGACATTGTCGTCCTGGTCCCCGTGCAGGATGAACACCCCCTTTCCGGCGAGATTCGACAGATAGTCCTGCGTCTCGCTCGAGGCCGCGGCTCGGGCGAAGGCCTCTGCCGTGCCCCGGCCCGTCGGGCTTCGCGCCCCGCCGTAGGAGGCGAAGTTGCACCAGCCCGCGCTCGGGGCAATGGCCGCGAAACGGCCCGCGTTCAGGACCCCCACGTTCCAGGTCCCGTGCCCCCCCATCGAGTGGCCGGTGAGATACACCCGCGACCGGTCGGTCCCGAACTCCGCCGAGGCCAGATCGAGCACCTCCAGCGCGTCGAGTCGCCCCCAGTCCTCCCAGTCGAAACCGAACGGCCGCCGGTTCGTCGGACAGACGACCCAGGCCCAGTCCTTCGGCGAGTAGGCCTTCGCCTGACCGAACGCCTCCACGCTCGCGCCGTGAAGCGACAGAATCAGGGCCAGTCCCGGGGAAGGCACGGGCGGCGGCGTGACGGCGTAGTACTGGACCGAACCGTCGATCCGCGAGACAAACGTCCGTCGGAAGGTCGCCGTCGGGGCGACGGTGTCCAGCAGCACCTCGTGCTCGTAGACCCGTTCGAGCGAGCGCGAGGAGAGGCGGAGCCTCGCGATGACCTTGCGTCCCGCCTCAGGGAAGGGACGTCGAGGTCGCAGTCGGAATCCAATCTTCGTCACGGAGCGCGGCGCGAGCGCGGGCCAGCGCATGGTCGCCGGCTCGAAGTCGTCGCTCATCAGGACCTGGGCCCGGAGATCGAGCACCGGCCGGTCGAGGAGATTGAGGACCGGGATGCCGACATACTGCTCGACCGTCTCCCCGGCCCGGAGATCGGGAACCGTGAGGTCGTTTCCGTTGAACACGATCTCGCCATCGACGGCCTCGATGCGGAGGATCGGCGGAGCTCCCCTCCAGAGGCACCCGGCAACGATCCGATTCTCCCCGGCGCGAAAGGCGAGCGGAATCCTCATGCCGCCGGAGCGGTAAGGATCCCCCGGCTGCGGGACGCCGTTGACGAAGAGCTGCGTCACTCCGTCGGCTCGCGCCACGGCCCGAACGGGATGGTCCAGCCGGAGGCTGGCGGACACATACAGCAGTCCGTCGAAGTGCTCGTGTTCGAGGGCGCCGTCCTTGAACGATGCAGGGGTCCACCTGACCCCCGCGGGAGACTCCCCGCCCTCCGCCGGAAGGGCCGGGGTGCCTCGGAGAATCGACTCGAGGATGACATCCATCCCCTGGCGTCCGTCCTCAGGCGGAGCGGCGGCCAGCCACGGACCTGGATCGAGCGGTCTCGGAGCTTCCGGCGGCGCGATCGGATGGCGGATACAGGCCGGCGCAAGGGGGGCGAGGATCAGAAGGGCCGCGAGGGCCGAACGTTTCCCGAGGAAGTTCATGGGCGCTCCCGCTGGATGGGTGCCTGCTTGTAACAGATCGATGGCCGGCGGTCCACAGTTGGCCTGCTGCATTTTCCGCAAACCTTGACACCCCCTCCGGCCGATTGATAGAGTGCATTGTTTTCCTCAGAGGCCTGCGCCCAACCTTTGGCGCGGCCGGTCGTTGAAATGGCGGTCCGGGTCAGAACCTCCGGCGCCGCGTGGTGTTGAGGCGAAGACCAGATGCCGCATGTCGTCGGGCTGGAGATCGGTCCGGACCGGGTCCGCGCCATCGAGGTGCAGGGGACGCCCCGCGCCCTGACGGTCACCCGGTTTGCCGAGGAGCCGATCCAGCCCCCCGCTCCCCCGGCAGAGGGACAGACGACTCCCCCCCCCGAGCCGCTCACGGCCGCGCTTGACGCCCTCTTCAGCCGGCATGGCCTGCCCCGCGGTCCGATTGTGGCGGGGATCGACGCCGGACAAATGATGTTCCGGCATGTGCAGGTCCCCTTCACGGCCGATCACCACATCCGGGAGACCCTTCCCTCCGAGATCGAGCATCACGTCTTCAACGTCTCCGCCGAAAACGCGGTGGTCGATTTCTACAAGGTCCGCCAGGCGGAAAACGCCAGCCTTCTCTTTGTCGGAACGACCCCCAAGGAGGTGGTGAACCGCCACCTTCGGGCCATGGCGGCCTGCGGAATCGATCCGATCGCGCTGGACGTCGATCTCATGGCGCTCTTCAACTGCCTCGCCCGATGCGGGGTATTCGCGGACAAACCGAACTGCGTCGTGCTCTCCCTCGATGTCTCCGTGAACCGCCTGGTGATCGTCCAGGGGGGGCGACTCCATTCGGCACGGACGTTCCGGGTGGCGGCCCCGGTCTCCTCCTCCACCCTGGGGGAGAAGAGCGCGGACAAGGCTCCTCTCCACGGCCGCCCCGCGGAAGGCGGCGAGCAGAAACTCCAGTTCCATCTCGACGCCGCGCATGCCGGCGCCCTCGCCGCCACGCTCCATGCGCCGTCGAACTGGCGCGAGTACGCGGCGCGGGTCGAACAGGAGGTCTCCCGCGCGATCCTCGCCTTTCCGCCCGCGGATCCGCCCACCGCCGTCGTCCTGGCGGGCGGTCTTCCGGACTTGAAGGAGAGGACCGCCGACCTGGGAGCGGCGCTGAGGCTGCCGGTGGAGATCTTCGAGCCCTCGCGCCACTTCGAGGGCCCCTACTTCGCAAACGGCTCCGCCGCCGGGGCGGCCGGACTCCCCGTCGCTCTCGGACTCGCCCTCAAGGGGATGGAGTACGATGTCGGAGGAATGGACTTCCGCAAGTACGAGTTCCGCTACGAGAAGCGGTTCGACGCCATCAAGCGGGCTCTTCTCGCCTGTGCCGCGCTTGTCCTGATGTTCTTTGCGCTTGTGGGGTTCCACTTTCTGCTGCGACGTCGCCTCCTCGAAAGAACTCTTGGCGACGGCGCCGGGCTCCAGGCCGGCATTCTGCAGAACACCTACCCGGACCTCCCGCCGCCGGCCGAGGGTACCGCCCCGCTCCGGCATCTTCTCGAACTCGCCGAACAGGAACACAACCTCTACGGACGCACGGACACTCCGCTCATTCTCTCCTCTCTGGATGTCTGGAAGATGGCGTTCGAGGAGATCATGAAGTTCAACATGGATGTCAAGAAGATCAGCATCGACCAGAGTCGGGGCCAGATGCGCGCCCTCATCGACGGCTCGGCCGATTCCAGGTCGACGATCGAGCAGGTCCTGAACCGTCTGAAGTCGAAGCCCGATTTCCCGAACGCTTCGATTCAGGGGGGGACCGGAATCCTCCCGGACGGCCGCTACTCCTACCAGTACCTGATTCCGCGGCCGGAGAGACCCTCGGATGCCCAGTAGACTCGACCGAATCGATCTGTACGTCGTCTGGATCGCCCTCGTGGCCCTGGGCGCGGCGGGGGCCGTCGCCTGGTCCTGGTCGGAGTATGCCGCCACGACTCGACTCCGGCGCGACGCGATTCCTCAGATCAAGAAAGACATCGAGGACATGCTGAAGGTCCAGGAGGACATCCGCAAGCTGCGCCTGCGCGAAGGAGCTCCGGTTCGGCCTGAGGACCGACCGACCGACGCCCTCATGAGCTATCTGCAGACCGAACTCGTTTCCGCGGGGATCAGCGAGAGCGACGTCAAGAACATCGCCAAGGTCCCGGAGGTCCGTCGGAGCCAGTTCATCGAGAAGGCCCTGAAGGTCGATGTCAGCGCCACCGACTGCAAGACGCTCGCCAAGGTCCTGTACAAGATCGAGCACGATCGCCCTTTCGTCAAGACCAAGGACCTCATCATCAGAAGGCTGGGAGAGGAGGGCGAGTGCGAGAGCGTCTCGATCACCTTTGCGTGGTACGACACCGCCCCGGCGGAAAAGTGACGTGTCCGACACCCGCAAGCCCCCTTCACGCGCCCGACGCGTCCTCCGCTTCCTCCTGATCTCGCTGGGGCTCCTGCTCCTGGCGACCGCGATCTACATCGGGATCCGTGCCTGGAGCTACGGCGCCACGGGCGACCTTCCGCTGGAGTCCTGGCGCCCCTCCTCGGCCGTCCTCTGGGCCCGTGTCCATGACGCCTACGGGGCCTGGACCCGTCTCTCCGACACCCCGCTTTACACCGGTCCCCGCGGCCCGGGCGCTCTTCGGTCGAGCCTGGAAAGCGCCGCCCCTCCGATCGCCCCGGTGCTCGCGTGGTTCGATGCCGATCACCTCGTGCGCGAATTCGGCGGCGACCTCTTCGTGGCGGCGCGTCCCGTGCCGGCCGGGGCCGGAGTGGGACCCGACACACCGCCCGAGATGCTCGCGGTGACCCGTCTCCCCTTCCGGTACTACTGTCTGGAGCCGGGCCTCTCGATGGCCTGGGCGGCCGGACTGAGCGTTTCGTCGCAGAGCGTGAACGGCCGGACGATCCGGTGCCTCACGCAGGGGCCGAACCGGATCTGGACCTGCTCCACGGGCAACTGTTTCGCTGTGGCGACGAGCGAGGAGATGATGAAGCAGGCCGTGACCGCCGCGTTCCCGCCCTCTGCGAGCGAGGCGCGGCCTGCAGAGCCGCTCCCCGCCCCGGGTCCGGACGAGGTGTGCTCCTTCGGGATCCGCATCGACGCCATCCCGGCGAACTCACCCTGGCAGGCCAAGTACCAGACCCTCGTGCGCTCGATCCCCGTGGCGGAGTTTCTTCATCCCACCGATCCCCGAGCCGTACGCGACTTCAACGGCACCCTTTCCCTGGCCCCGGAGCAACTCTGCATCGAGGGAAAGGCGCGGCTCGCCCTCGACCGCGCCGAGCCCCGGATCCGGGCCCAGCACGCCCTGCCCCCGAAAGTTCCTGAACTCCTGGCGATGTTTCCCGAGAAGCCGATCATGATCGAGACGCTCCGCACCGATGTCTCCTCCTCCTGGCCCTGGACGCGTGACACGATCGTCAACGTCATCCAGAGGGCCTCCTTCGATCCCGGGGATCCCGGAGCGGCCGACGCGGCCAAGGCGGTGTACGGACTCCTCAACGCGTTCCTCGAACCGTTCGATCGCGAGGGAGTCCACCAGCACGTCTTTCCGTACCTCGGCCCCGACTTCGCGATCGCGCTCGCCCCGGGCTCCGAAGAGCGAAGCGGCCGGCGCCCGCTGCTCGTCCTCGGCCTGATGACCCAGGTTCAGGAGCCGCTGACCTTCCTGCAGACGATGGACGAGTTCATCCGAAAGGTGGGCGCCGGAGATCCCGGCGGCCCGCTGAAACTTGAGCCCATGACCGTCGGACCGTATGAAGCGCATGTCCTCAAGACGCACTTCGAGAAATTCGGCGAACTCTGCTACGGGGTGATCGATGGCTGGCTCGTCATCACCTCCTCCCTGGACTACTTCGCGGAAATCGTGGATACACGACTCGGGTCCCGCTCCTCCGCCGCCACCCAGGAGGAGATATCGTCGGCGGCGGCCGAGGCGAGACGCCACGGAACGCACCTCTTTGCGTACGTGGACGGAGCCGGCATCCGGGGGACAATGCTTGACTTCCGGGAGGAAGCCAGTAGGATTCTGACCGATCGCATCGACCGCCGCGAGGTACGGGCCCGGATCGAGAAGGAGGTCGCGGCCGGCGGCCGGTCGAGGGGGAGAGAATTCGACGAAATCGTCGACCAGCGGGTCCAGGACTACATCACGAAGAAGCAGATCGAGGCCCGGCGCGACATCGAGAAGAAGGTGCAGGGGCTCGGATGGCTGCGCTCGACCTCGGTGACGTACCGCTGCCAGGGACCCGTCGGGCAATTGCGACTCACGGTGCGATTCTCGCCCGCGAGGAAAGGACAGTGATTGCCCTCCTCCCGCCTCCACGACACCCGACGCTTCACCCCTCCTCGCCGCTCGCTCCGGCCCGTGACGGCCGAAATCCCGGCCGACTGTGACACGCCCGTCAGCGCCTTCCTCAAGCTCCGCCCCGCCGGGGCGGTGTTCCTGCTCGAGAGCGTCGAGCAGGGCGAGAACCTCGGGCGCTATTCCTTCATCGGCCTCGCGCCGCACTGCCGGATCGAGCTGGGCGATGGGGAGATCACGATCCATCGGGACGGCCGCACCACCCGGGACCCGCATCGGGGAGATCCCATCGGCGCCCTGAAGCACGTCCTCGCCGGCTACTCCCTGCCGGCGATGTCGGAACTGCCGAGTCTGTGCGGCGGCGCGGTCGGCTATCTGGGATACGATCTGGTGCGGTCGCTCGAGCGTGTGCCCGACACCGCCCGGCGCGACCTCGGTCTCCCGCTCGGCATCCTCCACCTCACGAGCACCCTGGTCGTCTTCGATCACGTGAAACGGACGCTCCGGGTGATCGCCATCGGCGGACCGGAGGCGGACCCGGCGAGACAGGTGGAATCGGTGGTCGCCGCGCTTTCCCGGCCGCTCCTCCCGCCCTCCCCTCCGCCGGAGCGGCCGGTGTCCGCCCCGCCCCGGTCGAACTTCACCGCGGACCGCTTCCGGAGAGCGGTCGAGGGCGCGAAGGAGTACATCCGGAAGGGAGACATCTTCCAGGTGGTGCTCTCGCAGCGGCTGACGGGCGAGACCGCGGCGGAGCCGTTCCAGGTGTACCGCGCGCTGCGGATGATCAACCCTTCGCCGTACATGGTCTATTTTGATTTCGGCGGCTTCCAGATGGTCGCCTCCTCGCCCGAGGCGCTGGTGAAGCTCACGCAGGGCGTGGCCACCGTCCGTCCGATCGCGGGAACACGCCCGCGCGGGGCCGATCCGGCCGCGGACCGGGCGCACGAAAAGGCGCTCCTCGAGGATGCGAAGGAGCGGGCGGAGCACGTGATGCTGGTCGATCTCGGGCGAAACGACCTGGGTCGCGTCTGCGAGTATGGCAGCGTCCGGACCACGGAGTTCATGACGGTCGAGCGCTACTCCCACGTGATGCACCTGGTCTCCAACGTGGAGGGGCGTCTGGCCGGAGGGCGGGACATGTTCGATCTCCTCCGCGCGACCTTTCCCGCCGGGACGGTGAGCGGCGCGCCGAAGGTGCGGGCGATGGAGATCATCGAGGAGCTGGAGGGGATCCGTCGCGAGCACTATGCCGGGGTGATGGGGTACTTCGGGTTCGCGGGCGACATGGACATGTGCATCACGATCCGGACCATCCTGCTGCAGGGCGGGCGCTACGTGGTCCAGGGCGGGGCCGGGATCGTCGCCGATTCCGATCCGCAGCGCGAGTACGAGGAGACGGTCCACAAGACCGAGGCACTCCTGGCCGCCATCCGCATGGCCGAGTCCGGCCGCGGACTGGTGGTCCGCTGAAACCGGGCCGGGGACAACCGCGAATTGCGCGAATTACGCGAATTGATGTTGGTAAACAGAAACGGAGACGGAAGAGGAAACAGAAGCGGAGGAAGAGACAGAAACGGAAGAGCAAACAGAAGCGGAGGAGGAGACAGAAACAGAAGAGCAAACAGAAGCGGAGGAGGAAACAGAAGAGGAAACAGGAACAGAAGAGGAAACAGAGACGAAGACAGATGAGGGGATAGAAACGAAGACAGAAGAGGAGTCAGAACTGGAGGGAGATGGGATGGTGGCCGGATGTTGCTGATCATCGACAACTACGACTCGTTCACCTACAACCTGGTGCAGGCGTTCGGCTCGCTCGGGGCGGCGGTCGAGGTGCGCCGGAACGATGCGGTCACGCTGGCGGGGGCGAAGCGGCTGAAGCCGGATGGACTCGTGATCTCGCCGGGTCCCGGGCATCCGGCAGAGTCGGGCGTCTCGAACGCCCTCCTGAAACACTACTCGACGCGCATCCCCGTGCTCGGCGTGTGTCTGGGTCACCAGTGCCTCGGGCATGCCTTCGGCGGTCGCGTCGGGCGGGCCCCGCAGCTCATGCACGGGAAGACCTCCAGAATCTACCACGACGGAAAGGGCCTCTACCGCGGGCTCTCGAATCCCTTCACCGCCACCCGATACCACTCCCTCATCGTCGAGGAGAAGGGCCTTCCGGCCTCGCTCGAGATTTCGGCTCACACTTCAGACGGCGAGATCATGGGGCTCCGTCTTCGGGACCGCCCGGTCGACGGCGTGCAGTTCCATCCGGAGTCGATTCTCACGGAGGAGGGGGTGCATCTGCTGAGAAACTACCTCGACACTGTGCCAGGGCGCGGGGCGTGACGGCCATGATCCGCGAAGCGATCGACGCCCTGACCCGCCGGCGCTCGCTGAGCCGCGACGAAGCCGCCGCCGTGATGAACGAGATTCTGGCGGGACAGGCCACCCCGGCGCAGATCGCGGCCTTCCTGGTGGGGCTCCGGCTGAAGGGCGAGACGGTTGACGAGGTCGTGGGTTGCGTGAACTCGCTCCGGGCGAACGCAAAGACGGTCCGGCCGGAGACCCCCTTCTACATCGACACCTGCGGGACCGGCGGGGACGGGTCGCACACGTTCAACGTCTCGACGGTGGTCGCCTTCGTGGCGGCCGGGGCCGGCATCCCGGTGGCCAAGCACGGGAACCGCTCCGTCTCCTCCTCCTGCGGATCGGCCGACCTGCTCGAGTTCTGGGGCATCCCGCTCGAATCCACACCGGAGGCGGCCGCCCGGTGCCTCGACCGGATCGGGATCGTCTTCCTCTTCGCTCCGGCGTTTCATCCGGCCGCGCGCCATGCGGCCGGCGTGAGGAAGGAAATCGGGGTCCGAACCGTCTTCAATCTCATCGGTCCGCTCGCCAATCCGGCGAATGCACCCGGCCAGGTGATGGGAGTCTACGATCCCGCCTGGGTCCCTCTGGCCGCGGAGGTGCTCCGGACCTGCGGATCGAAGTCGGCGATGGTGGTCCACGGCGACGGCGGGCTGGACGAACTGAGTCTCACCGGCGAGTCGACGGCCGCGATCCTCCGGGACGGGTCGATCCGGACCACCCGGGTGGCTCCCGAGGACGCGGGTCTCCCCCGCCGGGAGGGTCTTGACGGACTTCGCGTGGCAAACGTACAGGAGAGCCGCGCGCTCGCGGAGCGGGTCCTCGCCGGGGAGTCCGGACCGGCCCGAGACCTGGTGCTGCTCAATGCGGCTGCGGCCGGAGTGGTGGCGGATCGCGCGCCCGATCTGCGCGCCGGAGTACGCCTCGCGGCGGAGTCGATTGACTCCGGCGCCGCGCGCGGGAAGCTGGAGGCGCTGCGGGCTTTCCGACCGACGCCGTAAGGGCCGGCCTGACGCAGGCAGCGCCCGCAGAGAGAGCAGAGTCGCGGAGTGTTTCACGCGGAGGCGCCGAGCGCTTCACCGACATACGACGCTTCAGTACAGTCATAGAGTTCTCGCCGTCGGCCGTTGTTCCTGGCATCCTGGCGGCCCCATGCCCGTGACGGTATCCGAAATCTGGCGCCTCGAGAAGGCCCGCCTCGCGGCGCTCCTCAGGAACTCCGCCGCCCTTCGCGCCCTCGAGCGCGAGGCGGCCCGGCGGGAGCCGATGCACTTCGCGGAGGCCCTTCGGGGAGGCGGGCTCATCGCCGAGTTCAAGCGGGCCTCCCCTTCGCGCGGGGCCATCCGGCTGAAGGCCGATCCGGCGGAGGTCGCCCGAGTCTATGCACGGTCGGGGGCGAGGGCGGTCTCGGTTCTCACCCAGCCGGCGGGATTCAGGGGCTCCCTGGACGATCTCAGGGCGGTCCGCGCCGCGATTCGACTCCCGATCCTGCGGAAGGATTTCATCTGCGATCCGATCCAGATCCTCGAGGCCCGCGCCGCCGGGGCCGACGCCGTTCTGCTCATCGCCGCGTATCTCCCGGGGGCGGGTCTCAAGCGGCTCTGGCGGGCGGCTGCGGCGGCCGGACTCGACGCCCTCGTCGAGGTCCACACCCGCGCCGAGGCCGACCGGGCCGCCGCTCTCGGCGCCACGCTGATCGGCGTCAATAACCGCAATCTCAGCACGCTCCGCGTCGACCCGCGGATCTGCGAGCGACTGATCCGGCACGTGCCGGAGGATGCCGTCCGCGTGGCGGAGAGCGGCGTCAGGACAGCGACAGAGGTCCGGACCCTGCGCCGGATGGGATACGATGCGGTGCTGGTGGGAGAGGCGCTCATGAAGTCGCGCCACCCGGCCGTGCTCGCCACGTCGCTCGGGTCCCAGGCGCGGGCCAATCCCACTCTCCCTTGACCCTGGTCTCCGCCCCACCTACACTATCAGAGGACACGCGATGTGAGGTCGAGATGGGAATCATCCGCAAGCGTCTGCTCGTCATCGGACACAAGGGTCGCACGCGTGTCGAAGCCCTGTTTGACACGGGGGCTTCTCACTCCATGCTCCGTGAGGACATTGCGCCCCGACTCGGCGTTCCAGAGGAGCTTCCCGAGCCCACCCGATTTCACGCTGCTGTGGGGACCTTTGAGGCCCGCAAGGGCCTTTTCGTGGATGTGGTGATCGGGGGGAAGCGGCTCGTCACCGGGGTCACGATCGTGCCGGATCTCACGGAGGAATTGATCCTCGGCGATGACTTCCTGCAACGATGGCACATCCGACTGGACCCGCGCCGGCGCGAAGTGAGCCTCGACCGGAAGGCGTTGCGGGTTGTCGCCGTTGGATCTCGCCCTGGGACCCGACGCCTCCGGCCTCCCTCTCCCGGACAGGTTCGTCGCTGAAATGGAGATCGTTGAGGATTGCCGTCGCCGAGGGTTGGACGTATACTCCTCACCCCGATGAACCGCCGCCGACATTCCGGGAACCGAGTGTCCCCTCCGCGCGTCAAAATCTGCGGAGTCACCAACCTTCGGGACGCCCGGGCCGCGGCCGCCGCCGGAGCCGACTACATCGGGCTCGTCTTCGCCCGGAGTCCCCGGCAGGTGGCCTTCCATCGGGCGCGGCGGATCTGTCGGGAGGTGCCGCGGAAGGCGTCATGTGTGGGCGTCTTTGTGGATGAGCCCCCGCTCCATGTCGCCGCCTGCGTGGCCGCGCTCAACCTCGACGCGATCCAGCTTCATGGCCGGGAGTCGCCTGAGGAGTGCCGCTGGCTGCGCCGCGCGACCGGTCGGCCGGTGATCAAGGCGTTCCGGTTTTCAGGACGGGCGCCGGCGGCCGACCTGCTCCGGGAGTACCGGCGGGCCGGAGTGAGGCATCTCCTGCTCGACGCGCGACCGGATCCGGACCGCGAGGCACTCGCCGGACGCGGCCGCCTCGCCGCCTGGAGGCTGGCCCGGCGCTGGTCTCGCGCGGGCTGGAAGGTCTTCGTGGCGGGTGGACTCCACGCCGGGAATGCGGGCGAGGCCATGTCGATCGCCCGCCCGTTCGCCGTGGACGCCGCAAGCACCCTCGAGCGAAGGCCGGGGCGCAAGGACCCGGAGAAAGTGAAGGCGTTTGTTCTTGCGGCCCGATCCCGGCCGCCCATCAGGTAAGGAGCCACACATGTCAGGCAGGAACAGGTGGATGAGTGCCGCTCTGGCCCTCGCGCTGGCGATCGGCGTGTTCGCCGCGTTCCCGGCGGAGGCGCAGGAGGGGAAGTCTCGGGGTCGATGGGAGTACAGGTTCGTCTGTCTCAGTTCGGACGGCGAGGCCCGGCCGGGTTCGCTTTCCTGGAACAGCGCCCGCGCCGAGCTGGACGACGATCGCCGGGCCGATGGAGAACGCCCGCTGTGGCGCCGATGGTTGGGAACTGGTGGAACACGGCGATCGCTACGCCCTTTTCAAGCGGCCGGCCCCGTGAAGTCACCGCGCTCCGCCCCCGGCAAGTTCGGACCGTACGGCGGCCGCTTCGTGCCCGAGACGCTCATCGCCCCGCTCGATGAACTCACGGGAGCGTATGAAGCCGCGCGCACCGATCCGGCCTTCCTGCGCGAGTTCCACCACTACCTCACCTCGTACGCCGGGCGACCGACCCCCATCACGCGCTGCGACCGCTACGCCGGGGCGTGCGGCGGGGGCGTCACACTCTACGTGAAGCGGGAGGACCTGAACCACACCGGCGCGCACAAGATCAACAACTGCCTCGGACAGGTCCTGCTCGCCCGGCGCATGGGGAAGATGCGGATCATCGCCGAAACCGGCGCCGGCCAGCATGGAGTGGCCACCGCCACGGTCTGCGCCCTCTTCGGCCTGCGCTGCGTCGTCTACATGGGCGAGGAGGACATCGGCCGCCAGGCGCTGAATGTGTACCGCATGCGTCTCCTGGGCGCCGAAGTGGTGCCGGTCGCCGGCGGGACCCGCACGCTCAAGGACGCCACGAACGAGGCCATCCGGGACTGGGTCACGAATTGCCGTACGACCCACTACATCATCGGCTCCACCGTCGGCCCGCACCCGTATCCGACGATGGTCAGAGACTTCCAGTCGGTCATCGGCGTCGAAGCCCGGTCGCAGATCCGTCGCGAGACGGGTCGGCTCCCGGACGCCGTCGTCGCGTGTGTCGGAGGCGGATCGAACGCGATGGGGATCTTCCACGCGTTCCGCGGAGACCGTCGGGTCGCGCTGATCGGAGTCGAGGCCGAGGGTGAGGGCATTCGCAGCCGACGCCACTGCGCCTCGCTCGGGAGGGGGCGACCCGGCGTTCTGCACGGGTCCTTCTCGTACCTGCTGCAGGACCGGGATGGACAGGTGACCGAGACGCACTCGATCGCCTTTCAGGGGTTCGCGCGGTGCGAGGGCATTCGCCCGGCGCTGGAGCCGTCGCATGCACTGGCCTATGCGAAGGTCTGGATCCGGGAGAATGCCCGCCGACGGGGCCGGCGCCCGCTGCTGCTCGTGAACCTGAGCGGCCGCGGCGACAAGGACGTCCACACCGTCAGTGAGGCGCTGCGATGACCGGCGCGGAGCGGCTCCGGGCCGCCTTTCAACCGGGTCGAACCGCCCTGGCCCCTTTCTTCACAGCGGGGTACCCGGACCTTTGGAGCTTTGCTCGATTCGTTCTCGCGGCGTCGCGCACCGGCGCGGATGTGGTGGAGGTCGGACTCCCCTTCTCCGATCCGCTGGCGGATGGCCCCTCGATCCAGTTCGCGTCGAAGACGGCGCTCGACGGTGGCATGAGCGTGGCGGGGGCTTTCTCTGCGGTGAGGCGGCTTGGCCGCGCGACCCGCGTGCCGCTCGTGCTGATGGGATATGCGAATCCGATCCTGAGCTTTGGAGTTCGCCGATTCGCGGCCGAATGTGCCCGGGCCGATGTGGCGGGCGTCATCGTCCCCGACCTTCCCGCGGAAGAGTCGGGAGATCTCGATGAGGCGCTGGCGGATCGCGGTGTCGCATCGGTTCCACTCCTCGCACCGACCAGCACTGCGGAACGGATCCGCCTCGCCGCGGGAAGGGCGAAGGGATTTGTTTATCTGCTGTCCACAACAGGGGTTACGGGAGTCCGAGAAGCACTCTCCCCGGAACTCCCGCCCTTCGTGGCGCGCGTGCGCCGGGTGACGAGGCTGCCGCTGGCGGTCGGGTTTGGAGTCTCGACGCCGGCGCACGCCTCGGCTCTGGCAGGGATGGCGGACGGCATAATCGTGGGAAGCGCGCTCGTGGAGATCATTCGACGCGCCCCATCGAGGGACGCGGCGGTGCGCGGCGTCGAGGCTCGACTCCGTTCGCTGCGCCGGGCGCTCGACGGGCGCCGGAGACGGAGGGTGTGACATCATGCTTCGAGGAATCCGTGGCGCCATTCAGGTGAAGTCGAACACGCGCGCGGCGATAGCGGCGGGCACGCAGGAGCTGCTCCGCCATCTCATCCTCAGGAACCGCCTCCGGTTGACGGCCGTCGCGGCGGCGTTTTTCACGGTGACGCGCGATCTCGACGCCGACTTCCCCGCCTTCGCCGCGCGGCAGATCGGGTGGACCGATGTTCCCCTGCTCTGCGCGTCGGAGATCCCCGTTCGCGGCGCCATGCCGCGCGTGGTCCGCGTGCTGCTGCTGGTGAACACGACCCGCCGCCAGTCCGCGATGTGGCATGGGTATCTGGGGGCTGCGGGACGTCTCAGGCCTGACCGGTCTCCGGGGATCAGGGCGTCCGGCCGCGCCTGATCGGTTCTGAGTTCCGGCGACTCCGCGAGGGTGGAGCGCCGTCTTCCCTTGACGCCCCCCCCCCGTCGCACTAGCATGGGGCGTCTCGTTTCCTTTCCCCGGAGCCCCAATGATGATCGTCGTGATGCGTACCCGGGCGACCATGAAAGAGGTCGCGGAAGTCATCAAAGTCATCGAGAAGAACGGCTTCAAGCCCCATCTCTCCAAGGGGGAGGAGAAAACGATCATCGGCGTCGTGGGCGACGAGCGACGACTCGAGTCCGCCCGGCTCGAAGTGCTCCCCGGCGTCGAGAAGGTCATCCCGATTCTGCGCCCGTTCAAGCTCGCAAGCCGGGAGTTCCGCAAGGACAACACCCAGATCCGCGTCGGCGACGTCACCTTTGGAAGTCAGCAGGTCGTGCTCATGGCCGGACCCTGCGCCGTGGAGACGCGGGAGCAGACTCTGGAGTGCGCGAAACGGGTCAAGGCGGCGGGCGCGCGCGTCCTGCGTGGAGGGGCCTTCAAGCCCCGCACTTCACCCTATGCCTTCCAGGGTCTCGGCGAGGAAGGACTGGAGATCCTGTCCGAGGCGCGCGAGATCACGGGGCTGCCGATCGTCACCGAGGTGATGTCGCCGGTGGATGTCCCGCTCGTCGCGAAACACGCCGATATCCTGCAGATCGGCGCCCGGAACATGCAGAACTTCTCGCTCCTCGAGGAGGTCGGACGCCTCTCGAAGCCCATTCTCCTCAAACGAGGGATGTCCTCGACGCTCGAGGAGCTGCTGATGGCGGCGGAGTACATCCTGTCCAACGGGAACTACAATGTGATTCTCTGCGAGCGGGGCATCCGTACTTTTGAGCCCTACACGCGCAACACGCTCGACATCACGGCCGTCCCGGTCCTCCGTGAACTCACTCACCTCCCGGTGGTGGTCGATCCCAGTCACGCCACAGGTCGCCGGACGCTCATTCCCCCGGTAACTCTTGCGGCCATCGCCGCCGGTGCCGACGGGATCATCGTCGAAGTACACCCCCATCCCGAGAAAGCCCTCTGTGATGGACCTCAAGCATTGACGCCTGATGACTTTAAGAAACTGGTCTCCGATATCCGACTGGTCGCAGCAGCGGTCGGTCGAAGGTGCTAGCGAGGGTAAAGCGAATCGGTCCTCCCAGCAAAATGCAATACCCACACCACTCATAACATCTTCGGTATAAATGACTTGAGATTTGTGAGTCACGCGAGTCTCGACGTGTAATGGCTCCTTTACAGAACCAGGCTGTTGTCAACAACGGCATACACATAAACTATTATCGTACAACTATTTACACATTCATCTATGCTGAGCGCCGCATGGCACAACCCTTGCTAAGAGAATGGCCTGCGTAAGGCAGTCTTGGGTACAAAGGCTAACGCCGGCAACGACTTCAATCGGGGAGCAGAACATGGGGATCTTCCGGATCAGCGCTGAAGGTCATGAGCGGACCTTCGAGATGAAGGCGCCCACGCTCGTGATGGGAAGAGCGCCGGAGTGCGACATCCCGCTCAAGGACGTGAAGGCCTCACGCCGACACTGCCAGATCGAGCGACTTCAGGGCGGCGAGTACCGTCTCACCGATCTGGAGTCCTCCAACGGAACGACGGTGAACGGCGCGAAGGTGAACACGCTGGCCATTCGTCCGGGGGACGTCGTTCAGATCGGGGAGGTCCGCATCGTCTTCGTGTCCGTCCCTCAGAGTGGAGAAGTTCCCGAACCCACCATCCAGGAGCCGGCGATCCCGAGGGGCGCGGCCGTGCTTGCTCCGCCGCCGCCGGCTCACCGGACCACTCATCGAACCACCCATCACGGCCCGGCGCCGAAACGCGTGGACTGGAAGGGTCGTGCCATTCTGGCGACGGCGGCCGTCGTCCTCTTCCTTGTCGGCGGCGGACTCTATCGACGGTACCAGAACGACTGCAACGCGCAGGAGGCCCTGCATCTGGCCACTTCCGCGCGGCAGGCCGGTCAACTGCCGGCGGCCAAGGACGCCTTCGAGGCCTTCCTCCGCGACTACGGTCACACGATCTATGCCGTTCAGGCGCAGGACGGGCTCCGGCAGGTCGAGCAGGCCCTGGCTTCCCAGAAGAAGGCCGAGGAGGCCTTCCGCCAGGCCAACGTGCGCAAGACCCTGATGATCGAGCGCGATCCGGCGGCGGTCAAGGAGGCCTTCGCCGATTTCGTCGCGAAGTTCCCGGACTCCCCGCTGGTCGAGAAGGCGCGGGGCGAGATCGCGCTCATTGACGCCCAGATCTCCAGGGCGGCCGACCAGCAGTTCGCCGACGTGAAGGCCACGGCCGACGCCTTCCTCAAGCAGCGTGAGTATGCCCTCGCCCTCGCCGAGTGGAGTCAGTTCGCTTCGATGTACGGGGCCGCCCCGTCCGTGGCGTCGCGCATCGAACGCGAGCGCGCCGTGATCAACACGTCCGCGGACGCCGACTACGCGGGGGTCCTGAAGCAGGTCAACGCCCTCCTCGCCGCAAAGAAGTACGACGAGGCCCGGGCGCTCCTGAACGAGAGCCTGGAGCGCCTCGACGGCACCGCCTACGCCTTCGAGGCCCGCCTGAAGATCTCCGGGATCGACATGCTCGCGGCGGGCCAGACGGAGGAGACGCTCGACTCCACGACGCTCAAGGGGCGCTCGGAGGCGCTCGCCCTCGCCGCCCAGGCGGAGTCGCTCGCCAAGCAACGCCGGTATCGCGACTCCATTCGCGAGTACGAGGGAATCCTCGGTCGGATCACCTCCTCGAAGCTGAAGCCGGTGAAGGACGAGTTGACCTCGCGCCTGACGGAGGTCCGCCGGATGGGGCAACTCCTCGACCTCCTCATCCAGGGCGTGAACCAGAAGTCGCTCGAGAGCGACCGCGTGGAGCTGGCGGAGGGGATCGCCGGCACGATGAAGCAGGCGGACGACCGCGGGATGGACATCGACTTCAAGGGCGGCTTCACGAAGCAGACCTGGGGGGCCCTGAAGGCCGCCCGGCTGTACGAACTGTATCGCCGACTGCCGCTCAAGGCGGACGAGCTTTACTCGCTGGCCGTTTTCTCGCACGAGGAGCGTCTGGCCAGGCAGTGCGCGGAGACGCTGTACGAGGTGACGACGAAAGACTCGGACCGGGTGAACGAAGTCCAGGCCTACGTCGGCCGCATCCGCGCGATGAAGATCCCGCAGGGCGGGTTCCTGTACTTCAAGGGGCAGTGGTGCACCCCGGACGAGCACAAGTTCGCGGTGAAGGACGACGAAGTGGACACGCTCTGCTCGAAGATCGTCAAGGCCGGCGCGTACAGCGTGGAGAAGGGCAAGAAGGAGATCTCCGACGCGTGCGCGGGACTTGAGGCCATTCTGGCCGACGGGGCGATCACGTCCGACGTGAAGGGCAAACTCAACATCCCCGAGCGTCGAGTGAAGGCCTTCCAGACCAAGCGCACCATGGTGGCGAAGGACCTCCAGAACACCCAGGGGATGGTCGGTCTGAACCGCCTGAAAGCGGTGAAGCAGGAGCTTGTGAAGAAGCGCGAAGCGGCGATCAAGGTCATCTTCGATCTCAAGATCTACCCGGATGAGGACCATGGACGGATCGGCCAGCCGAAGGTGGATGAAGCGGTGGCCGAGGTCCGGAAGCTCTGGAACAAGGCAGGCGAATACGTGGCCCACCTCGACCGCGGCATCGGGGACCGGATCCAGTTCATCCAGGCGATCGACGAGTGGGTCCAGAAGTATGACGTCCCCACCGCCGAGGGTGAGGACATGTCGTCGCTCCTGGCGATGCTGAACAAGAAGCTCGACCTCCGCAATGTCGGAGCGGACTCGCACGACCAGTCGGTGATCGACTACAACAAGAAGATGTGGGAGTTCAACGAGAAACACCAGACGCAGATGGGGCCGGAGGAGAATGAGGTTCTCAAGCTGACGAACGAGTACCGGGAGATGATGGGCTACAAGATTCTGCAGGCCGACGATCGGCTGGCGAAGGCGGCCCGGAAGCACTGCGACTACATGGAGGCGAAGGGGATTCTGACCCACGATGAGGATGTCCCCGGAATGCACAGCCCCTCCGACCGCGTGGCGAAGGAGGGATACCCCGGGGGCGCCGGCGAAAATTGCGCCGTGGGGATGCAGGACGCGATGGGGGCCTTCACGGGGTGGTACAATTCCTCGGGCCATCACCGGAACATGCTCGGCGAATACACTCAACTCGGGGTGGGCAAGACCGGGGCGTACTGGACCCAGGACTTCGGCGGCGACAGCCCGAAGTCGAAGCCCGATCTCGCGAATTCCGCGCGGGGAAACGGGAACAAGTAGCCGGAAAAGGGAGAGGTCCATGAGACTCTGGCGGCATCTCGCGATCGGACTGGCGGCGGTCGTGTTGGCGTCCCCCCTCACGGCTTGGGCGCAGGGAGACTGCGGCGGCGGCAGGCGGCGGCGGAGAAAAGAAGGGCGGCGGCAAGAGCTACGCGCAGGAGCCGCGATACACCTTCGTGAGCTGGACCGAGACCCGTCTGACGGCCCCCGAGGTCGTCTCTTCGGCCGACGTGAAGGGTGAATCGCCGGCGACCAGCGGGCGCATCCCCCTCGACGAGATCCGAAACGCCGGCGACAAGCCGGTGCTGGTCTTCTTCTCCTGCGCGCACGACAAGACGCCCTCCGGAAAGGCGTGCGAGAAGCTGTGCAAGTCGGTGTTCGACAATGAAGATCTGGCCCGGGCCACGAAGCTCTACGTCTGCCTCCAGGTGAACGCCCAGGACGCCGATCCTTCGCTCCTCCGCAGCCTCGGGCTCCAGAAGTTCCCGGTCCTGGCGGTGACCGACGGCGAGGGCAACATTGTCCACCGGATCACCGACTTCGCGAGCAGCGCCAAGGTGACCGGCGCCCTTCAGCGGACCGTTTCGTCGAAGTTCCCCGCCTACTACTCGACGCTGCAGCAGACGATGGCGGAGCAGGCGCGGGCCTACGAACAAGCCAGGGCGCTCGCGAAGGCGAAGAAGTACGATGAGGCGATGGAACGGCTCCAGTCGATTACGGCTTCGGACGTGCGGACGGACCTCTTCGATAAGGCTCAAAAAGAACTTTTGGATATTCAAAAGAAGGCGGGAAAAGGGTAGAATACCGGGACTCCTTTCGTCCGCGGGCGTACGGGACGCCCGCGGCCTCTCTTTCCTTTTTTCTGGAGGTGTGTCATGCGGTTCTGGAAGACGGCCGTGCTCTCGCTGGGCATCGTGGCCGCGTCGACGGCGCCCTCGGTGTGGGCCCAGGGGAACTGCGGCGGCGGTGGCTGAGGAAGCGGCGGGTCCGCCGGTGGCGGACGTCGCGGTGGGTACGTCGAGCAGCCTCGCTACACGCAGGTCTCGTGGGTGGAGCAGACCCTGAAGGCGGCCACGGTGGTTTCCTCGGCCGACGTCAAGGCCACGGACGCCAAGGGATCGGCGAAGATCCCCGCGCAGGAGTGGGGTTCAGACGGCGATAAGCCGATCCTGCTCTTCCTCTCCTGGCCGCACGAGGATGCCCCGGTCGGCGGCGACTGCGAGAAACTCTGCAAGAACACGTTCGACGACGAGGATCTGGCGCGCGCGACGAAGCTCTTCGTCTGCGTCAAGATCGACGCGAAGGCGACCGACCAGAACCTGCTGAAGGAGATGGGGATCAAGTCCTTCCCGTCGCTCGCGGTGGCGGACGGGCAGGGCAACATCGTGGCCCGACTCGAGAAGCAGACGAGCAGCTCCAAGGTGGCCTCGGCGCTGTACAGCACCATCCAGTCCAGGCTGCCGAAGTACTACCAGAAGATCCAGCAGATCAAGGCCGAGCAGGCCCGGGCCTTCGATCAGGGAAAGAACCTGGCCAAGGCGAAGAAGTATCAGGACGCCATTGCCAAGTTCGAGTCGATCACGAACTCCGACGTCCGCGGCGACCTCTTCGAGAAGGCCATGAAGGAGTTGACCGAGGCGCAGACAAAGGCCGCGAAGGCCTCGAACAACGGCTAGCCGTCCTCCCGAGACGGCCGGCATGCGTACCTGAACCGCAGGTGACACCCACAGGCGGGGCCGCTCCCGGTGCGGGGGCGGTCCCGCCTGACTCCGTTTTCACGCCTCACGCGAACACCCCCTTTCCGGGCGAGGGAACCGCCGCGATATGGCGAGCGAACCCCGCGACGAGTTGCTCGCCACCCCCCACCTCATCAGCGGCTATCGCCTCGAGGAGCGCATCGGGCAGGGGGCGATGGGGGCGGTCTATCGGGCTCACCAGGTGTCGCTCGACCGTCGGGTGGCCATCAAGGTCCTCCTCCCCCATTTCGCGCGCAAACCGGAGGTGGTGCGCCTTTTCCTCCGGGAGGCCCGGATCCTCGCGAAGCTGGTACACCCCAATATCGTCATGGCGTACGACTCGGGTGCCCAGGGGGGGATCTACTACTTTGCGATGGAGTTCGTGGACGGTCCGACCCTCGCGGAGATCGTCCAGCGCGGCGGGGCGATCGAGCAGCGACGGGCCGCACGGCTCTTTCTGGAAGCGGCCCGGGCGCTGGAGCACGCGCACTTCCACCGGCTCGTGCACCGGGACATCAAGCCGGCCAACCTCATGCTCACCGGGAGCGGAACCCTGAAGCTCTGCGACCTGGGGTTTGCCCTCGTTCGAACCACCCTCGGCGAAGTGGACGAAGGGGCGCTGGGCACTCCCGCCTATCTCTCGCCCGAACAGGCCAGGGGCGAGGCCGCGGTGGACATCCGGAGCGATCTTTACGCCCTGGGCGCCTCCTTCTATCACATCCTCTCGGGCCGTCCCCCGTTCGCGGGCGGCACCGCCGCCGAGATCATGGCGAAGCACTGCGCAGAGCCGCTGACCCCCTTGCGCCGCGCCCGCTTCGACATCACCCCGGCCCTCTCCCAGGTGGTGGATCGACTGCTGGAGAAGGACCCGTCGCGTCGGTACGCCTCTCCCGCACTCCTGGTTCAGGCCATGCAGGAGATCGTGCAGGCCTTCGAGCGGGGAGATCTGGCGATGAGAATGGCGGAACCCGCCGTGTCGGCGTCGCGGCCGACATCGCGCAAGACCGATCCAAACGCAGAGACGGTGGTCGAGATGGATGCCTCGGACCTGCCGGAGATCAAGGATCCCGCGCCCGCCCGGCCGACCGCCCCTTCGACCCCGCGGTCGGTTCGTCCCGCGCCGGATTCTTCACGTCCCCCCTCTTCCCGCCGCACCAGCGCGTTGAGACGGCTCCGGCGACGCTAAGGAACCGTAACGAAATGACTGCGGCATTCCTGCGGGTTGAGTGGGGGCGGGGCTCGCCCCCGCCCCCCCTGTCGAGCGGCGCTTCGAGCGTCCCGGCACAAGGAGTATTGAGGCATCTCCCGCAGGGGGGCGGCCGCAAGGGCCGCCCCTGCGGGGGGGGAGAATCCCGTCAGTCATTTCGTTACGGTTCCCAAGTCACTCTCTCAAGACTCGCCGTCTGCAGGGGCACGGCGCCGCCGTGTCCCTACGGCGAACTTCTGAGACAGTCTCTTCGTGATCCATCAGCGCCGGCTCAGCACCGGAGAGGCCTTCATCATCTCTGGAAGACGGGGAGATAGCGGGTCGGGATCTGAAGGATGAGGAGCGCCCAGGATGTCGAGTACTCGAGGCCGTAGTCACCGGACCAGGAGCCGTCCGGCGACTGCTTCTTGACCAGTTCATCCCGGATCGCCGGATACCAGTTCTTCCAGGAATCCCCCCCGGCCTGCCACATCGCGAGCGCCGCGTAGAAATGCTGGTAGAAGTAGTGGCCGTACCGCGCCTCCTCGTCCTTCTGGTGGCGGAAGAGGTACTGGATGCCCTTCCGGACCTCGGAGGTGTCGTACTCGCCGAGATAATTGAGGGTGGAGACCGCCGCGGCGGTGAGGGCAAAAGTGCCGCCGCCGGGGGAGAGATCGTAACGGAACGAGCCGTCCCCTGCGTTGTGGCATCTCTTCACGTATCTGATCGCGCGGTCGATGCATGACTTCTCCACGGCGATTCCGGCGTTGCGCGCCGCCCGCAGCGCGGCCACCACGCAGACCGTCACGGAGTTTTCTTCGCCGCCCTGGGGAGTCGGCTCGTATCCCCAGCCGCCATTCCGCGTCTGACTCCGCTCGATGCAATGGACGGCGTTCTCGATGACGCGGCGAAGCGACTCACGCGTCTCGCCGGACAGCCCCCGCTCCATCCCGAAGACCTCGCAGAGGAACATCGTGGCGAATCCGTGGCCGTGCATCCGGGACTGGGGACCGCCGGGTTCCGTGATGAACCCCTGCGGCACACGGAGCGAGCATGACATGAGATATCGAACGGCTCCGCCCACCTGCTCTCCGTATCGGCCCTCGCCCGGAAAGTTCCCATGGGCGAGAAATGCCATGCCCGCCAGGCCCGTGACGGCGACAGAGTAAGGCGCGCCGAACGACCCGTTCCGGGATTGGCGTTGGGCGAGGCTTTCCAGACCCTTCTCGATGGAGCGGAGACCGGCCGGGGTCATCTCGTCGAAATCGGGAAAATCGGAGGAGGGAGCCGGGGCGGCGGGCGCATCACCCGCGCGGAGATCGGACGGACGGGTCAACAGAACGGCCAGGAGACACGCGATGAGGGGCGCGAGCGGGGGTCTCAACCTGGATCCTATCTCTGCAAGATCGGCAGATAACGGTACGGAATCTGGAGGATCAGACACGCCAGGGAAGTGCAGTACTCGGTCCCGTACTCGCCCTCCCAGGCCCCGCTCTTCGTCTGGCGCTTGATCAGGTCGTCGCGGATGAGCGGAAACCACTCCTCCCAGAAGGCCCCTCCAGCCTGGAACATGGCCATCGCGGCGTAGAAGTCCTCGTAGAACTGGTGCCCGTTGTTGTGGTCGGTCCCGGGTTTGAACTTCTGAAGGAACTTGAGGCCGTTCTGGACCTCGGGCAGGGAATACTCGCCGGCGAAGTTCAGCGTGGAGACGGCCGCCGCCGTCAGGGCGGAGCTCGAACGGGTCTGCCCCATCGACAGGCTGTACTTGAACGACCCGTCTTTGTTCGCGCTCTTCTTGAGATAGGAGATCGCGCGGTCGATCACCTGCTTGTCGACCTGAAATCCGGCATTTCGCGCCGCCCTCAGGGCGGCCACTTCACAGACCGTGACGCTCGCCTCGTCCAGGTCCGCCTTGTTGGGCAGATAGTACCACCCGCCGAGCCGTGACTGGGAGTTCTCGATCGTCCGGACCGCCCCTTCGATGGCGACTCGGAGCCGGTCGCGGAGCGTCGCGTCCAGCGTCTCGGACATCCCCCACACCTCGGCCAGAAACAGCGTTGCAAATCCGTGCCCGTGCATCCGGGACTGCCCCTGCCCGGGCTCGGTGATGAACCCCCCGCGGGACGGGGCGCAGTCAAACACGAGGTAGCGGATGGCCAGGCGCACCTGCTCGCCATAGCGTCCCTGCCCCGGCTGATTCCCGTGCGAGAGAAACGCCAGGCCGGAGAGGCTCGTGACGGCTACGGGGTATTGCGTGCCGAAGGACCCGTTGCGGGACTGCTGCGAAGCCAGAAAGGCCAGCGCCCGCTCGGTGGCCTGGAGGGCCGCCGGAGTGATCTCCACGAAATCAGGGGTATCGGGGGGGCGCGTGGTGGAGGTGCTGTCCTGAGGACAGGCCGGAGGCCCCGCCCCGAGCGCGAGAATCACTCCGGCGAACGCGATCCAGAGGGGGCGCGCCGGGCGAGGTGATCCCTGGACCCGGCCCTGTCGCGCGCTCCCGCACATCCCGGACTCCTACTCCTCTCCCGCGAGGATCTTGAAGTACTTCTCCAACCGATCCTTGTAGTCGTTGGCAAACTCCTCCTGCCGGGTCTGCTCGATCTCGTCGCGCATCCGGTCCTGGAGATTCCCCCATCGATCCTTGTCGTCGGCGGTGCGGGTGATGCTCTCGGGAGGCGGGGTGTGCGGCGCCACGTCATACGGCTTCTGGGCGGGACTGCTCGACTTCTCCGAATTCTGCGGGTTCTGCTTCTTTTCCTCCGGCTTCTGGGCCTGGTCCTTCGGTTGGGGCGACCGATCCGGTTGCCCGCTGCCGCACCCGGAGCTTCAGCCCTTCGCGTGCTTGATCAGTCGTTCAATCTCCTCCAGCGCCCCCTGCTGGTTCTTCTTCGAACCCCCCAGGAGCTTGTCGATCTCTGCGATGACCGTCGTCTGCTGCTTCACCGCCTCCTTCGGATCGACGGTACTGGCCTTGGAGAGGCTCCGCTGCGCCTCCTCCATCAGCTGCTTGATCGTCTTCAGCGACTCCACCGGGTCGATCTCCTCATCCTCCTCCTCATCCCCCTGCAGCTCCCTGTTGGCTTCCTCCGTGGATCCGAACTCCTTCTTCGGCTCCCGGGGCGAGTCCGGGGACGCGGGGCTGCCGTCCAGCTCCTCGAGGGCCTTCTCGAGGTCGTTCGAGGGCTTCGCACCGTCGTCACCCTGCACCGCCGGCGAGGTCAACACCCCGATCGCGGCGATCAGCACGAGCCATCCTGCGGCGACTCTCATGGGACCAGCCTCCAAAAGGGACCTCTGTGAGAAGTATACCCCGCCGGAGCCGGGATGTCCACCCTGATTCCTCGCGTCGCCCGGTCCGGCGGGGCGACCGCCCGAATCGGCGTCTTACTTTCCGCCTCCCCCCTCTCCGCCCTCACCCGGCTCCACCCCTTTCTCAGGCGGGGGCTGATGCCGCTGCTGGAGTCGATCGGCGAGTTTCTGCGTCAGTTCCGCGATCGTCCCCTGCTCGTGAGAGAGGCGGCGGAGGATCGTCCGCTGGATTTCGTCCAGCTCCTTCGCGTCCGGCTCGATCGACCCTTTCGCGAACTCCTCCGTCTTGCGCTTGACGTTGATCTCCATCTGGCGAAGGAGCCGCAACTCCGCGATCGCCGGCACGAGCGGCTGCTGGCCGCCCCCCCCGCCGCCCTGCTGTCCACCCTTCTTGCTGCGGCGCATTCGCTCATTCCGGAACGCCTCCTGCAACTCCCGGAGTTTGCGTTCGATGTCCGCCTGCACCTCCTGGGTCGACTCGTCCGTGCGCCGCTGCTCGCCCAGAAGCGTCGCGACGAAGTCCATGTCGTCCGCGGCGGATCCGAGGGTCCAGGCGAAGACCTCCGCGGCCTCGCTTTCGACCTTCTTCTTCACCTCGCGCGCCTCCTCGGCGAGTTTCTTCTGATCGCCGGCGAGGGTCTTCAGCTCGGCGAGTTTCTCGCGGGTGAAGCGCTGGTCGGGTGAAGAAAGCCGGGCGCCCTCGAGGACGATGGTCCGTTCGTCGATCGACTTCTGCTTCTTGAGCAACTCGCCCATGTCGGCTTCGAGCCGCTGGAGGGCCTCCTCCTGCTGCATGTTGGCGTACTGGCGCTCCGCCTCCTCGAGCTCCTTCATCGCCTCCTCGAGGTCCTTCTGGGCCTGTTCCTCGTCCTGCTGCGCCTGCTGGGGCTGTCCCTGCTGCATATTGGACTCGGCCGAGCTCATGTTCTTTCCCGCGCTGTCGAGGCTCTGGGCCGCCTTCTTCTGGTCCATCTCCTCGACCTGCTTCTGAAGGTCTTTGGTCTTCTGCTCGGTCTCACGCTGACGGGCGCTGAGCCGTTCCAGCCGGCGCTTCTCCTCCTCCGTCATCCCGCGCTTCTTGAGTTCCTCCAGCGCCTTCTTTGCCTCGGCCAGCGCCTGGAGCGCCTCCTCCTGGTTCCGGGACGCGATCGGCTTTCTCTCGTTCTGAAGATTCTGCTGCGCCTTGGACATCTGGTCGCCGGCCTGTTGCGTCTTCTGCCCGGCCTGCTGCGCCCCCTGGGACAGCGACGGGTCCTTCTGCGCCTGCTCCGTGGCGGTCTGGCGCATCTTGTCCGCCAGCTTCGAGGTCTGCTCCTCGAGTTCCTTCTGGCGCTGGGCGAGCTTGCGGGTGCGCTCCGACTCGCCGGCGGCGTCCTTCGCCAGTTGCTCGCGGAGTTTCTTCACCCTCTCCTGCGCTTCCTTGAGGAGGTTGGCCGCCGCCTGCTGCTCCTTCTGCGCCTGGCCCGGGGCGTTCTTCCCCAGGGATTGCTGTGCCATCCCCATGATGGCGCCCGCGGCGCCCGACTTCTCCGCGGCCTGCTTCATGCCCTCCCGGGCTTCCTGCTGGCTGGGGGCCGTCCCGCTCTTCGCCTCCTCGCGGAGCTGGTCCGAGGCCTTCCCCGCCTCCTTCTGCAGTTCCGCCTGCTTTTCCGCCAGCGCCTCCAGCCGGGGTTTCTCCTTCTGGGCCACCTGATCCGCCAGGCGCTCCAGATTCTGTTGTGCCTCCTTCATCGAGGACAGCGCCGACTCCTGCCCTTTCTGGGCGGCCGGTCCGTTCTTCGATTGGAGATCGCGAGCGGCCTGCTGCTGTGCCGACGAGGCCTTTCCCAGAGATGCCTCCGCCTTCTGCAACGCCTCCGAGACCGGCGCGGCCGAGGCCTGCGACGACGCCTCCCGGGCCTGCGCGGCCACCTGGTCGGTGACCGATCGGGCTTCCTCCTGCCCCTTCGCCATCGCGCCGTAAATCTTTTCCCGGCCCGCCGCCAGCTTGTCGCGGAGCGCCTCGAGCGACTTGCGGGCGCCGTCCAGTTGCGCCACCGCCTTCTCCTGCGTCTCCCGGGCGGGCGTGACGCTTCCCTCCTTCAGATCGGAGGCCGCGTCCTCCATCCGCGCGGCCGCCTTGTTGACCGCCTCGCGGGCGTCGGCCAGATCTTTCAACCCTTCGGGCAGGGGGAGGCGGGACAGTTCATCGCCGAGGTCGTCGGTGTTCCGGCGGATCAGGTCCTGGGACTTTCCGAGCGCCTCGGGCTTCTGACTCTGTGGGTCGGCGATCGCCTGTCCGGTCTTCTCCGTCGCCGCCTGCTGCTCCGCCAGGAGGTTGTTCACCTTCTGAAGCGCGACCTTGACTCCCTCCTCGCTCGTCTGGATGGCCTTGTTTTCGTCGAGCGATTCCTGCTGCCGCCGGATGGCCTTCTTGAGGGCCGAGGCGACCTCATTCAGTTTCTGGAGGTCGCTCGACTGGGCCTGTCCCGTCTCGGAGGCCAGAGACTCCTGCTGCCGGGCGAGATCACCCAGCTTCTGCTCCAGATCGGCCATCTTCGCGGCCTGTTCCGAGGGCCGGTTCCGGTCGTTTTCCTCCTTGAGCTCCCGCTGCAGGCGCTCCGCCTCCTCCAGCGCGCCCTTCATGGCCGCGATTTCCGCGTCGCGGTCGCGCTGGAGACGCGCGGTGTCGTCCCGGATTTCCTGCTCCTCCTTCTGGAGCTGCTTCAACTCGGCCATCGCCCTGCGGATCTTCTCGAGCAGCGCCTTCATCTGCTCGTTGCCCTTGCGGTTCTCCAGGAAGTTCAGGATTTCATCGATGTCCTTCGAGACCACCTCCACCTTCTCCGCGGCGATCCCGAACTTGTCCTGCCGGATCGCCTCCAGGACCTCCTCGATCTTCTTCTCGACGAGCCGTTCCTTGAGCATCTCCTTCGCCGTCCCCAGCTTGTCCGCATAGAACTGCTGGCTCTCGGCGATCTTCTTGCGGATCCGCTCCATCTTCACCTGGAGGTCGGCCACCCGGCGCCGCACCTCGTCCATCTGGTCGATGATCGGCTTCTTTTCGTCTCCGGCCCGGAGCGGCGCTCCCCCGAGCAGGAGCAGGGCGGCCAGCAGGCCGAAGGCGACCGGACGACGGAGGGACATGGCAGACTCCTTCTTCCTCGGGGGAGGCCTACTTGCCGCCCGTGTTCTTGATCCGCTTCCCGGCATCATCCACCTGCTCGCGGAGTTCGCGGAAGATGCGGACGATCTCCTGGTAGTCTTCCCACTCGTCCATCTTCTGAAGGATCTCGGTGAAGTCCGATCCGATCTCCGTCTGCTTGCGGGAGGCCTCGCCGAGGCGTGTCGCGCGATCGGCCCCGGTGCGGGCGTTGGCCCCCGCCGTCATGAGTTCGGAGGCGTTGGGCGACTTCGCCTTCGCGATCTCGTCGAGCAGGGCGCGGATGTCGGCCAGTCGCGCCTGAGCCCCGACGTCCCACAGCTTGTTGTTCTGGAGGTCCTCCAGGACCTCGGCCATCTGCTTTCCGAGGGAGTCGGACTTCTGCGTGACCTGGCGCTGGCGGGTGGCGTTGGCGCGCAGGCTCTCCCGCTCCGGACCGGTGACGGAGTCGCGCGTTCCAAGGGCGGTTTGCGAGTCCTCAAGCGTCCGCTGGATCCCCTTTTGCAGTTCAGCCGTGCGCCGCACGTCCTCCTTCATCTTCATCAGGACCTCTTCCAGGCGCCGTTCCAGCTCGTTCCGGGCCCGAACCTGGATCTGATACACGTGCGATTTCGTCGTGTTCGGTCCCGGCGAGTCGTGGTTGTCCGAGGCCGTCAGCCAGTACTGGAAGATGTCGCCCTCCTTCGCGCCCCACGCGGCCATGTCGAGCGTATGAGCGGAATCGATCTTCTTCGCACCGTAGCGGTCGCTGTTCATCGTGATGTCGAACGGGACGGTCTTCTCCGCCGGGCTTTCCCCCGAGGAGAGTTTCCAGATGAGCGCAATGGAGGAGATGCCGAAGTCGTCCGTGATCTGGGCCGCCAGAGGGACCGTGGCGGTGGGAGTGACCACCTTGTCGATTCCGGGCTTCACGATTTTGATCGCCGGCGCGACGTCGATGACGACCCGGACGGTGTACCGGATCGGGTCTCCGCCCGTGCCGAGGCCGTTGGTGGCCGTGAGAGAGAGGGCGTACTCGGTGTCGGTGAAGACCTGGAATTCCCCGCTCACCACCTTGGGTTCCTTGAGCTCGTCCGGCTCGATCTTCGACGGTTCCACGCGCGAGTTTCCGCGCGGTCCCACGAGGAGCTGGGCGGAAGCCAGGGGAATGTTGGCGTGGGCCCGGATCTGGATCCGGGTGCCCGAGGGGACTTTCAGATGTCCGCCCTCCTCCGGCCGCTCCGGCGGGGTGTCGGTGAGACCGGTGTACTTGGGATAGTGCAGGAAGGCGCAGAGGCGGTCGATACGGGGCGGGGTGAGCGCTTTCACCGAGATGGTTTCGGAACGGTAGTCGCCGGCGGTCACATGGAACTGGAAAGAGTCGGAGACGCGCTGGAAGGCGTACACGAATTCGGTGTCGGTCCGCCGCGTGAGGCGCTCCTCCTCTTCGGCGGCGCCCTCGAACCGGAAGGTGATCGTCCCCTTGGAGGGTCGCCCCTTCAGGACGCGCACCTGGACCGCGTAGTCCTCCCCCTTCGCCACCCGGTCCCCGGGCGTCACCACCTGGAGCTCGACGCTGAGCGGCCATCGGGCATCCCCTCCCAACAGGCGGTTCAGCCAGATTCCGGCCAGGGCGCTCTGCCAGAAACCGAGTCCCACAAGGACGGCGAGGGTCACCCCGGTCCAGCCGCAGAGCCGGCGGACCCGCTCGGACCGGACGACGCGACCGAAGTCGAGCGGCTCGGCCTGCCTCACGGCGTCGTCCACCACGGCCGTGACCATCACCGGGGAGTTGAAGCGGGAAAACTGGTCGGAGGAGCGGGAGAGCTGGAGGGCACTGATGAGGCGGTCGCCGAGCTGAGGGTACTGCTGTTCGAGATAGAGGGCGAGTCGGTCGTCGGAGAAGGTGACACGGAGCGGGAGGATGACCCGCCGGTAGAATACTAAGACGACGACGAGGACCGACAGGGCGAGGAGGGTGAGGCGGACCTCGCGCGGGAGGTACGGGATCAGGTAGTCGATGGCGAAAGTGACGCAGGCGGCGAGGGCGGCGGCGAGGAGGACCCGGGAGAGACCATCATAGAGGATGAGCGACCGGGCCTGTCGGCGGAGGGTGTCGAGGCGACGGGTGACGAGGTCGAGAGGCATGGAGGGGTAACGGAGTAACGGAGTAACAGAGTAACAGAGTAACAGAGTAACCGAGTAGGATGACGTCACCTCCCATCTACAGTAATGGGCGAGGACTCGATCAGGCCGGACCACGTCTGATCCGTTGTGGACGCGGGAAGAGCAGACCCGCTGCCATAGAGGGCCGTGACGAGATACCGGCCCGGTGTCTTGAACATTTGCGGAATCCGGCAGCGCACGGTGTAGGTCTGCCGGGGCTGGAGGGTCAGGAGTCCGGCGGTTTTCGATTTCGTGGGAAGGGGCTCTACTTCGGTCGGATGGCACTTGGAAAGGTTGATCGTATAGGGGGAACCGGAGGGAGGGGTGATCGTCAGGAGGTAATAGGGCGAGGCGGAACTGATGGGCTCAAAGTCGAGGGGCCAACGGACATCCCGCTCCATCCGCTGCAGAGTGCACCCAATCTCTACATCCTCGTTCACCCTGGGTTCCGGACCCACCAGACACAACGCCACTCCCAGGTCCCCCTCGTGTCTCCTTCCCCACCGTCCAAACGTCCAGCCCGGCAGCGCCTCTGTGAACGTCATGCTGACCGGGGGGCTCTCCGCACGCATGACGGAAAAAGAGTTCGGTAGTGCGCGACAACTCCCCAGATTGTTCGTGAGCGTGATGGCCCCCTGCTCCAGGAAAACCCGCGTCACATCGGTCGAGACGGTGACCCGGAACTTCGTTCCCACCACCTCGATGGTCCCGGCCGGTGTCTCCACCCCAAAGGGTCCGGACAGCCGGGGGAGATCGAATCTGGCGGAGGTGCACGAGAGGAGACGGCAGCGCGTGCGGGAGGCGAAGGAGTAAGACGCAGGTCCCTCGATTTCAAGATCGCCGCCTACCTGGAGGCACATCTGATCGAATTTGCCCGCAGAGACCGATCGCTCCACCCCACGCATGAGACTGGCACCGTCGGCGTTCGGCTTGGGACCCAGGAAGACCGCAACTGACTCCGACGAGTTCCGGGCCCCGGGATTCTGCACTTCGCGTTCGAGAGCCTGTTCCTTCGTAAACCAGACCCCCCACACCACCACCAGTGCTGCAGCCGCCCACATCCCCGCGTGCCGCATGGTGAGGGACGACGGCCCCCGACGCCGGGGTTCCGGCATCGCGGCGGACGTTGTTACCAGCCGCAGGGGCGGGGACCGACCGATCGTCGAGCGCGCGTCGCCCTCGTTCGCGCTCAGCGTTCCGGCCGGGCCAACGGCCCTTCCTGCAAGCACTGGGTCGGGACCCGCCCGCCCGGCGGCGGATGCCACGGCCAGGGGCCGTGGGTCGGCGACAGTTCCGGGCTGGTCCTGGGGAGGGAGCTTCGCGGCGAGACGGGACCAACTGGCGGCGGGGAGGGGCTGATCGGGGACGGCGTGGAGGAATCGGAGCGTCTTGCAGACCTGGTGATAGGCCTTGCGGCAGTCTGCGCACCCGGTCAAATGCACAATGAGTTCCGGGAGTCCAGGGGCTTCAAGTTCCCCCTGCGCGTGGGCGGTGATGTGCTCTCTAACTCCTGAGCAATCCATCCCTTACGCTCCAGTTGTCAACGGCTTGAAGGGCCGACCGTCGCCTACTTGAACCGGTCTGGGAGGGGATGGTTCGGAAAAACAGAAGAAAAAGGACGGGGAGTCAAAGGAGAGACGCGGAGGGGTTCGCGCGGAGGCGCGGAGACGCGGAGGACGGACGCAGAGGAAGAAGAGGAGAACGGATACAGAGGAAGAAGAGGAAAACGGATACAGAGGAAGAAGAGGAAAACGGATACTCTTCCGGTCCTCTGAATAGTAATAGTAGTATTCCGAACCCTTGCCCTGGGTGGCGCGGTTGAGGATGACCCCCAGCACGCTGGCCGACACGTTGTCGAGCAGGTGCTTGGTCCAGGAGATGTCTTTCTGCTCGGCGAGGCCGGCGCCTACGACGAGGATGCAGGCATCCACCATCGTGGCCAGCATGAGGGTGTCGCCGACGGTGCAGATCGGGGCGGTGTCGAAGATCAGGAAGTCGCACTCCCCCTCCAACTCCGCGATCAGGTCCTTCATGGCCTGCGACTCGATGAGGCGGACGGTGCTCTTCGGCGAGGGGCCGCTCGTGATCGCCCGGAGGTTCTCGATCCCGGTGTTCTGGATGTACTTCCGGACGTCGCACTCCGGATCATCGGGCCAGTGCGGGGTGGCCTCCCCCGGCTTCGTCTTGGCCAGCCGGGCCTCGAGCACCGTCGTGATCCCCCGGGTGTTCTCAAGGTGGAGAAGCGAGTGTACCGCGGGGATGCGCAGGTCGCCGTCCACCAGGATCACGTCTAGCCCCTTTCGGGCCATGGCGATGGCCAGGTCCACGCTGACCGACGTCTTTCCTTCCTTCGCCACCGCGCTCCCGACCAGGAACGACTTGAACGAAGCCTCGACCATGGCCGACCGGATGAGGGTCGCCGCCGTGTTGAAGACCTCGGCGAGCGGATGGCGAAGCGCCAGGTCGGTCAGCAGAATGCGCTCGTCGGACTCGAGCGGAACCACGGCCAGCACGGGCAGGTTGAGGTGCCGGCGGATGTCGTACTCGCTCATGACGGCGGTATCGAAGTACTCGCGCAGATACGCGATTCCCAGAGAGACGATGAAGGCCAGGAGGGTCCAGAACGGGATGAACCGCTGGCTGCCGCGGCCGGTCTGGATCGCCGCCGAGGGCCATTCAGAAGCCTCGACGTAGCCCGTAGTGAGGGACAGGATGGAATTGAATCGCTCGATGTCGGTGTTCATCTGCCGGACGCCCTCCTCGTTTCGGGCGATCGATTGCTTGAGGCGGCGGTAGTTCAGTTCCTCATTCTCGATGTCGTTGATCTCCTTCACCAGAGTCTGCTCGCGCTCGGCGGCCGCACGGAGGGCGTCCCGTTCGTCGGCCAGTTGGAGCTGCAGCTCGGAGACGGAAGCGCCGGCGGCTTCCCGCTCGGCGGCGGCCAGATCCTCCTGGATCCTCTCGATGCGCCGTTCGAGGGCCCGGATCTCGGGATGATCCGGGGTCAGTCGCAGGTAGAGATCCGCCTGCTCGGCGGTGAGAGTGGATATCTGTTCCCGGAGCTTCTCCATGCGGGGCGAGGGCGGCCCCCCCGATGAAATCCGGGTGCCCGGCGCCCCCCGACCGGCGTGAACCTGCTTCGCCAGATAGGCCAGGCGCTTCTCCTTCGCGTCGATCACCTTGCGGGCTTCATCCTGGCGGCGGATCGCGTCCTCCCGGCCCTGGTTCTTGAGGGTGAGCTTCTGTTCCAGTGACAGATACTTGCTGTGCAGCTTCTCCATGTCGCGCTTGAGTCCCTCTTCATACTCCTGCAGTTTCTGCTGCGCCGTGCCGCGCGCGGCCTGGATGTCCGCCTGGGCGGAAATCCTGCTCGTGTCGATCGCGGCGGCGGCGAGGGAGTGCGCGTAGAGCATCGCGTCACGATCGGTGGCGGCGGTCGCGATGAAGTCGATCATCTGCGTCGACGTGTCGGAGCTCATCTGCACGGAGGTGTCGATCGCATCCGCCATCTCCAGGAGGGCTATCGCATTGTCGCTGCTGATCAGGGGATCGCCGTGCTGGGTCA
>JACPTZ010000025.1:47814-63945 GCA_016192525.1 Planctomycetota bacterium
CGGTGCGCCTCCACTTCGTCGGATCGTCCCCGCCCGCAAGCGCGTTGGCCTGGAAAATCCGGGCGGCCACCTGCAAGACGGGCTTTGACTTGAGCAGCTGCTGCCGGGTGGCGAACGTCACGCCCGTGAGGCGGACCGGGACCCCGAATTGCTGCCGGAAGTAGTAGTCGAAGAGCTCAACCCGGACAATCACCTGGGAACTGGCCGTGTACCGTACCGGCTCCCGGTAGTAGAGATAGGTGCAGGAGAGCGCAAAGATGACGAAGGTCCCCGCGAACCAGGGGGCCCGCCGCTTGAGGATCGCGACGTAATCCTTCAGTTCCATCTCGCGCGTCCGCAGAAATGGCGAACGGCAACCGGAGTTGTATCCTCCGGCCGCCCCGACCATCGACACGGCCTACATTATCTATTTTCGACGGCTGGGGTTGCGGACTTTACGGATAACCCGGGATCAGCCGAGGATCTTGTGGTCCTCGCCCAGGTAGATCCCCTGCAGGTTCATCTTCAGCTGATCCGGATTGGGCGAGTACTGCATGGCGATCTTCTTCGAGACCAGCCCGGCGTTCACCAGCTTCACCAGCGACTGGTTGAAGTCCTGCATCCCCTCCTCCGACCCGCCCCGCACGACGTCCTGAATCTTCTTATCCTCTTTCTCGTTCAGGAGTTTCTGAATGGACGGGTTGACGATCATAAGCTCCACCGCGGGGACCATTCGCACCCCCTCCTTGCACGACGGCATGAGCTTCTGAACCGCGATGGCCTTCAGATTGAAGACCAGCAACTGACGGATCTGATCCTGTCGCTCCGGAGGGAAGAGGTCGAGCATGCGGCCGATCGTCTGACCGGCGCTCGACGCGTGAATGGTGCCGAAGCAGAGGTGGCCCGTCTCGGCGGCCAGGAGGGCGGCATCGACGCTGTGCGAGTCGCGCATTTCTCCCAGCAGGATGACATCCGGGTTCTGCCGGACGATGTGCTTCAGCGCCGTATTGAAGTCCGGCGTGTCGATTCCGATTTCCCGCTGATTCACGAACGACTTGGCGTCTTTGAACAGATACTCGATCGGGTCCTCGATCGTAATGATGTGGACCTTACGGTTCTCGTTGATCCACTGCAGGATCGAGGCGAGCGAAGTCGACTTCCCCTGCCCGGTAGGGCCCACGAAGACCACCAGCCCCTGGTTGAACGAGCACATCTTGGCGATGGCGGGGGGGAGGTTCAACTGCTCGAACGAGGGGATGTCGGTCGAGACGCGCCGGATCGCGGCCGCCACCTGGCCGCGTTCCATAAAGATGTTGACGCGGTAGCGGCCGACGCCGTCGATCGAGTAAGCGAAGTCGGCCCCGCCGATCTCGTCGAGATGCTTGCGGTTGCGATCGTCCATGATCTCATAGCACAGGCGCTTCACATCCTCGCGACTCATCGGACGCTGCCCCACCTCGTGCAGGATCGTCCCGATCCGGAGGATCGGACGAAGCCCGGACTTCAGGTGAAGGTCCGAGGCCTTGTTCTTCACCATGGCCACGAGCAGCTTCTCCATGTCCTTCAGGCCGGCGCTCGCCTCGCCGGAGTCCACCCCGTTGGGAGACGGGGAGGAAGCGACGGATGAGGACGACTGCGGCAGACTCATGGCGGTACTCCTCGGTGATCAGGTCGGACAGGCCCCCGTTTCGGAGGCCAGGGCGGCGCCGTACTGGCGCGCGTAGTACTCGCGGTAGGCCCCGCTCTTCACCCGGGCCCACCACTCATGATGGTCGCGATACCAGGCGACCGTCCTCGACAGCCCCTCGGCGAACGCCACCTCCGGGGCCCAGCCGAGTTCACGGCGCGCCTTCGAGGCGTCCAGGGCGTAGCGTCGATCGTGCGCCGGACGGTCCGTGACGAATCGAATGAGCGACTCCGGCTTGCCGACCGCGGCCAGCAGCGACCTGACCACCGTCAGGTTCGGCAGTTCGTTCCCCCCGCCGATGTTGTAGACCTCTCCCGGCCTCCCCCGTTCCAGGGCGGCCAGGATGCCGTCGGCATGATCGTCCACGTGGAGCCAGTCGCGCACGTGGAGGCCGTCGCCGTACACGGGCAGAGGACGGTCCTCGATGGCGTTCGAGATCATCAGCGGGATGAGTTTCTCCGGAAACTGGTAGGGCCCGTAGTTGTTCGAGGCGCGCGTGATGATCACGGGCAACCCGAACGACTTTCCGAAGGCCAGGACCAGGAGGTCGGCTCCGGCCTTGCTCGCGGCGTAGGGACTGGTCGGGGCGAGCGGGGTCGTCTCCGTGAACGCGCCCGTCGGCCCGAGCGATCCGTAGACCTCATCGGTGGAGACCTGGAGATAGCGCGGAATCCCGCGCTCCTTCGCAAAGTCGAGCAGGACCTGGGTCCCGAGGATGTTGGTCCGCACGAACGGGGCCGCGTCGGCCAGGCTGCGATCCACGTGCGATTCGGCCGCGAAGTTCAGGAGGGCGTCGGGCGTATCGCGCCCGGCGGCGGCGCGTACCTGGGCGGGATCGGCGATGTCGCCCCGGACGAACCGATAGCGCGGATGAGTGTCGAGGTCGGCGAGATTCTCAGGGTTTCCCGCGTAGGTGAGGAGATCGAGATTGACGATCGAGAGGTCCGGATCGGCGTGAAGACAGCGGCGGATGAAGTTCGAGCCGATGAATCCACAGCCGCCGGTGACGAGGAACCGTCTCATGGGGTGTCCGAAGTCAGGTCCTCCTCGAAAGTGTATTCTTAGCACGGGCCGGGAGGCGGTGGCAAGCCAAAAGACTCAGGACCCTGCGTCGGTGTCGAGTCCGCCCCGGCGGCCGACGGCCGGAGCAGCATCCAGCCCGTGGCGGCCAGCGCCGCTCCCCCGGCCAGTGTCCATGCAGGGACGGGCGATTCCCCCCGCAGCCACGGAGCAGAAACACCGGCGGGCAGCAGGATCGCGAGGAGCACCACTGTATTGTTCGCGGCATGGGCCGCCATGGCCGGGTAGAGACTCCCCGAGCGCCGTACCGCGAGAGCCAGCACGACTCCGAACAGGGCCAGCGGCACCGCCCGCGCCGTGGCCCCGTGGACGAGCCCGAACAGGACTCCGGTGGAGAGCACGCCGCCGATGGCCCCGAAGGCCCGCGAAAGGCCGCTCAGCAGGAATCCCCGGAAGAGAAACTCCTCCACCACCGCCGGCACCAGGGCGAGCACCAGCAGCGTCCCCATCGCTCCCTGCGACCGCCCCACCCCCTCCACCTCCTGCGTGAGGCGCTTCACCGTCCCAGGGTCCGGCGGGACCATGCGCTGCACCACATCGGCCACCTCGCGCAGAAGGAAGTGCATGCCAACCGCCAGCACGACCGCGCCGATCCAGGCGTTGGGGGGGACGGTCCGGAGCGCGAAGGTCTCGCGGAACGGGAGCCGGAACAGGGTGGCGAGGGCCAGCGTGGGAAGGAGGATGATCCCCAGTTCGCGGATCAGCAGCCTGGCCGTGTCGCTGAACCCCCGCAGAAGCGGCTCCGCACAGACGGCGATCATTCCGATGGCGAGGATCGCCGCCACGGAGTGTTCGACGTCGGCGTGGGGCGTGAGGCCCGGGGGCCGCACGACGCCCGGCTTAGGGGTCGCAGGCGGGCGCGAGGCCGCCAGAGCAGCTTCGCTGTCGAGAAACGTCCTGCAGGCGAATCCGAGGGCCGCGATCGCGTAGAGGCAGGAGGAGACGAGCGCGGCGACATGGTATCCGGCGAATCCGCTCAGGTCGCCCAGGTACGAGCCCGACGCGACCGACCCGAGAACCGGAAAGAGGGCGCTCAGGAGCGGCGGCCGCACCGTCATCGAGAGGGAGACCAGTCCGACGAGAACGAGGGCGCAAAGCTCCAGAAGGAAAACCCCGATCAGGAGGGTCGACGCGCCATGCTTCCAGGCCGCCGACCAGACGGGCACCGCCGACATCACCGCGACGGGGAAGAAGGCGATCCAATGGCCGGGGCCGAAATCGAGCGGGTTCAGCGCGTCGAGCGTCCCCCCCCTCACGCCCCGAGCGAGGGCGGCGCCGGCCAGAACGGAGAGCACGCCCGAGAGGGCGCACAGGTGGAGCCAGGAATACTGCGCCAGCCAGGCCCAGCCTCTCGCGGCGATGGAGTGGCGACGGTCGATGCCGGAGACGGCCTCCAGAATCCACGCGCCGTCGCGCCGATCGGCCAGGCCCAGAGGGAGGGACGGAATCCACGCGCACCCTAGCGCGAAGGCAAGCCAACCCAGCGAGATTCCAGCCGCGCCGATATCGCCCAGGGGAGGATGGCTTCCCCACCAGGGGGTTCGGGGCGCAAGAAGCGTCATCCCTCCCCCCCAGAGCGCCGCGGCGATGCTGGTGGCCCAACCCACCGATTCCCGCCAGATGACCCGGTAGTGCCGAGCCACGAGCGGCTGCAGCAGCGGTTCGCGGCCGGCTCCGGAAGTCGCGGGTTCGCTCAGGAGTGGCCCTCCTCCAGCAGTGAGCGATGCTGATCCAGATGCCAGTGCACGGCCGCCTCGAGGGTCGTCGAGAAGGATCGACGCTTCCACTCCTCCACGGCGCCTTTGGCGACCGCGAGTCCATGGTCGAGCAGGATCACCTCATGGGCGTGGCGTTCCACGCGGTCCGGGAAGGAAGTGGCCCAAAGCACCGCCTTCCCGTGGCGTGTGAGGTCGCACACCCATTCGACCAGGTCCTGCGCGGACGCGTCACCCGCCGGCACCGGGTCGTCGATAATGACGCACGGGGGGTCGACGATGTCGATCAGGGTTCGGAGCATCGCGAGCCGTCCCGCCGCCGAGACCCGTGAACATGGGGCGTTCCAGTCGCCGATATCGGCCTGCAACCCCGAGAACTCCTCCGTGAAGAGGTCGGCCTTCCCGGCGGAGGCTCCGACCCCCGCGACCCAGCTGAGGATCCACTCCCGCGGCGTCAGCGCGAGCGATGGCTGCACCCCGGGTGCGATGTAGCCAATCGGAGGTCGGGCGGCGAGCGGTCCGTCCGGTCCGAAGTACTGGACCCCGCCCTGCGTCGGACTCAGGAGACCTGCGAGAAGGCGGCAAAGCGTCGTCTTCCCGGCCCCGGACATCCCCAGCACGCCCAGACAGGACCCCGATTGCAGCGAGGCGTACAGTCCCGAGAGCGCCCTGTGCTCCTCCGCCGTACGTGGATGGAAGACCTTTCCCAGCCCCACGGCCTTCAGGAGAAGCATGACGGCCCCCCCTCCCCGCCCCCTCCGCGTTTCTTCCTCCGCGTCTCCGCGCCTCCGCGTGCCACCCTCCCCCTCTCTCCGTCTCTCTCCGTCGTCATGTTTTTTTTTCTGTTTCTGTTGTTGTTGCTGTTGTTGCTGTAGTTGTTGTAGTTGTTTTTGTTGTTGTTGTTGTTTCTGTTGTTGTTGTCGCTGTTGCTCCCCCCGCCCCCCCCGCCCCCCCCCCGCCGCCCTCCTCCCCCCTCCCCTCCTCCTCCGCGATCTCCTTCATCGCTGTCCGATCCGTCCCCCCGAGGATGAACAGCGCCCCCCCGGAATGTTCCACGAGAGCGCGACGAGGCGACCCAGCACCGAAAGCGCCACGGCCGCCGCGGGCGCCACCCCGATCGGCTCGAAGAAGTGAACATAGACGGCTTCGCCCACCCCCCACCCCCCCACGGAAATCGGAAGGGCCGAGACGATCATGATCACCGGCACGTAGATGAAGTAGTGATGCCACCCCGCCGCCGTGATGCCGAGGGACGTCCCGAATCCCCACGCCATGAAACACCAGCAGAAGTGCGCCCCGAGCGAGAGACCAAACGTCGCGAGCACCGCCCAGGGGTGGTCGCGATAGATGTGGAACGCCTCGTCCACCTCCCGGCGAATCTCCTGGAACGGGAGTTTCTCCAGCGCCCAGCGGACCAGACGGCTGTTCCGCACGACGGGCGCGAAGTAGGCGACGCCCCCGATCACGCTCGCCGCGATGAAGCCGTAGAGTCCGATCGCCGCCTGCCGGAAGTCCGGCTCCGTCAGGTGGAAGGCCAGGATCACGCCGGCGAGGAAAGCCAGCGCCACGAGTCCCACCACGCGGTCGAGGAACACGGAGAGCACCGCCGCCGTGCGCCGGCTGTGGGTGCTCCGGGCGACCAGCACCGCCTTCACCACGTCTCCCCCCGTGATCCCCGGGAGGAAGGCGCTGGCGAAGAGGCCGATCCAGGTGAGCTGCAGGGCGCGCCAGAAGCCGACGGCGATTCCCTGCACCCGGAGGAGAATCTGCCACCTCCAGATGTCGACGACGATCGGGATGATGAACAGGGCGTAAAAAAGGAGAAAACGGCGCAGGTCCAGCCGTCCGACGAGGGAGAGGAGTCCCGGTGCGGCGTGCTCCTTCCCCACCGGCCGGCAGGCGTCGACGGGCCACTCGCGCACCGTGCCGTCGTCGAGCTGCAGGGTGACCATTCCCGGGCCATCGGAGACGAGGCTTCCGTGCCAGACCCGGCCGTCGAGCGTGGTGACGGTATCCCGGAATTCAATCCGGTTGATGACATACCCGAGCAGCGCCGCGGTCAGGATCACCCGCACCGCCGTCCAGGCGAGCCGCTTCCCTTTCATCCGGCACCCCTTCGCCTGAGATGGGCGGTCACCTTACCACGCCTCTCCGGAAGGGTCAAAACGATTCGCCGGGCCGATCTTCGCGATTGACAAGCCGGGGTTCGGCCGATACACTACCAGTGAGGATCGGCACGCGGGGTCGGCGCCTTCAACGCCGGGAACACGCGGGCGCCTCGCCTCGAGAAGTCAACATGGGGTCTCACACCGCGGAAGAGCTGCTTCTCGTCGTCACCGAGTCCGCGCCCCTTCTCAAGACCTTCGTCGATACCCTGTCCACCGGCCGCACCCGCATCCTCTCCGCCGCCTCCGCCCCCGCCGGAATCGACATCGCGCGCCGGGAGGAGATCGTCCTCTGCATCATCGACATGTCGCTGCCCAGCATGTCGGGCGTCCGGCTCCTGCAGGAACTCGACCGGATGGACAAGGACATCGCCTTCCTCGCCGTCACGCCGGAGAATGACGCCGAACTGGCCTACCAGGCCGTTCGCGCCGGGGCCTACGACTTCGTGACCACCCCCGTGGAGCCGTCCAAGGTCTCCATCCGCCTCCGCGTGGCGCTCGAGCGCCGCACCCAGAAGATCAGCGACAAGCTCTACAAGCTGGCGCTCGAGGAGCGCGTGAACATGCGGACCCAGGAGGTGTGGGACAACCGCGAGAAGATCAAGAACGCGTTCGTCAGCGCGATCGCCGCCCTCGAACGGGCCCTCCAGGCGAAGCACGGGTACACGGAAGGCCACTCGAAGCGCGTCGCCGCCGTAAGCGTGCGCATCGCCAAGGCGCTCAATCTGCCCCGGGACGAGGTCCGAAACGTGGAACTGGGCGCCCTCTTCCACGACATCGGCAAGATCGGGATCCACGACCAGATTCTGAACAAGCCCGGAAAACTGACGGAGGAGGAGTACGAGGAGATGAAGCTTCACCCGCTGATCGGGGAGCAAATCCTGGCCCCGATCGAGGAGATGCGGGACATCATGCACGTCATCAAGCACGAGCACGAGCGCTGGGACGGACGAGGCTATCCCTCCCGCCTCTCCGGCGAGGCCATCCCGCTCGGCGCCCGCATCGTGGCGATTGCGGATGCCTACGACGCGATCGTCACCGACCGCTCCTACCACCGCGGCGAGGCCCGCGAAAAGGCGATTGCCGAAATCCAGCGCTGCAGCGGGACGCAGTTCGACCCGGTTCTGGTCGAGGCGTTCGTTCGGGTGATGCAGCAGGAATCGGATCCGGCGCGCCCCATCAACGCGCCGGCCCCGGTCAGCGCCATTCCCCCCGGCTAGGCTCTGTCTGAAAACGCGGGACGTGGCAGGAAACCGGTAGCACAGGCTTTCGAGCCTGTGCCGCACAGGCTGGAAAGCCTGTGCTACCGGATGTAACGTTCAGATCGCCCGTTTTCAGACAGAGCCTAGTCGCCTTCCACCTATCGCACCCGCCTCCACTCCTCCGGGTCCGCGGCGTAGTCGTGACCGGTGATCTTCTGAAGAGCCAGATGGGAGGCATGCCGCACGGCCGGATCCGGATCCTCGAGCGCGGAGATCAGGCCCGGGACGGTGCCGGCGTCTCCGAAGGCGCCGAGGGCGGTCGCGGCCGCCAGGCGGACCTGCGCCGACTCCGCGTCGGCTCCCCGGCTCCTGCCCAGAATCCGGAGCAGCGCGGGAATGGCGTCCCGGTCGCCGTTCTCCGCCAGCGCCACCACCGCCTCCCGGCGGACCCGGGCGCTGGAGTCCTCCAGAGCCCGCAGGAGGAAGGGCGTGGCGGACGCGCGTTGATGTCTTCCGAGGGAGGCGGCCGCCTGTCCGCGCACCAGGGCGTCCGGATCCTCCAGACACATCCGGGCGAGTTCCTCCAGGGAGGCAGAGTTCCGGTGATCCCCGAGAGCCAAGGCGCGATCCCGTCGAAAGTCGGGATCCCGCGGATCGCTCGACTTCTTCACCCCGCAGCCGGAGAGGACAAGGAATCCGGCGATCGCGGCGATGAGAAGAATGGCGGTCTTCATGGCGGTCACCCTAGCACGGACCCGACTCTCCGGCCAGCAAATCCGGGGCTCCGACGCTATCGCGTCTCCCGGCACGTTTTCGCCAGTTCCCGATCGAACGTCCCCACCGCCCTCGCGAGACGCTCGGCCAGTTCCTGCCGATGGGTCGGGTTTCCCAGTCTCTTCTCGACCTCCGGGTTCGAGATGAAGTCCAGCTCGACGAGGACGGCCGGCACCTCGGCCCACTTGAGGACGTAGAATCCGGCCGTCTTCACCCCGCGGTCCTCCGTCGGAAGACCCCGGAACGACACGCGAATCGATTCCGCGAGCTCGCGGCTCTCCGACCGGAACTCCCGCTGAAGGGCGTGGAACAGCGCCCGACGGGTCGAGGGATCGTCCGGCGCGTCGGCTCCAAGGCGCCGGGAGGCGTTGTCCAGTTCCGCGGCGGGGGGGCGCGCCCGTTCGTCCACTGCCTCAGGGCGTCCCGTGTACACCTCATACCCTCTCACCGCCGGGGAGGCGGCGTAGTTCGCATGGATCGAGATGAAACAGTCCGGGGACTCGTGATTGGAGAGGTCGACCCGTCGCTTCAGATCCTCCCTCAGATTGGACGACAGATGGCGATCCGAGTCTCGTGTGAGAACCACCTGGATTCCGTGGCGGCGAAGGAGATCGGCAAGCCTCCGGGAGACGTCGAGGGTGACCGTCTTCTCGAGCAACCCCTGTCGCCCCCGGGCCCCGTCAAAATCGCCGCCGTGTCCCGGATCAATGACGATCTTCCGAACGGTCGCCGGGGGATCGTCCGCGGGCGCGGGCCCGCCGGCGGGCGACGCCGATGGAGCGGGCGCCGGCACCGAAACCGCCGGAGGTGGACCGACCATGGCCGCCACCAGCGCCTCGGTGAGCGCCTCCAGCGCGTTTCCCCGAACGGCCATTCCCTCCGCCTCCCCCGTTGGAGGCGGGTCGAGCGGAATGAACCGGCCGTCCATCAAGGCGCCGGGACACAGAGGCGCCACGATCAGCACATGACCGTTCCCGCTGAATTCCGTGCGGCCTCCGGGAAGCGCCTTCTCCTCTTTCATCCCGTAGAGGGAGGCGAGGCGCCGGACCTGGAGGGCGGGGCGGGGGTCGCCCTCGCCGGCGCAAGCCGTTCCGGCGGCGACAAGGAGGGCGATCGCCGGGGCCAGCCAGGTCAAGTTCCTCATCTGAGTTCTCCGCAGGACCGAACTCCCCCTTCCCTATCGTCGGCGATTTGGCGCATGGGCCGAAGCGTCGATCGGAGTCTCCCTCCCCGCCGCGGAGCCACCGTCCACGATCATTGACCACAATACGTGTATGCAGCCATTGTGGTCAACGGCATGCCGGGGGGGGGGACGGGGACCCCGTCCGGAGGGATGCTCCCTTGACAACGCCGGACGGGGCGACTAGCATGCCTCCCCATTCCCAGGTGCGAGGAGGAACCCGCCGTGCCCAACCAGCGACGACTGCCGCGACCCAGCGAGGACACCCGTTTCCTGATGGCCGGGAAGCGGACCGAGGAGCTGAAACAGGAGGAGCCGTGGCGCCTCTTCCGCATCATGGGCGAGTTCGTCGAGGGGTTCGACACCCTCGCCACGCTCGGACCCGCCATCTCGATCTTCGGTTCCGCCCGGGCCCGGCCGGATCAGCCGCACTACAAGGCGGCGGAGGCGGTCGCCGCCCGGCTGGCGAAGGCCGGCTTCGCGGTGATCACCGGCGGCGGGCCCGGTATCATGGAGGCGGCGAACAAGGGGGCCCGCGAGGCGGGCGGACGCTCGATCGGGCTCGCCATCGAACTTCCCAACGAAGAGGCCCCGAACCGGTACGCCGATACGGTCATCCAGTTCCGCTACTTCTTCTGTCGGAAAGTCATGTTCGTGAAGTACGCGCTCGGCTTCGTCATCTTCCCGGGCGGGTTCGGGACCCTGGATGAACTCATGGAGTCACTGACGCTCGAGCAGACCAACAAGATCCACGACTTCCCGATCATCCTTTTCGACCGCAGCTACTGGACCGGACTCGCCGACTGGCTGCGGAACACCATGGCCGCCCGCGGCTGCATCAACCCGGAGGACCTCAATCTCTTCGCGCTGACCGACGATCCCGCGGAGGTGGTGCGCCTCATCCAGGAGTGTCTCCACCGCGGCGCCTACCTCAAGGGCGGGGTCGGCACGATGCGGCATCGGGGCGGGAGGCGCCGGTCCCGATGATCTCGTGTCCCCGCTGTCGCGAACCGCTGGTGGAGACCCTCACGAAGCGTAGCGTCCTGATGGACGTCTGCGCCGAGTGCGAGGGGATCTGGCTGGATGCCGGCGAGCCGCTGCACTTCTCGCGGGACCGGGCGAAGACCGCCGCCCTTCTCGAACAGTCGCTCATCGATGAAAAGCCGAGTCCGCTGACCTGTCCCCGCTGCGGGGGATCCTGCGTCCTGGGAGGACTCGGGGCGCGGGACCTGAAGGTGGACCGGTGCACGCGATGTCGGGGAATGTGGTTCGACCAGGGCGAACTCGACCGGCTTGCGCAGCTCGACCTGCAGGGGATCGATCCGCGTCGGAGAAAGGAGTGGCGCGCCCCCAGAGTTCCGGCGCTCCGGGGCACGGGCCGCAATCAGCCCGCGGCACCCGCGATCCCGGAGCGTCCCCCGCAGGGGCGTGAGCCGGCCTCCTCGTCGCCCGCCGCCTCCGGGGGGACGCACTTCCTGGAGATCGACCCGTCCGCCCTTCCGCCCTCTCCCACGGCCGCTGTCCCGATGGCCACGCTGGCGGAACCCGGACCGGGAAAGCCACCCGTTACATTCGCCCCTGTCGCCGCTCCGGCGGCGGTGCTCCGGGGTCCCTTCCGCGGATCGCTGCCCGCCCTGCCCAGTCTCGGGATGCGGACCGGATTCGTCTTCGTCGCCCTCTACGGGATGGTCGGATTCGTCTTCATCCTGCTGGCGGAAGTTCTGAAGATCGGCTGGGCGATCGGCGCGGTGGTGTCGCTCGGCTTCATCTTCCTGAACTACCTGCTCTCGCCCTGGATCATGGACTGGACCCTGCGGTGGGTTTACAGCCTGGACTGGGTCACCCCGGCCCAGTTGCCGGATCGCCTCCGAGCCTTCATCGCCGCCACCTGCGCCCGCCACCGCATCCCCGTTCCGCGCATCGGCATCATCCGCGACGGGACCCCCAACGCCTTCACCTACGGTCACATTCCCTCGGATGCGAGGCTGGTCTTCACTCGGGGCCTGATCGATCTCCTGGACGAGGAGGAACTCGACGCCGTCGCCGCCCACGAACTCGGACACGCCATCCACTGGGACATTCTCGTCATGACGATGGCCTCGACGGTCCCCATCCTGCTCTACTCGCTCTACCGGTTCTGCATGGAGTCATCGCGGCGCGTCCGGCGGAGCAGCAGCGGGAAGAAGGGCGGGAATCCGCTGCCGCTGGTGGGGCTGGTGGCCTATCTCCTCTACATCGTGGCCGAGTACGTGGTCCTCTATCTGAGCCGGGTGCGCGAACTCTGGGCGGACCGCTTCTCGGGAACCGAGACCGGGAATCCGAATGCGCTCCAGCGCGCGCTGGTGAAGATCGCGTATGGGCTGGCTTCCAGCGCGCCGGCGGAGCGGGAGGACGGGTCCCGCAAGGCCGAGGTGCAGGCGGTCCGTTCGCTCGGCATCTTCGATCCGGTCAGCGCCCGCGGTCTGGCGATGGCCTCGGTGGCGGCCGGCGGGACCACGATCGACCCGGCGAACGCCGTGTCGGCGATGCAGTGGGACCTCTGGAATCCGTGGGGGATGTACTACGAACTGCACTCCACCCACCCGCTCCCGGCGCACCGGCTTCAGGCCCTCGGCGCGCAGGCCCGGGCCATGGGCCTTGCGCCCCAGATCGAGTTCAACGCGAAGCAGCCGGAATCGTACTGGGACGAGTTCTTCGTGGACGTCGCCGTGGCGTCCGCCCCGCTGGTCGCCTTCCTCCTCGGCCTCGCCCTCGCCTTTTCGATGGGACTTGGTCCCCAGCCGCACTGGGAGCGCGGGATCGCCGGCGGCGTATGCCTCCTCGGCATCGGGTCCCTGATCAGCACCCTCTTTTCCTATCGGGGCGGCGATTATCCCCTTTACTCGATCGCCGGGCTCCTCAAGAAGATCAAGGTGTCGCGGGTGCGTCCTGTTCCCTGCACGCTCAGGGGGAAGATCATCGGTCGAGGGGTGCCTGGCCTCATCTGGAGTTCCGATCTTGTGATGCAGGATGCCACCGGGTTCATCCTGCTCGACTACCGCCAGCCGCTCGGCCTGCTGGAGTGGCTCTTCGGGCTCCTCCGCGCCGGATCCTGGATCGGGGAGGAGGTGACGGTCACCGGCTGGTACCGACGGGGCCCCACGCCGTATCTGGAGTTGAAGTCGCTCACGAACGCCTCGGGCGGGACGAGCCGGTGCTATGTCTATCTGATGAAGCTCATCGTCGAGGGGATGATGATCGTCGGCGGACTGGCGGCGATGGCGGTGCTGTAGAACGGAACGGCCCGGCGGATGACTCCGCCGGGCCGATGACGATCCGATCGCAAACGCCTACTTCAACTCCCGCAGCGCCTCCAGCAGCGCCTTGTTCTCCCGCTGCTGCGGAATCTCCTGCACCTGCACGAAGCGCACAATCCCCTCCCGATCGACGATCACCGTCGCGCGGTTTGTGATCCCCTTGTCGTCGAGGTAGAGGCCGTAGGAGGCGGCCACCTTTCCCTTCGGGTGGAAATCGGCGAGCAGCGGATACTTGAGGTGAAGCTTCTCGGCGAACGCGGCGTGCGTCCAGACGCTGTCGACGCTGATCCCCAGCACCTGGGCGTTCAACCCCTCGAACTGCTTCAGGTCATTGACGAAACAGCTGTTCTCCTTCGAGCAGACCGGGCTGAAGTCCAGCGGGTAGAAGGCGAGCACGACATTTCGCTTCCCCCGGAAATCCTTCAGCGAAACCGGCTTCCCGGGCTTCCCCTCCGGCGTGGCCTCATGGCTCGGCAGGGTGAATTCCGGGGCGGGACGTCCCACTTCGACGGGCATGACGGTGGCTCCTTCTTTCAAGACCGCCATCCGTGGGGGGCACGGCGCCGCCGTGCCCCTACGGAGAGCTTCTGAGAAGTTCTCCTAGTCCTCCAGGACGAACGTGACGCTCAGATGGACGCGGTACTCGACAATCTTCCCGTTCTCGATCTTGGCGTTCATGCGGCCGACTTCGACGCCGGTGATGCCGCGAAGCGTCTTGCCGGCCCGCTTCATTCCCTCGGCGACCGCTTCCGAGAACCCCTTGGGGGACGAGGCGACGAGTTCGGTGACACGTGCGACGGCCATGGATGACTCTCCTGTTTGACGGGTGAAAGGGGCGTCCGCCGCCCCGACGGGTGTGCGGATGGTATCCGCCGCGGCGAGGGGCGGCAAGCAAAAGTCTCCGCGTTCACCGGCCGCTCCGAAACCGGATCGGGCGCCGCCGGCCCCTGAGACAACAAAATGAACGTGCACGTTCATTTTGTATAACGGGGTCAGGCACCGGTCGGGAGGGAGGTGGCGCGCGAGAACTTGCGCCGAACGAACCCGGAGTGTAAGGTGGGCGCGTCATGAAAACCCTGCGCGTCACCCTCCTGCCCCTGGCCCTCGTTCTGGCCGCGTCCCCGGGCTGTGGGGACGGGTCGAAGAGCGCCGCCCCGCCCTCTGAGCGGGAGGCCTCCAGGCCCGCCGTCCGGTCGGTCACCCTCTACACCTCCGCGGACGAGGTGTTTGCGACGCCGCTCCTCTCGGCGTTCGAGAAGGAGACCGGGATTCGGGTCGACCTCATCGCCGACACCGAGGCGAACAAGACCGCCGGCCTCTTCGAACGCCTGCTCGCGGAAAAGGACCGCCCCCGTGCCGACGTCTTCTGGAACTCCGAGGCGAGCCGGACGGCGATGCTCTGGGACCGCGGGCTGCTCCATCCGATCTGTCTCTACGAAGCCGACCTCCCCGGCCCGCGGGCCGATCCGCCGCCGGAGGCCCCGCCTCGCGAGATCAACCCGGCCTGCGATATGGCGGTCCCCGAGTGGCGCCGGTGGATCGAGTTCGCCGCCCGCGCCCGCGTCATCATCGTCAACACCGTCCACGTGAAGGAGGGGGAGGCGCCGAAGCGGATGGCCGATCTGGCGGACCCGCGATGGTCCGGTCGCCTCGCCCTCGCGAATCCCCTCTTCGGGACCACGGGCAGCCACTGTGCCGCCCTCTTCGACTCCCTCGGGGAGAAAGAGGCCCGCGACTTCTTCACCGCCCTGCGCCGGAACGGCCTCCGGGTCCTGGACGGAAACGCGGCCGTGCGAGATGCCGTGGGACGCGGCGACGTCGACGTCGGAGTGGTCGATACCGACGACGCCCTCGGAGGGATCGCCCGGGGACTCCCGCTGGCGATGATCTGGCCGGATCAGGACGGCGAGAAGCCGCAGGGGGCTTTTCTCATCCCGAACACCCTCTCGAAGATCAAAGGTGCGCCGCATCCCGCCGAGGCGGACGCACTGATCGAGTTTCTGATGCGCCGGGACACGGAGGCCGCCCTGGCGAAAGACAATGCGGGGCATCTTCCGCTGCGCGACAACGTTCCTGTGCCGGCCGGCTGGAGGCGGGCGACGGAGATCCGGTCGATGCCCTGCGACTTCGGGTCGCTGGGCACAAAGATGCAGGAGAGATTGAGGACCCTCCAGGAGATTCTGCTGAAGAAGTAGTCCCGATGCGCCCTCTCCGGCTTTCACTCGCTCTGACCGCCCTGCTCGCGCCCGTCCTGCTCTTCTACGGCGAGGCGCTCACCGCCGGGCCCGGGGGAGCCCCCCCGTTGGGTTCAGAGGCTCTCTCGCTCCTGGTCACCACCATCGAGGTCGCGGGTGGCGCCACCCTTCTCGCCCTCCTTCTGGGGAGTGCGGCGGCCCTCGCCCTTCAGGGAGTGCCGCCCGGCTGGAGGCCCGCGATCCTCGCTCTTTGTGCGACCCCGCTCCTCGTTCCCAGCGCCATCCTCACCGGCGCGTGGCTCGGGATGTGCGCCCCCGCCGCGCCCCGGGGATGGGCGGCCTCGGCCTGCATGGCGCTTGGCGGATCGGCCCGGGATCCCGCGACGTTCCTGTACACCCCCGCGGGAGCGGCGATCCTCGGCGGACTCATCTCGTGGCCCTGGGTCACCTTCGCGATTCGGGCCGCCTTCGCGGGGATCGATCCGGGCGCCGTCGAAAGCGCCCGGCTGCACGGCGGACGGGGTCGGATCTGGTGCGCCGTCCTCACGCCGCGCCTCCTGCCGGCCCTCGGACTGGGCGGCCTGCTCGCCTTCACCTGGACGGCGGCCGACCTCGGAGTGCCCGGCCTCCTCGCCGTCCGCACGTCGTCGGCGCTCGTGGAGGAGGCCTTCGGCGGCTGGGGCGACCTGCGGGCGGGAGCGCTGTGCTCGCTTCTCCCGGTCACCTTCTCGCTCGTTCTTGCGCTGGGGGTCGCCCGCTCCGGCGTCATCCGACCCGGCTCTTTCTCGGATCCACGCCCTTCCCCGGGGGGGGAGGCGGCCCTGCGCGCCGCGCTCCCGGCGCCGCTGCTCCTCCTCT
>JACPTZ010000176.1 GCA_016192525.1 Planctomycetota bacterium
GCAACCGCCGCATCCGGACAATCGACGAGCTGGCCGCGGAGGAGGTCCGGAAGGGTTTCCTGCGTCTCCGCCGCACGATCCTGGAGCGGCTGAATCTGGCCACGCGGGATGAACTCACCCCCCGCAGCCTCGTGAACTCCAAGACCGTCTCCTCGGCCATCGACTTCTTCTTCGGCCGCGGCGAACTGTCGCAGGTCGTCGACCAGACCAACCCGCTCGCCATGCTCACGCACGAGCGGCGTCTCTCGGCCCTCGGCCCGGGCGGTCTCAACCGGAAGCGCGCCGGCTTTGAAGTGCGCGACGTCCACATCTCGCACTACGGCCGCATCTGCCCGATCGAGACCCCGGAAGGCACGAACATCGGCCTCATCTCCTCGCTCGGCATCTACGCCACCATCGACGAGTACGGCTTCCTCACCACGCCCTACCGCGTCGTGCGCGACGGCAAGATGACGCCGGACATCGCCAATCTCCGGGCGAACGACGAGGCGGGAAAGGTGCTGGCGCCCTCCAATCTCGAGGCCGACCGGAACGACCGGATCAAGGCCGACAAGGTTCTGTCGCGGATCGACGGCGAGTTCCAGTTCGTCGAGCCGAAGGAAATCGACTACATGGACGTGTCGCCGAAGCAGATGATCGGCGTGTCCGCGGCCCTGATCCCGTTCCTCGAGCACGACGACGCGAACCGCGCCCTCATGGGATCGAACATGCAGCGGCAGGCGGTGCCGCTCCTCCAGACCGAGCCGGCCATCGTCTTCACCGGCATGGAACTGATGGTGGCGCGGAACTCCGCGATGGTGGTGGTGGCGCGGAAGGACGGCGTCGTCAAGCGCGTGGATGCCCTCCAGATCGTCATCGACGACGAAATCTACCGCCTCCGCAAGTTCGTCGGCCTGAACGAGAAGACCTGCCTCAACCAGCGTCCGATCGTGGCCGAGGGGCAGCGGGTGAAGCGCGGCCAGGTGATCGCCGACGGGGCGGCCACGAACCGGGGCGAACTCGCCCTGGGACGGAACACGCTGGTCTCCTTCATGCCGTGGGACGGGTTCAACTTCGAGGACGCCATCATCATCAGCGAGGCGCTCCTGAAGGAGGACCGGTTCACCTCGATCCACATCGAGGAGTTCGAGATCGAGATCCGCGAGACGAAGCTGGGCCGCGAGGAGTTCACGCGCGACATCCCGAACGTCTCGGAGCGCGCCCTGAAAAACCTCTGTGACGACGGGATCGTCCGGATCGGCACCAAGGTCCGACCCGGGGACATCCTCGTCGGGAAGATCGCCCCGAAGTCGAAGAGCGAACTCACCCCCGAGGAGAAGCTGCTTCACGCCATCTTCGGGAAGGCCGGGGAGGATGTGACGAACGATTCGCTCGAGGTCCCGTCGGGCGTCGAGGGGATCGTGATCGACACGCAGAAGTTCTCCCGCAAAGTCCACATGTCGGAGTCGGAGAAGGAATCGGTCCGGAAGCAGATGCGGAAGGTGGAGAAGGAATACGTGGAGCAGATCGAAAACCTGCTCGACGAGGCGATGAAGACGCTGAAGGGGATTCTCGGGAAGGATGCCCCGCGCGGGTTCACCTTCGGGCCGAAGGGCTCGGTGAAGGACCTGACGGAGATGCGGGAGCGCCTCCATCCGGCGAAGATCGAGACGGACGACCGCCGCGCGCGGACCCAGGCCGAAGCCGCGGTCCGCGACTTCTTCACCCGGTGCGAGGTGGCCGAGAACGAACGCGACCGGATCGTGAACCGGATCACCCGCGGCGACGAACTGCCCACCGGCGTCCTCGAGATGGTGAAGGTTTACGTGGCCACGAAGCGGAACCTGTCGGTGGGGGACAAGATGGCCGGCCGGCACGGGAACAAGGGCGTGATCGCCAAGATTCTGCCGGAGGAGGACATGCCGTTCCTCTCCGACGGGACCTCGATCGAGATGATTCTGAACCCGCTGGGCGTGCCGAGCCGCATGAACGTGGGTCAGCTTCTGGAGACGCACCTCGGATGGGCGGGGAAGTGCCTCGGCGTGCGCTGTCTCACCCCGGTCTTCGCCGGAGCGACGGAGCCGGAGATCGAGGGGATGCTCAAGGAGGCGCAGCTCCCGACCCACGGGAAGGTCTCCCTGTACGACGGCCGGACGGGCGATCCGTTCGACGAGGAGGTGACCGTCGGCTATCTGTACATGATGAAGCTGCACCACCTCGTGGACGACAAGTGCCACGCGCGCGCCACCGGCCCGTACTCGCTCATCACCCAGCAGCCGCTGGGCGGCAAGGCGCGGTACGGCGGCCAGCGCTTCGGGGAGATGGAAGTCTGGGCCCTCGAGGCGTACGGCGCGGCGAACGTGCTGCAGGAGATCCTCACGGTCAAGTCGGACGACATCGACGGCCGCACGCGGATTTATGAGTCGATGGTGAAGGGCGAGAACACGCTGGAGCCGGGCACGCCGGTCTCGTTCGAGGTGCTCACGAACGAAATCAAGGGGCTCGCGCTCTCGTTCAAGCTGGAGAAGAAGAACGCGCTGTAACCCCGTCCGATCGACACCGTCGCCCGGCGTGCGCCGGGCGGCCCGAGGATCGGCGGGATGGTGATCCCGAGAACATTCGCGAACCAGGGAGCGCCTCGATGGAGCTGTTCTACGACAAGATCAACGAGTTTTCGGCCGTCTCGATCAAGCTGGCCTCGCCGGAGGAGATCCGGTCGTGGTCGTTCGGGGAGGTGAAGAAGCCCGAGACGATCAACTACCGCACCTACCGGCCCGAGAAGGACGGACTGTTCTGCGAGCGCATCTTCGGTCCCGAGAAGGACTGGGAGTGCTTCTGCGGGAAGTACAAGGGGATCAAGTACAAGGGGATCATCTGCGACCGGTGCGGCGTCGAGATCACCCTCTCGCGCGTCCGCCGTAAGCGGATGGGGCACATCAACCTCGCCTCCCCCGTGGCGCACATCTGGTTCTTCAAGACGATCCCGTCCCGCATCGGGACCCTCCTCGGGATGCGCACCTCGGCCCTCGAGCGCGTGGTCTACTACCAGGACTACGTCGTCACCGAGGTGACCGACAAGAAGTGCCCGCTCAAGGAGCGGCAGCTCCTCACCGAGGAACAGCATCGCGACTTCCGGAGCCGCTACAAGGACGCCTTCTCGGCGGACATGGGGGCCGGCGCCGTCAAGGACCTGCTCGCGAAACTCGACCTCCAGAAGCTTTCGGACGAACTCCGGAAGGCCCTGCGCAAGACCGCCTCCGCGCAGCGCGCGAAGGACATCGTGAAGCGGCTCAAGATGGTGGACATGCTCATCACCTCCGGGAACCGGCCGGAGTGGATGGTGCTCGACGTGGTCCCCGTCATCCCGCCCGACCTCCGCCCGCTCATCCTGCTCGACAGCGGGAACTTCGCCACCTCCGACCTCAACGACCTCTACCGGCGCCTCATCAACCGGAACAACCGCCTCAAGAAGCTGCTGGACCTGAACGCCCCGGAGGTCATCATCCGGAACGAGAAGCGGATGCTGCAGCAGTCGGTGGACGCCCTCTTCGACAACAACCGCTGCCGCCGGCCTGTCCTCGGCTCGAACAACCGCCCGCTCAAATCGCTCTCCGACATGATCAAGGGGAAACAGGGCCGCTTCCGCGAGAACCTCCTCGGCAAGCGGGTCGACTATTCGGCGCGGTCCGTGATCGTCGTCGGCCCCGATCTCAAGCTCAACCAGTGCGGTCTGCCGAAGGAGATCGCGCTCGAGCTGTATCAGCCATTCATCATCCGCCGCCTCAAGGAACTGGGGCGCGCCGATACGATCAAGTCGGCCAAGAAGATGCTGGAGCGGCGCGACGAGGGGGTCTGGGACATCCTCGACGAGGTCATCAAGGGGCATCCGGTGCTCCTGAACCGCGCCCCGACGCTGCACCGGATCGGCATCCAGGCCTTCGATCCGGTGCTGGTCGAAGGGAACGCCATCAAGCTCCATCCGCTCGTCTGCGCCGGATTCAACGCCGACTTCGACGGCGACCAGATGGCGGTTCACCTCCCGCTCTCCTGGGAGGCCCAGATTGAGGCGAAGACGCTGATGATGTCGGTCCACAACGTCTTCTCGCCCGCGCACGGCAATCCCGTCATCACGCCGAGCCAGGACATCGTCCTCGGCGTGTACTATCTGACGCTGGATCGGGTCGGCACGCAGACCGACAAGCGGCCCTTCTTCTGCAGCCCCGAGGAGGTCATCCTCGCCTACGATCTCCGGAAGATTCTGATCCACACCCCGATCGACGTCTGCCTGCCGCCGGAGCGTCAGGTGCTCTCGAAGAACGCGCGCGAAAAGCCGAAGAGCCGCATCCAGACGACCGTCGGCCGCGTCCTGTTCAACGACATCCTGCCGAAGGGGATGCCGTACTACAACTACGAGCTCGACAAGAAGGGGGTCTCCGGGGTCATCCGCGACTGCCACAAGATTCTCGGCAAGGAGTTCACCCTCCGGCTGCTGGACGATCTCAAGGACCTCGGGTTCCGCGCCTCGACGCTGGCGGGGCTGTCGTTCTCCAAGGACGACATGAAGATCCCCGGCCGGAAGCCCGAGATCATCAAGACGGCGGAAGGCCGGGTGGACCGGATCGAGCAGAACTACAAGAAGGGCGTCATCACGCCCGGCGAGCGCTACAACCAGATCGTCGACTGCTGGACGCGCGCCCGCGAGGAGGTCGGCGAAGCGATGATGCTGGACCTCCGGAACGACCGCCGGTTCAACCGGCCGTACCTGAACCCCGTCTTCCTGATGGCCTCCTCCGGCGCCCGCGGAAGCGTGGACCAGATCCGCCAGCTCGCCGGGATGCGCGGCCTCATGGCCAAGCCGTCCGGGAAGATCATCGAGACGCCCATCAAAGCCAATTTCCGCGAAGGGCTGGGCATCCTGGAGTATTTCTCCTCCACGCACGGCGCGCGGAAAGGGCTGGCCGACACGGCCCTCAAGACGGCCGACGCCGGCTATCTCACCCGCAAGCTGGTGGACGCGTGTCAGAATGTCGTCATCGCCCAGCACGACTGCGGAACGCTCAACGGCATCACCAAGAGCATCGTCTACAAGGGCGACAAGATCGACGTGGCTCTCTCCCAGAGCCTGTTCGGCCGCACCGCGCGCGACAATATCGTGGACATCGTCACCGACGAGATCGTGGTCCCCGAGAACGGGCTGATCACCGCCGAGATCGCAAAGCGGATCGAGGACCTCGGCCACGTCAAGGTGCGGGTCCGTTCTCCGCTGACGTGCGAGGCTTCGGTGGGGATCTGCGCGCTGTGCTACGGGATGGACCTGTCGACCGGCCGGCTGGTCGAGGACGGACTGGCCGTGGGGATCATCGCCGCCCAGTCGATCGGGGAACCCGGGACGCAGCTGACGATGCGAACGTTCCACATCGGGGGGGTGGCGGCGAAGACGGTGGAGGAGTCGCAATTCTCGGCCAAAGTCGGCGGCCTGATCCAGCTGAGCAACGTCCGCGTGGCCACGTCGCGCGGCGGGGAATCGGTCGTGCTCAACCGCAACGGCGAGATGCTCATCATGGACGAGAAGGGGCGCGAGCTGGAGAAGTACGTGGTTCCGGCGGGTGCGATGCTCCGGGTCAAGGACGGCGACCAGGTGCACCCGAAGCAGCAGCTGGTCCAGTGGGACCCGCACAACATTCCGATCCTCGCGGAGAAGGCGGGGTTCGTGTACTACGAGGACATCGTCAAGAACGTCACCATGCGCGAGGAGGTGGATGCGCGCAGCACCGTGACGCGGAAGGTCATCATCGAGCACAAGGGCGAACTGCACCCGCAGATCGTCATCAAGGACCGGAAGGGGGAGGGAGGGACGATCCTCGCCCTGTACGCGGTCCCCGAAAAGGCGCACATCGAGGTGAACGAAGAGCAGGAGGTGGACGCCGGGACGCTGCTGGCGAAGACGCCGCGGGAGGTGACCGGGACGCAGGACATCACGGGCGGTCTCCCGCGCGTGACGGAACTGTTCGAGGCCCGCAAGCCGAAAGACCCGGCGGTCATCAGCGAGATCACCGGACTCGTCGAGCTCGGGGAGAAGCGGCGGGGCAAGCGGGCCATCGTCGTCCGGAACGAGGAGACGGGGATGCAGAAAGACCACCTCGTCCCGCACGGAAAGCACCTGCGCGTCCACAAGGGCGATCTGGTCCAGGCCGGCGAGGCGCTCGTGGAGGGACCGCTCGTCCCGCACGACATCCTCCGGATCAGCGGCGAGGAGGTGTGCCAGCAGTACCTCATGCGCGAGATTCAGAACGTCTACCGGTCCCAGAATGTCACGATCAACGACAAGCACGTCGAGATCATCATCTCCCAGATGCTGAGGAAGGTGAAGATCCAGTCGGCGGGCGACACCAACTTCCTTCAGAGCGAGGTGAAGGACCGGTTCCAGTTCCTCTCGGAGAACCGCCGCGTGATCGAGAAGGGCGGAAAACCCGCGACGGCGAAGCCGGTGCTCGTCGGGATCTCGAAGGTGGCCCTGCAGTCGGAGTCGTTCGTCGCGGCGGCGTCGTTCCAGGAGACGACGCGCGTCCTCACCGAGGCCGCCCTCGGCGCCAGGCGCGACGAGCTCCGCGGACTGAAGGAAAACGTCATCCTGGGCCACATGATTCCGGCCGGAACGGGGTTCAAGCTGTATCTCGGGATGAAGATCCGCCATGCCGCCGAGGAGCTGGGCGGTGAGGCGGCGGGGCCGGGCCGGACCGCCCGGACGGCTCCGCGCCCGCCGGCGCCCGCCGCGCCGCGGCAACTGCTGGATCTGGGCGTGTCCAAACCGGCGTAACCCGCCAAGGAGTGACGGTCGATGCCGACGATGAATCAGCTGATCCGGTTCGGGCGAAAGAAGGCGTTCTACAAGTCCAAGTCGCCCGTCCTCGAGGGAAATCCGCAGAAGCGGGGCGTCTGCATCCAGGTGAAGACGATGACGCCCAAGAAGCCGAATTCCGCCATGCGGAAAATTGCCCGCGTGCGCCTGTCGAACGGCCGCGAGGTGACGGTCTACATCCCCGGCGAGGGGCACAACCTGCAGGAACACTCGATCGTGCTCGTCCGCGGCGGCCGCGTGAAAGACCTCCCCGGCGTGAAGTACCACATCATCCGTGGGAAGCTGGATACGGGCGGCGTCGAGGACCGGAAGAAGAGCCGGTCGAAGTACGGGGCGAAGGTGAAGAAGTAGGGGGGGGACGGAGTTACGGAGTAAGAGAGAAACGGAGTAACGGAGAGGTCGAATCTCGGAGCAAGGGAGTCAACGGATCATGGGCAACAAGTTCAAGTCCTTCGAGCACTTCCTGAAGCCGGATCCCCGGTTCAAGGACAAGGTCGCCTCGAAATTCATCAACTGTCTGATGGAGGGCGGCAAGAAGTCGGTCGCCCAGAAGATCTTCTACGGCGCCCTGACCGAGGTGTCGAAGAAAATCCCCGGCGTCGAGGCGATCGAGGTCTTCAAGACCGCCGTCAACAACGTGAAGCCGATCGTCGAGGTCCGGTCCCGCCGCGTCGGCGGCGCCACGTACCAGGTCCCGGTCCAGGTCGACCAGAAGCGTCAGCTCTCCCTGGCCATCCGCTGGATCCTCAACGCCGCCCACGGCAAGAAGGGCCGGCCGATGCACGAGAAACTCGCCCTCGAACTCGCCTCCGCCTACAAGAAGGAAGGCGACGCAATGAAGAAGCGCGAGGATATCCACAAGATGGCCGAAGCCAACAAGGCGTTTGCCCACTTCGCGTGGTAGACCTCACCCGCATCCGCAACATCGGCATCATCGCCCACATCGACGCGGGCAAGACCACCACGTCGGAACGCATCCTCTACTACACCGGCAAGGAGCACAAAATCGGGGCGGTGGACGACGGCACCGCCACGCTCGACTGGATGAAGGAGGAGCAGGAGCGCGGCATCACCATCACCTCGGCCGCGACCACCTGCTTCTGGAAGTACGCCGGCGAGCTCCACCAGATCAACCTCATCGACACCCCGGGTCACGTCGACTTCTCCGCGGAAGTCGAACGATCGCTCCGTGTCCTCGACGGCGCCGTCGGCATCTTCTGCGGCGTGGGCGGGGTCGAGGCCCAGTCCGAGACGGTCTGGCGTCAGGCCGGAAAGTACAGGGTCCCCCGGCTCGCCTTCATCAACAAGCTGGACCGGGTGGGCGCCGATTTCACCGGGGTCCTCGACCAGATGGTCCGGAAGCTCGGGGCCCGGCCCGCCGTCTGCGCCCTCCCGTGGTTCGAGGGGGAACAGCTCGCGGGGACGCTCGATGTCCTGCGGCAGCGCGCCCTCGTCTATGAGGAGGAGTCGCAGGGGGCGAAGGTCGCCGATCAGGACATCCCGACGGAGGCGGTGGAGGCGGCCCGGCAGGCCCGGGAGAAGCTCGTCGAGATCCTGGCGGAGCAGGTTGACTGGCTCACCGATCGTTACCTCCGGGGGGAGGAGATTCCCCTCCCGGATCTGCACCGGGCCCTGCGCGAGGCGACGATCGCCGCGAAGATTACGCCGGTGTTCTGCGGGGCCTCCGTCCGGAACATCGGGGTCCAGCCGCTGCTCGATGCGGTTTGCGCCTATCTGCCGTCCCCGGGCGACATCCCGCCCGTCGAAGGGGTCGATCCCGGAAGCGACCGGAGGATCAGTCGACCCGCGGATCCGGCGGCCCCCCTCTCCGCCCTCGCCTTCAAGACCGTGAACGACCGTCACGGCGAGCTGACGTACATCCGCGTCTATTCCGGCATCCTTGAGAACGGGTCGATGATCCACAACCCGGGCCGGGAGAAGAAGGAGCGCATCTCCCGCCTGTTCCTCATGCACGCGAACCAGCGCAATCCCGTCGAGAAAGTGGAGGCCGGCGGGATCGCCGCGGCGATCGGACTGCGCTTTACGGGCACCGGCGACACCCTCTGCGACGTCCGCCATCCGATCCTGCTGGAGCGGATCCAGTTTGCCGAGCCAGTGATCACGATGGCCGTCGAGCCGAAGAGCACGGCGGACAAGGACAAACTCTCAGAGGCCCTGTCCCGTCTCGCCAAGGACGACCCGACCTTCGCGCGAAGCGTGGACCCCGAGACCGGCCAGACGATCATCTCCGGGATGGGCGAGTTGCACCTGGAACACCTTTGCCGCGTGATGCGCGAGGATTTCAGCGTCTCGGTCAACACCGGCGAGCCCCGGGTGGCGTACAAGGAGACGCTCCTGACCGGGGCGACGGCCGAAGGAAAATTCATCAAGCAGCTCGGCGGTCACGGTCAGTACGGCCACGTCGCGCTGCGGGCGGAGCCTGATCCGGCCAGTCTGAAGGCCACGGTTGAATTCAAGATCCGTCAGGGGTCCATTCCCCGGGAGTACTACGCGGCGATCGAGGAGGGAATCCGAAGCGGGATCTCCGAGGGCGGCCACTACGGCTTCCCGATCATCTACCTGCGGGTGACGGTTCTCGACGGGTCGTTCCACTCCGTCGACTCGTCCGAGATTGCCTTTCAGGCGGCCGCGTCGCTGGCGATCAAGGAGGCCGTCCGGCTCGCCCGGACCGCGGTCCTCGAGCCGATCATGAAATTCGACGTCGTCCCGCCCTCCGAGTATCTCGGGGAGGTGCTGAATGACCTGAACCGGCGGCGGGCCGAGATCGAGTCGGTGGAGGCGATCGAGGGGGGGAAGCAGCGGGTGTGCGGAACCGTGCCGATCGCGGAGATGTTCGGCTACGCCACCACCCTCCGTTCGCTCACGCAGGGGCGCGGCGCCTTCAGCCTCGAGCCGAGCACCTACCGGCGGGTGCCGGAGGAGGTGCTGAAGCTGAAGTTCGGGGGCGAGGGATAGCGTTTTTCCGCTCGAAATTCATTGACTCGCGCCCGCCCCGGCGTAGAATACCGCGTTTCCCGGTCGGGCGGTTTCCGACCTTGGGCGGTTCGGAACAGAGTGGACCATGTCGAAGACGCAGAAGATCAGGATCCGTCTCGAAGCCTACGATCACATGACCCTCGACAAGTCGGTCGTGGAGATCCTCGATGCCGTCGTGCGGACGGGCGCCAAGATCTGCGGCCCGATCCCGCTGCCGACCGACATCGAGCGCTTCACCGTTCTGCGCTCGCCGCATGTGGACAAGAAGTCCCGCGAGCAGTTCGAGATGCGGACCCACAAGCGGGTGATCGACATCACGGAGCCGAGCGCGAAAACGATCGACGCCCTCCGCAATCTGAACATGCCCGCCGGAGTGGAAATCAGGATCAAGGCCTAGCCCTCTCCCTCGCCCTCTTCCTGAAGTATGGCTCGGGCGCGCCGGAGCGTGCGGCTGCAGGAATCAGGTGTCGTCATGATCGATCTCCCCGTCTACTCCGCCGAAGGCAAGCCGTCCGGCACCGTCGCCGTCGATGAGGCTTTGTTCGGCGGCAAGGTGCACGCGCGGCTTCTGCGCGACGCCGTGGTGGCGTACCACGCTCACCGCCGGCAGGGGACCGTCTCCACGCGCGATCGCGGCGAGGTGGAAGGCTCCACGAAGAAGATGTGGAAGCAGAAACACACCGGTCGGGCCCGAATGGGGACGAAGCGCTCCCCGATCTGGCGTCACGGCGGCCGGGTCTTCGGCCCGAAACCGCGGGACTTCCGGAGCGGCATGACCGTCCGGCACCGCCATCAGGCGCTGGACAGCGCCCTGCTTTCGAAGTTCCTGGACAAGGAGGCCGCGGTCGTCGACGTCCTCTCCTTCGCCCGGCCCGCCGGCGCCGAGAAGCCCCGCTGGACGAAGAAGATGGCGGGACTCCTCAAGTCGATCGGGATCGACCGCACCTGTCTCATCGGCCTCTCGAAGCACGACGCCAACGTGCATCTGGCGACCCGCAACATCCGCGGGGTGAAGTCCTCCCCGGTTTCCGAATTCAACGCCTTCGACGTGCTGAGGTACCGGAGGCTTCTTCTGACGAAGGACGGACTGGAGGCGCTGGTGGCGGCCCGCAAGGCGCGGCTCGCCACGGCGGCGAAGTAGAGAATGCGCGATCCGCACGCGATCATCATCCGGCCGGTCGTGACCGAGAAGGCGATGCGGGGCACGGAAGGCACCCGTCCCACGCACGCCTATACGTTCGAGGTCGACCGCGGGGCGAACAAGATCGAAATCCGCCAGGCGGTCGAAAAGATCTGGCCGGTGAAGGTGCTGCACGTCCGGACGCAGCGCGTGATGGGAAAGACGAAGCGGTTCCGCTTTCGCGTGGGAAGGCGCCCGTCCTGGAAGAAGGCCGTGGTCACCCTGAAGGAAGGGCATCGGATCGAGATTCTGTAGGGTACTCCCATGGGCGTACGACAATACCGACCGATCACCGCCGGCTCCCGCCACCGAAGCGTGTCGGACTTCGCCGAGATCACGCACGTCGGACCGCAGAAGCGGCTCGTCGAGCGGCTCCCGCGCACCGGGGGACGGAACTTCAACGGCCGCATCACCTGCCGGCACATCGGGGGCGGAAACGTCGTCAAGTACCGGCACGTCGATTTCCGCCGCGACAAGGACAATATCGCGGCCCGGGTTTCGACCGTCGAATACGACCCGAACCGTTCGGCCCGCATCGCCCTCCTCACGTACGCGGACGGGGAGAAGCGGTACATCCTCGCCCCGAAGGAGATTCAGGTGGGCGACCTGCTGATGTCGGGCGAGAAAGTCGAGCCCCGCCCCGGCAACGCCATGCCGCTTTCGGGGATCCCGGTGGGGCTTCAGATTCACAACGTCGAACTCGTTCCGGGGCAGGGCGGGAAGATGATCCGCACCGCTGGAGGCGTCGGGCAGCTGGTGGCCCGCGAAGGCGATTACGCGCACGTCCTTCTGCCCAGCGGGTCGATTCGCCGAGTCCACGTCCGCTGTCGGGCGACGATCGGGCAACTGGGAAACATCGATCACGCGACCCTCTCGTGGGGGAAGGCGGGAAAGACCCGCTGGCTGGGGATCCGGCCGACCGTCCGCGGGACGGCGCAGAATCCGGTCTGCCACCCGATGGGCGGTGGAGAGGGCCGGAGCGGCGGTGGTCGTCACCCGTGCTCCCCGTGGGGCAAGCCGGCCAAGGGCGGCCGGACCCGCAAGGAGCGCAAGCCGTCGTCCCGCTTCATCGTGCGTCGCCGGAAGAGCGGCCGGTTCCAGCGCTAGCCCCGTGGGGCGAGGCGCGAAGGAAGTGCGCGGCGAATGGGTATGCGCCGCGGATTGGAGTGCGCCGCGGAAGCGGCGCACGGCGGGTTACGGAGTGAGACATGAGCCGTTCCAGGAAGAAAGGCCCATACGTCGATGACCGTCTCCTGAAGAAGGTGGAGCGTCAAAAGGCGAGCGGGATCAAGGAGCCGATCAAGACCTGGGCGCGCCGCTGCACGGTGGTGCCCGAGTTCGTTTCGCATACGTTTGAAGTCCACAACGGGAACACGTTTCTGAAGGTGTTTGTGACCGAGGACATGGTGGGCCACAAACTCGGGGAGTTTGCGCCGACGCGACACTTCCGCGGCCATCCGGGCAGCAAGGCGGCGGCCCGCGGCGCGGCGGCCCCGGCCGCGGCGGGAGCGGCGCCGGCCGCCCCTGCGGCGTCCTGAGAGAGTCGAAAGTCGAGAGTCGAACGTCGAACGTCGAACGTCGAAAGTCCAGAGTCGTGGGGCGGTGAATCATGCAATTTCAGGCCACGCTCAGATATGCCCGGACGACGGCCCGCAAGTGCGGGCTGGTCGCCCGCATGATCCGCGGGCGCGACGTGAACAGCGCGCTTGAGATCCTCCGCGTCACCCCGAGGCGCCCCGCGCGTTATCTCCACAAGCTGGTCCAGAGCGCGATGGCGAATGCCACGAGCCTGAGCCAGGAGAAGGACCTGGGGGTGGATGCCGAACGACTGGTTGTTCGCGAAGTCCGCGTCGGCGGGGGTCCGATCATGAAGCGATGGGGCTCCGCCCCCCAGGGACGCGGGGTGCTGATCCGCAAGCGCACGGCGCACCTGACCGTGATTCTCGAACCGCTCCCGGAGCCCGCCCGGAAGGAGAAGGGCGCGAAGGGGGCGAAGGCTGAGGCTCCGAAGCCGACCCCCTCGGGCGAGGCCGCCCCGAAGCCGGCCGCGACAAAGTCGGAACCGCCGCCCGCCGCTCCCCCCGCCCCCGATAAGGAGAAGAAGTAAGATGGGTCAGAAAGTCAACCCGATCGGGTTGCGGCTGGGAATCATCGAGAACTGGCGCTCTCGCTGGTACGCGAACCGCAAGGTGTACGGAAACCTCCTGGTCGAGGACCAGAAGATCCGGAAGTTCATCAAGAAGGCGTACCACTTTGCGGGCATTTCCAAGATCGAGCTCGAGCGTGTCGGCGAGAAGATGACCGTGATCGTCCACACGTCGAGCCCCGGCCTCATCACCGGCCGGCGCGGGGCGAAGGTGGACAAGCTGACCGAGGACATCGAAGGGCTCATCGGCCGGAAGATCAATCTCAAGATCATCGGCATCGAGGAGCCGGAGCGGAACGCCCAGCTCGTGGCCGAGGCGATCTGCGAGCAGCTGGAGAAGCGGGCCCCGCACCGCCGGACGATGCGCAAGGCGGCGGAAACCGCCCTCGGAAAACAGGCGAAGGGAATCCGCATCCTCGCGGCCGGACGGATCGGCGGCGCTGAAATCGCGCGCACCGAAGAACTCGTCATCGGGAGCATCCCGCTCTCGACCCTGCGCGCGGAGATCGACTACGGATTCGCCGAGGCGATCATCAGCAAGGGAACGATCGGCGTGAAGGTGTGGATCTACAAGGGACAGCAGTTGCCGTCGAAGGAAGCGCGGGCTCCGCGGCCGACGATTGCGGCCGCCGCCCCGGCCGGGGACGCCCCGGCGGCGCCGGCCCAGGCTCCGGGGGTCTCCACGGCGACGGCCGTTACAGCGACGGCCCCGGCCGCTCCTGTGACGCCGCCCGCTCCGACGCTGCCCGCGGGAGAGTGATCGATGCAGTTGATGCCGAAAAGGGTCAAGTATCGCAAGGAGCAGCGCGGCCGCATGAAGGGCCAGGCGATGCGCGGGACCCGCGTGTCGTTCGGCGAATTCGGCCTGATGTCGCTCGAGAGCGGCTGGGTGGCCGCCCGACAGATCGAGGCGGGGCGTGGGGCTGCGGCGCACTTCCTCCGGGAGGAGGGGCGCCTCTACACGCCGCCTCTACACGCGCGTCTTCCCGCACAAGCCGATCTCGAAGCGCCCCCCCGAGACCCGCATGGGCAAGGGGAAGGGTGAGCCGGAGTTCTATGCCGCCGTCGTGAAGCCGGGCACCATCCTGTACGAAATCTCCGGCGTCACCGACGATCTGGCCCGCGAAACCATGAATCGCATCTCGCACAAGATGCCGATCCGGTGTAAACTGGTCCAGCGGAGACACGGGCTATGACCCTGGACGAAATCGACGCCCTGGACATGAAGGCGATCTCCGAGAAGAGCACGGAGGACCTGCAGAAGGTCCTGACGTCGATCACCGAGCAGCTCTACACGCTTCGCTTTCGCAAGGTCACCGATGTGGTCGAAAACCCGGCCATTGTGAGAAACGTGCGCCGCGTCTACGCCCGCATCTCCACTGTCCTGCGGCAGCGTGAGAACCGTCCGCGACGGCGGCGGCTCCCGAGGGCCGCCAGGGTTCGCCGTGCGCCGGCGGCAGCCGCCGTCAGCAGGAGCAAGTAGGGGACCGAGGAGCCGGGGATGAAACCGTCCAAGTCGAAGAAGGCGAAGCCCGCCGTGAAGGCCGCGGCCGCAAAGAAGGCTCCCGTCGAGCGTGAGGAACCGCCGAGGAAGTCCAATCTCTCCCGCGCCAAGCTCGCGGAGTACCGGAAGCTCCTCGTCGACCGCAAGATGGAACTGAGCGGAAACGTGGATCAGCTGGAGCACGAGGCCCTCAAGACCTCCCGGCAGGACGCCTCGGGCGACCTCTCCACGATGCCGATCCACATGGCCGACCTGGCGAGCGACAACTTCGAACAGGAGTTCACGCTCGGCCTTATCGAAAACGAGCAGGATGAACTGCGGGCCATCGACGAAGCGCTCACCCGCCTCGAAGAGGGGACGTACGGGATCTGTGAAGCCTGCTCGAAGGTGATCCCGGCGGAGCGGCTGAAGATCGTCCCCTATGCCCGGCTCTGCATCACCTGCAAGACGAAAGAGGAGGCCGAGGGCGAAACCGCCTGACCTCGGTCATCCCCGATGCTCACCCCTTCGCAGTCCCGCCTCCTCTTCGTCGCCATAGCGATCGGAGGGGCCTTCCTCGATCTTGCCACCAAGTCCTGGGCCTTCCGCCTCCTCGACGGCACCGGCGACTGGCCGATCTGGCCCGGGGTCTTTCACCTCAACGCCTGCATGAACCGGGGCGTGGTGTGGGGGCTTTTTCAGGAGGGCGGGCCCGTCTTCCTCGTCCTGGCCGCCGTCGCGGTTCCGGTCCTCGGCGGGGTCTTCCTCTCCCTCAAACCCCCGACTCTCGCCTCGACCCTCGCCCTCGCCTCGATCCTCGCCGGCACGCTCGGAAACCTCTACGACCGCATCCGCTTCCACGCCGTTCGTGACTTCATCGACGTCCGTGTGATACACTGGCCCGTGTTCAACGTGGCGGACGCGTTCATCTGCGTGGGGGCGATCGGTTTCGCCTGGATCCTCCTCACCACCCCCGAGAAGGCGCCCGCGCCCGCCCCGCCGCCGCCCGGACCGGCGCCCGCCGATCCCGCCCCGGCCGACCCGGCCGGGAGGTGATCATGCCGTCCCCCGGAATGACCCGGCGCACGACCCGAGTCCCCCCCGCCGCCGATCCGCGTCTCGCCGTCTCCCTCGGTCCGCTCCGCCTCCGCAATCCCGTGATGCTCGCCTCCGGGACGTGCGGATACGGCGAGGAGTTCGCCGAGTTCACCCCTCCGGGCGTCCTTGGTGCGATCGTGGTCAAGACCGTCACCCGACAGCCGCGCGACGGCAACCGCCCGCCCCGGGTGTGCGAGACCGCTTCCGGGATGCTCAACTCGATCGGACTCGAGAACGGCGGAATCGACTACTTCTGCGAGACGCTCCTGCCCGCGCTGCGGACGTACCCGACGATCCGGATCGTCAATATCGCGGGCGCCACGACCGACGACTACGTCGCCCTCGCGAAGCGGCTGGACGGCGAGAAGGGAGTGGATGCGATCGAGCTCAACATCTCCTGTCCAAATGTGGCGCACGGGCTCGATTTCGCGACCTCCCCGCCGCAGACGACCGAACTGGTCCGGGCCGTCCGACGCGCGACGGAGCGACCGATCCTCGTGAAACTCTCCCCCAACGTCACCGACATTGTGGCGGTGGCGAAGGCCGCGCTGGAGGGAGGCGCCGACGTCCTCTCGCTCATCAATACGCTTCAGGGAATGGCGATCGACTGGCGCCGTCGGGCGCCCCGCCTCGGGGGGATCACGGGCGGTCTCTCCGGCCCGGCGATCAAGCCGGTGGCGCTTCGGATGGTCTGGCAGGTGGCGAGGGCCTTCCCGAAGGCGCCGATCGTCGGCATCGGCGGGATCGCCTCGGCGGACGATGCGCTCGAGTTCCTCGTCGCGGGCGCCACGGCCGTCCAGGTGGGGACGGCTTCCTTCCTCGATCCCGCGGCGGGTCGGAAGGTGGTGGAGGGGCTGACGAAGGTCGTCGACGACGAGAAGTGGGAGTCCATCGAGTCGGTGCGGGGGACTTTGAAGTCGTCTGAGGCGGGCCCGCCGGCCTGAGCAACCCGAGGTGATTTCCTGCACCTACCCGGGTGTCATTCCGAGCGTCGCGCGGCCGCCGCACGTGCGGCGGGGCGACGCGAGGAGTCTGTTCGCGCCGAGGGCGATTGAAGCTTCGAAACCGTCGTGCCTGAACTCCTGCGCGAACGGATGTCTCGAGAAGGTGTTGCTTGCGGCGCGAACAGATCCCTCGTCGCCGCCCGGGACGGAGGGCGGCTCCTCGGGATGATGTTATGAAAGTGCTGCGCCTCCATGCGCGGGTCCGTTACCCTGCGCGTGGAAACCCAAAGCGGCTAACGCCGCGGAAAGGAGGCGCAGCGTCATGCAGTATATCGCGTTCGACTCGCACAA
>JACPTZ010000149.1 GCA_016192525.1 Planctomycetota bacterium
TCACCTGGATCGACGGCCTTTCGGCCCTGTGGGTCCTGTTCCGGTGCCGGATGTCTTTCTGAGGCGGGGAGGGGCGCCGGATGGACGTCACTTTTGTCGTCCCGGTGTACAATGAAGTCGGGACCCTTCTCGAAGTGCTTCACCGGCTCTCCGCCCTTCCCCTCGACAAGGAGATCGTGGTGGTGGACGACGGCTCCACCGACGGGAGCCGGGACCTCCTGCGACGGATCGACGATCCCGCGGTTCGCGTCCTATATCACCCCGGGAATCGGGGAAAGGGGGCGTCGATTCGCACCGGCCTCTCCCAGGCCCGGGGGCGTGTGATCGCGGTTCAGGATGCCGATCTCGAGCTCGACCCGCGCGAGTTTCTCCGACTGGTGCCGCCCGTTCTCGCGGGAAACGCCGCCGTGGTGTACGGGAGCCGCTTTCTCAGACCCCGCTCCGATCTGCCGCTCCTGCCGCTTCTCGCGAATCGTGTGCTGACCCTCGTGACCAATCTGCTGCACGGCGCGTCGATCACCGACATGGAAACCTGCTACAAGGTGTTCCGCGCGGAAGTGGTCCGCTCGCTCGACCTCCGGTGTCTTCGATTCGAGTTCGAGCCCGAGGTGACATCGAAGGTCCTGCGAGCCGGATATAGAATCCGGGAGATGCCGATCGCCTACCGGCCGCGCAGCGCGGAGGCCGGGAAGAAGATCGGATGGAGGGATGCGGTGACGGCGATCGTCTGGCTGGTGCGCTGCCGCTTCTGGTCCCCCGGCCGCCGGGACCGATTCGCCTCCCGGGAGTTCACGGAATGAAGCCGTGGGCGATGCGGGCGGTGTGCGGGGTTTCTCTGGCCGCGTTCGCCGCCGCCGCGGTGGCTTACGCCCGTCTTGTGCCGCCGTGGGAGTACCCGGACGAAAACCACCATGTGGAGCGGGCGCTCTTCGAGGCGGACGGTCACGAATGGCCCCCGCTCTATGGTCCGGGTGAGAGCGGCGCGATCCGTTGCGCGTTCTACCCGCCCCTCTACTATACCGTGGCCTCCCGTCTGGTGCGTCCGAGTCCGGGCGCGCGTCCCTCGGACTTCGTAAAGTACCGTCCCGACGGAACCCGACAATTCTCCGTCCAGAACTCCGCGGACCCCGTGTACGTCCGGATGACGGAGGATCTGGCCCGTCTCCGCTGGCTGGGGATCGTCCTCGGCCTCGTCACGGCCGCGGCGACGGCCTGGACCGTACGCTCCGCGATGCCCGACTGGCCCTCGGCCCCTCCCCTGGCGATCCTCCTTCTGGCGTCGATCCCCCAAGTGCCTTTCATGGCCGCCGGGGCCAATCCTGAGGGGCTGGCGAACGCCTGTTGCGCCCTCGCCGTCGCCCTGATCGCCGACGGGTGGAGGATCGAGCGCTGGTCGGGGTGGCGCGTCGGGGCCATCGGCGCCCTGCTGGGAGCGGCGGTCCTCTCGAAGACGCTGGCGTTGTTCTGGATCCCCCTCCTTCCCGTTCTCATGGTCTGTCGGCCGGTCCCCCGGTCGTGGCGCCGGGTGGCCCGCGAGACGCTCCTGGCGGAGCTGCTCCTCGGTCTGGTCATCGCCCCCTGGATCGCCTGGACCGCCCTCGATCAGGGCGATCTCCTCGCCCGCCGCTGTGCCATGGCCGCTTCCGGGCCCGACTGGCAGCCGCCCCCCTTCGGAGTCCGGACCCTCGCGGTCGCCGTGGCCAGACTGGGCGCCACCGGGTGGGCCTCGATCGGTTACTTCGCCGTCTACGGAAGGGTCTGGATGTTCGCCACGGCGGCCGCCCTGTTTGGCGCCGTACTCGCCGGACTCCTCGCCGTCTGGCGCGCCGGGGGGATCGCCCGTGGCTGGCTGGTCCTCGGGGGGTGGATCTGCCTGGCGAACCTCGGGCTCGTGCTGGCGTACAACATGCAGGTCTGGTCGCCGCAGGGGCGCTATCTCTTTCTCTCCCTTGCGCCGGCGGTCATGCTCGTCCTCCTCGCCGCGAGCCGGATGCGGCTCGGACGACGCACGGTGATGTCCGTTCTTGGGGTCGGTCTGTTGCTCTTCGAGCATCTGGTCTTCCTGGCGGGCCACGTGGGACCCGCCTACGGGCGATGATCCTCCCCACGCAGGGGAGCGATCGCGAGAGGTCCGCATGACGATTCCCGCCCGGTCCGCCTGGCATCTTCCCGACTACTCCTCGGCGAATCCCTATCAGCGCCTGTTGGCCGAAGCGCTCGAACGGCGCGGCCTCCGCGTGCATCTGAGAGATTCCTTTCCCGCCCCCGAGGAGTGGAGGGCGCCCGGCGCCCCGCGACTCCTCCACCTGCACTGGGTGCATCCCTTCTTCCTCGCGCCTCCCGGCGCCTCGCGACCCCGCTGGCTTGCCGGTTGGGCGAAGAGACTCGCCCAGGCCCGGGCCGAGGGATTGCGCCTGGTATGGACCGTCCACCAGGTCGAGGATCACGAGGGGAGGGACCCCGCTTTCGACCGGTTCGGGGTGAGGGTGACCGCCTGGGCCGCGCATCGCTGCATCGTGCACAACCAGGCCTCGGCCGAGGCGCTTCGACGCATCACCGGCCGTTGGCGAGGCGTCGTCGTGATTCCGCACGGCCACTATGGCGGGGCCTATCCGGCCGGGCGAACGCGTGCCGAGGTGAGGGCGGAGTGGGGGGTCACGGATCGCGAGTTCGTCGTCCTCTTCATCGGCTCGATCCGTCCGTACAAGGGAATCGAGCGTCTTCTGTCCTCTTTCCGCGAGTGGCGGCGATCCGGGGTGCGTCTCGTCATCGCCGGCCGCCCGCAGGACGAGGCGCTCCGCCGGTCCATCGAGGTGGCCGCGTCATCGGATTCCCGCATCCTGTTCCGGCCCGGGTTCGTCCCGGACGGCCGGCTGCGGGAGTACCTGGAGGCGTCGGACCTGGTGGCCCTGCCGTTTGACGAGCAGGTTTCCTCCGGCTCCGCGATCCTCGCCCTTTCCTTCGGGTGCCCGGTGATGATCCCCGACCTTCCGACGTTTCGCGAAATGAGGGACTGGCCGGGCGTGAATCTCTTCACGCCGGGAAGCGCGGACAGCCTGCGGGACGGCCTGGAGCGGTCGGCGTCCCAAGTGCGCGCCCCGGCCGAGTCGATCGTCGCGGCCGTCGGCCGATGGGACTGGGACGGGATCGCGTCCGCGACGGCGCGGTGCTACACGGAAGGAGGCTGAGGGGCCGGGCTCGCCTCCGGAGGAGGATCCGGGGCGACCAGGTCCGCTACATGGGCATACCACCAGCGGTGAAGGCCGGTGGCTAGGGCGATGGAGAGGACCGCGACAAGCACCCCCGCCGGCATGTCGATGAGCCAGTGGAAACCGAAGTAGAGGCAGGCGAGCATGAGACCCGCGGCGACCGGAAGGTACACCCAGAAGAATGGCTTTGAGAGCCTGAAGAGAAAAACGGCGGCGACCACCGTCCACGCGGCATGCATCGAGGGGAAACAGTCGCGCGAGGTTTCCCCCCAGAAGTCGATGAACGTCAGCACGGCGTTTCCGGCCTGGTCGAGGCGGATGGACTGCCACTCCCCCAGCGCGTACCGGGGGCCCACGACCGGCACAATCAGGTATCCCGTGTAGGAGATGAACCCCGACAGGGCGATCGCCAGCATGAAGTCGCGGAACGGGCGCCGATCGCCGCGAAAGAACAGGAGAAAGGCGACCAGCGGCGGGACGTAGAAGTGCGATCCGTAGGCCTTGGAGAGAAGCCAGGTCATGGCCGGCGATTCCAGGGCGTTGTAGACGAGCGTGGAGGCCAGGTGTCCGAAGAGGTCCGTCTCCATCAGGGCGAGCGCCGGGTCGTAGGTCTCGGAGCGGACGTGCGGGATCGTGTCCCGCAACAGGGCGTAGACGACGTAGCAGACGAGAAACGGAATGTAGGCCCGCAGGAGCCCTCCGAGTTCCCTCGTGCGTCGCCCGACCTCACTCCAGCGTCGGGCGGCCAGCCCGCGGGCGACGAAGGCCAGCCAGGTGAGCCCCGCCAGCAGGAGGAAGAAGGTCATGTGGGACGAGAAGAACGGAATCTGCCGTCCCATGGAGAGCGCCACTCCCCGGCGGAACGACACCAGAATCCCCTTGAGGCCGAAGTCCGGATCGGTCAGGAAGTGAGCCACGAAGAGCAGCATCGCTCCGAAGAGTACGGAGAGCCACTCCTCGGGACGCAGGAGCCGAAGCAGACGAAGGCGGGACACGGTCGGCGCTTTGTTCATGGCGTCGGAGTCACTTGGTCCCCGGTCGCGTGGACCGGAGCAGGATCTCGCGAACCCGGTCGAGTTGTTCTGCGGCGCCGGGATGGGAGAGGTCCGATTCGTAGGCGACCAGGGCCGCTCCGAGATCGCCCCGCCGCTCGAGGAGGGCGCCGACGAGCGCAGGGGAAGGGTCCCCGGTCAGGTCCGGGAGATGGCGGCGTCCGAATCTCTTCAGGTATCCGAGGTTCGCCTCCAGCGCGAACCGTTCGGCGTTGCCGCGGGGCGTCCAGTATTCAAGGGCGGGCCAGTAGTCCCGCGAAACGAAGAGGGGGCGCCATCGCCCCAGCCGTCCGACGACCTGATTGAGGGCCTGGTCGAGTTCGTCCGACCAGACGAGAACGTCCCCGGCGTAGGCCAGCAGCGTCCCCAGTGGAAGACCCCGGCGGAGGTCTTCGGTCTCAGGTCGGGCATCCTGGGCGAGCAGCGAGGGGAGGTCGAACCGGAGCGGTTCCCTGGAGCAGACCAGGATGCCCTGATGTTCCACCTGGAAGAGGGCGCAGTGCGGGAAAACCTCCCGCGCGGTGTTCAGGATCAGGAGAAGGTCGAAGGTGTTGAGATGGTGGAGCTGGACCCATTGCTGGAGCACCCCGCCGGGCGCGAGCCGGCGGTGACAGAGTTCGTAGAACTCCTCGTTGAAGAGATTGGCCGCCCCCGCGATCCAGATGCTCGACACCTGAAGAACCGGGAGGCGCGTACGATCGAAGGGGCGATTTCCGCGATTTCGATTTTTTTGAACGGGAATCGGCCGAGGGTGGCCGCCGTGACGCCCGTTCCGAAACCGATGTTCAAGGCGCGCTCGAACCGGTTCTGCAGGAGCACGGGATAGACGGCGAAGCCCCGCTGCACCGACATCTCCGTGGCGTTGTTTCCCTGGAACTTGCCGTTCGTCCACATGGTGCGGACTTTGCCCTCCTGCGTGACGGTCGTCATTCCCCCGTGCACGTCCTCTTCAAAGTGGATGACTTCGGCGCGGGAGTGGTCGTGCGTGAAGTAGACCCACGATCCGCCGGTGATCCGGCCGATGTTCCACGCGGGCAGGAGCCCCGTGGCCAGGAGAAAGCCGGCGGCGGCCCCTCCTCCCCAGACGAGGCGCCGACGCCGGTCCGCGAGGAGCCGGAACAGCACGGCGAGTCCGACGACGAGTCCCGCCGCGCCGAGGACGCGGAACGAATCCTGGCTTCCGAGCCGGCCGATCATCACGAATCCGGCGAGGAGGCTGCCGACGACCGAAGCCAGGGTGTTTACCGCGTAGATGGCGCCGATCCGGCGCGGCGTATCCTGCATCCGGCCTCCGGCCATCTCCATGCAGAGCGGGAACACCATTCCGAAAAGCGTCGCCGGCGCCAGCATGACGGCCACGCAGACGAGAAACCGGCACCCCTCCATCACGAGAAACGAGGGCGCGGTCAGGCCGACGAGGCCGTAGAGGGAATCGATCCGATCGTAGAAGGGGACGCCGGCGGCCAGCAGCACGGGAGGGGCCAGAAGAGAGGCTGCCAGCGCCTCCGGCGCCTTTCCCCGCCTTGCGAAGCCCGCCGAGAGGCGTCCGCCGAAGGCGAGCCCGAGGAGAAACGTGAAAAGCATCGTGCCGAACGCAAACGCGGACGAACCGATGAGCGTTCCGAAGACGTGGCTGAAGATGTTCTCGTAGGCCAGACTCGAAAGGCCCGAAAACGCGGCGATTCCGAGCACCGCGGCGTAGGGCAGCCGCCCCCGGGGGGCATCGGCCGGGCCCCCGCCCCCGGACTCGACCGGTTCGCCCGGGGCCTCGACCGCGACTCCGCGCGAGAGCCGGACACAGACTGCAAAAATCGCAACATTCACGAGCACCGCCACCGCGAGGGCTCCGTACAGCCCCCCCGTCGGAAGCAGGAGGAAGGTGGAAACCAGCGTGCCCGTGGCGGCGCCGCCGAGGTTCGCCGCGTAGAAGGACCCGATCTGTCCGCTCAATCCGGCCTTCCGGGTGAGGGCGGACTTGAGAATCGCCGGCAGGGTTCCCCCCATCAGGGTCGAGGGGATCAGGACCACCAGGAACGCGAGGGCAAACCGGATCGCCGTCAGGGTCGCGCCGTCCGGCTGAAGGGACTCGTGCAGGCGGACGTACCCGTCGGTGACCAGCCGGTGCCAGAACGGGGTGAAGAGACAGTAGAGTCCGGTGGCCAGTTCGAGCGTGGCGTAGAGCAGGATCGGACGCTTCGACCTCGTGGCCATCCGGCCTACAGCGTAGCTTCCCAGCGCGAGTCCGCCCATGAAGGCGGCGAGTACGGTGGCCGTCGCGTAGGCGGTGGTTCCAAACGTATAGCCGAACACCTTGACGAAGATCGTCTCGTAGATGAGTCCGGTCGCCCCTGAAGCGAAGAAGAGACGCTTCAGCGTGCGCGCGAGAGAGTCAGTGAGGACCGGGCTTGCGGGGTCGGGCATGCAGGGCTTGCCGTTCGCGGCGGGAGGAACGCCGGCGGATCGCGGACCCTCCGACCGGATTATCGGCCCTTCGCAGGGCGGAATCCAGTCTCTCCTGCTTCGGGTGTGTCCCGGCCTCCGGGAGGGCCGATATTGAGGGTGGAGGCATCTCGTGCCGGCGCGCGTGACCATCCTGGGGTACTACGGTCGTGGGAACCTCGGGGACGAGGCTCTGCTCCAGTGCGCGCTCGACGCCTGCCGGTCCCGGGTCCCGGACGCCGACATCGCGGTGCTGGCCTTCGACGCCGGGCGCGTCGAACGCGATTTCCAGGTGACGGCGATCCCGGCGGTCGGGACATCAAGTCGCTGGCGGCGACTGCGCCGACTGGCGGCGAACGACCTGCTGGTCATCGGCGGTGGCGGGCTCTTCAAGGACTGGGGGCGCGACTTCCGGGGGATGGCCCCGTTCGCCGTGCCCGCCCTGTGGAGCCGCGCCTGGGGTCGGGCCGTGGCGCTGGCCGGGGTGGGGGTGGGTCCCGTCCTTCATCCCTTCAGCAGCCGGCTCCTGGGCGGGGCGGTCCGATACGCCTCCTCGGTTTGGGTCCGCGACAGGGGGTCGCGAGACTGGGTCTCCCGGGTCGGCGGGCCGATCCGCCGGCTTCGGCTGGCCCCCGATCCGGCCCTGCTTCTTCCGCCGGCGCCACCGGGCGCAGGGGAGGCCGATTGGCAAGCGCGGGTGGGGAGTTTCGCCGGGCGGCTGTGGATCGGCGTCAATCTCCGGCACTGGTACAAACGCGATTTCAGGGTCCGGACCGGAGAAGCGGAGCGGATGGAACTCCTGTGCCGGCGGCTGGCGGAGGGAGTCTCGCGACTCGCCGCGCGGGCGTCCCTCGGCGTGATCACCCTGCCCTTCCGGGTGGAGTGGTACGACGACGATCGCCGAGCCATGGACCTCCTGGTTTCGCGCCTGCCTCCGTCCGTCGCCTGCGTGCGGGTGCAGGAACTGCTTTCCCCGGGTCTCATGATCGGCTTTCTGGCCCGATGTACGCTCCTCGTCGGAATGCGACTTCACGCCTCACTTCTTGCGGCCACGGCGGGGACTCCTTTTCTCTCGCTGGAGTATGACGAGAAGGTCACGGGCGCCCTGGAGCAGATCGGGAGGACGACGGACGGCGTGGAGATGTCGCCGGCGGAGATCGACCGTCTCCCCGATCGCCTCGAAGCGGCCTGGGAGGGGAGGGAGCGGGCTGCGGCCGACCTCCGCGCGCGACGGACCCAGTGGCGCTTGGCCATCGAGGAGGCCTGGGACGAGGTGTTCGCCCCGGTCGGGGGGGGGGGGAGGGCGAACCGGTGAACGAACCGCTGGGGGACCGATCGGCCCGCGGGGCCTTCGTGACCCTCGCCGCCAATGTCGCGCGGCGCGTCCTTGGATTCGCCGCCCGGGTCGTGCTGGCGCGTCTCCTGGCCCCGGAGGACTTTGGCCTGGCCGCACTCGCGCTCTTTGTCGTGAATTTCGGGTCGCAATTCCAGGACGCCGGATTCGGCGCCGCCCTGATCTACTTCCGCGACCGCGTCGAAGAGCGCGCCGGGACCAGCCTGTGGACGACGGCCGCGCTGGGGACCGCCCTGGCCTTTCTGTGCGCCCTGGCGGCGGGGCCGATCGCCCGTGCGTTCGCCGAGCCGCGGGCCGCCGAGCTGATCACCGCGCTCGGGATCATGCTCTTTTTCAATGCCCTCGCCGTCACTCCGCTGGCCATGCTGCGAAGGGACCTCCGCAACACCTCCCTCGCCATCGTGGAGTTGAGCGCCGTCTCGGTCGGTCTCGGGTGCGGGATCGCACTCGCGGCGCTCGGTTGGGGGGCCCGCAGCCTCGTGCTCGGGACCGTGGCTCAGAGCATCCTGCTGTCGGCAGGGGCCTGGCTGGCCCGTCCCGGTCGTGTGGCTCGCGGATGGGACCGCCGCCTGGCGGCCGAGATGTTCCAATACGGGTCCTACATCCTCGCCGGCGGTCTGGTCACCTTCCTCGTGGTCACCCTCGACAACGCCCTGGTCCAGGCCTGGTGCGGGGCGGAGATGCTGGGATACTATGTGATGGCCTATGGACTCGCGGGTCTGGCCGCGTCGGAGGTGAGCGGGGCGGCGGCTGTCGTCCTGTTCCCCGCGTTGTCGTCCGTGCGGGACGACCCCGAGCGGCTCCGCCTGGCTTTCTTCCGGGCCACCCGGGTGACGGGCGCGGTCGCGCTCCCGCTCACGGCGGCCGTCGTGGTGATCGGCCCTTCATTCATCCGAATCGTCCTCGGCCGGGTCTGGGAGACCTCGATCCCGCTCATGTGGATCCTCAGCATCTTCGGCGCGTTGCGCGCCTGCTTCGCCGGAACCGGGGCGCTGTTCCAGGCCTGCGGACGCGCCCGCACCAAGTTTCTGCTCGATCTGCTCCAGGCTGCGGCGCTCGTGGGATTCGCGTTTGTCTGGCGGGACTGGGGGGCGGTGGGGGTGTCCTGGGCGGTGGTGGCCTCCGCGGGCTGCACGCTCGGCCTGGCCCTCGTCCAGGTGGGGAGGCTCCTGGGCGCCGGCGCCCCGCTGCGGCTCCTGGCCGGACTGTTTCCGTCCGCTCTCTGCGCCGTGCTGGCGGGCGCCGTCGTCGCCGTTCCGGCGGTGGCGTGGCTCCCCGGAGTGGACCACGGACCGTTGATTCTCCTTCTCGGGGGACC
>JACPTZ010000150.1 GCA_016192525.1 Planctomycetota bacterium
CCAGAGAGCAGTTCCGGATGACCTCCTCCAGTCCGATCGTCGTCCGGGTGTAGGGGTGTTTCGTGAACGCGAGGGAATACAGCCGGCGCCACGCGCGACCGTCCGGATTGTCGCGCGAGCGCATGTTCAGCTCCTCCATGACCACCTGCCGCTCCTTCGCCACCTTCTCCTCGGTCGGCTTCAGCGTGAAGAGGGCGTCCACGTAGCGGTCGAACGCCTCCCCGAACTGTTCCTTCGGGACGACGATGTAGTAGCCGGTGGCGTCGTCGAAGGTGTATCCGCCGAATTCGCCGAGCGCCTGAAACTTTCTGCGGCACTCCAGCTCCGCCTGTTTCGCCGAGCCGCCGCGGAAGATGAGGTGCTCGTAGTAGTGCGACAGTCCTGAGAGTTCGGCGCCCTCGGTGCGGTTTCCGCCCTTGACGTAGGTGCAGCAGGCGATGATGGGACGGGTGCGGGAGGGCTTGAGGATGAGGGTGAGCCCATTCGGAAGGGTGCGGACGTCGAGCGTGGATCGCCGCGGGGCGGGGCCGAATCCGCCCAGTCCGGTGCAGCCGGAACCCAGAACGGTCAGAGAGGAGAGCAGGATAAGAGCGACGAGACGCATGGGCGGTACCCCGCAGAATGAACCACGAATGTCACGGATTCCACGAAGGGGGAAACGACAGGAACAGAAGCGGGAACAACGGGACGAACAGGGTGAACCGTACGAGGTTACCGCATTGTCATCCTGAGCCCAGCCGGCCGACCTTTGGCCGGCTGGGCGAAGGATCACCAGCGTCGGATCTGCAAGCCGCACACGCTGGTGATCCTTCGCCTCGGCCTGCGGCCGAGGCTCAGGATGACAATGGGGCAGGACGGTAACCTCGTAGGGTGAATCGCTGATACCGCCGAGGCCACTGAAACAGAGGAATCGGGAGGGGGAAAGAGACAGAAGGGGCGAAAACAGGGGTCCTCCCTCTGTTTCAGTGGCCTCAGCGCCTTCAGTGGTTCCCTATATCCGTTTTTCTGAGCCGTGCACCGCGCCTCGTTTCTCCCGCGTTCCGGATCGCCGCTCCGAGCGCGCGTTCCAGCGGTGGACACGCGCCGCGCAGAGCGGCGAGGAGGCGCCTGGACTCCTCCAGATACCGACTCTGTCGGGCGGCGGACCAGGCGTGGAAATCGAGCACATTGTCCAGCCGGTCCGCCAGCTTCACCCGCTTCGCTTCCGGAGGGAGTTGAGGCGCGTGGGCGATCATCGCGGACTTGCGCTCCGGCTTCGGCAGGCGGGTGTCGTTCGAGAGGGCGGCGACCAGCTTCGCGACCCGTGCGCCGAAAACCTCCGCGACGTCATCGAAAGTCGTGCCCGAGTCCTCGATGGTGTCGTGGAGCACCGCCGCGCACAGCACTTCAACGTCGTCCTCGCCGCCGATCGAGCGGAGCCATTCGCAGACCCGGATCGGGTGCGCCAGGTAGGGCGCTCCATCGTCCCGGACCTGGCCCCGGTGCGCCTCCGCGGCGAAGGTCACCGCGCGGGCCAGGGTGCGGATCCCGGTCGGAGTCATAAGTTCATGACCTCGTGATCGCCTCCGGGGGCGGCCTCCACCCGCTTCGCCCGCTTCTCCCAGGCGGTCTTCACGCTCCCGCTCGCGTCCTTATACATCGGCCGCGCCTCTCTCGTCCAGCGGGCCGCGGAAGCCGTGTCGTGCTCCACATGCTCCGCATGCCTGGCGAGTTCCTCCAGCAGGGAGAGGATCGGGACCGCGCCGAGCGGGGCGGGGCGGGCCCGGGCGTCGTCGAGGAGGGTCCTCCAGATTCGAGCGGCCTCGGACCAGCGCTTCTGGCGCTTGTAGACGAGCGAGAGACGCCAGAGCGCCTCGAGGTCGCCGGTCTCGTCGAGGCCGATCTCGATCGCGGCCTCCAGGCAGGAACGGGAGGCGTCGTTCCGGCCCTCCCTCGCCAGCATCGTCCCCACGCTGAAGAGCTCCGCGCCGGTGACCCCCGGCTGACCGAGCGGATCCTGGGCCAGCATCGAGGCCCGGACGGTGAGTGCGGCCAGCGAGACGAGGTCCTCCGCGTTGTGGGCGAACACACGCGCCAGACGGTCCGCGCGGCCGGTGCGGACGAAGTCGTAGTAGATGCCGGGGATTTCGGCGCCGTCCACGTCATCGACCCGCTCGACCCCGAGAATCTGCGCCTGCAGATTGATCAGCGAGCAGTCGCCGGCCCGGCGCTTCCAGAGCCGTCGGGCGGGAAAGAGCAGGTCCAGATGAGGCCGTCCGGCGAGACGCACCGGGAGTCGGTTCAGCCCGAACCGGGTGTCGAGGAGCGGGGCGTCGAAGCACTTGCCGTTGTAGGTGACGATGGCCCCGGCCGCCTCGATCTCGTCGCGCACGGCGAGGAGCAGGGCGGGCTCCTCGTCGAAGTCGCGCATGAAGTACTGGGTGAGGCGGAAGGCGCCGTCCCGCCACCGGGCCAGGCCCACGAGGAAGGCATAGGTGCCCGTCCCGCCGGCGAGCCCGGTCGTCTCGGTGTCGAGGAAGAGGGTGCGCGACCAGTCCAGTTCCGCGAGCCGTTCGTCGCGTCCGAGCCAGGCGAGGTGCTCCCGGGAACTGTGCACCAGGGAGGAGAGCGCCGTGCGGCCGCAGGCGTGGTCCCGGGGGTAGTCGATGCGCGCGGACCAGACCGGCCCCGAGGGCGTTCTGAGTTCGACTCCCGGGACGAGCTGCTCCAGCGTGGCGCCGATGTCCTCGATGAGACGGCAGGGCCGGGGCATTCCCCCGGCCGTCGCGCCCTCGCGGAAGGCGCGCTCCAGTCGACGCCGGGTGGCCTCGTCCTCCGGCGCCCCGGCGGCCCCGGAGACGGGGCGGCCGGGCATCAGTCGTCGGAGGCGGTCCTGTATTTCCATGAGCCCCAACGGTCCTCGAATTCAAAGTCCAGCCGGAGATTCTCTCCGTCGGCGACTTCCACGTCCCGGGAGTCTTCGTGGAAGAGCTCGTGCCACACGTTGACCCGGTATCGGCCGGGAGGCAGGGCGTGGAGATCGTAGCAGCCGTCATCCCCCGTGACGCAGAAAAAGGGGGGGATGGAAACAGCGACATAGGCGTCCATCCAGGAGTCGGATCGGGATTCGAAATGGACCTGAACCGCATCGGAGTAGCGGCCCCTCCGACCCCGGAGCGGGATCTCCGTGGATTCGCCGGTGTTCAGGAAGAGATGGCCCCCCGGGTTCGGCCATCCGTGCCACTCGATTTCCTGGTGCATCGGATCGTGGTTCGTCAGACGCAGCGTCTGACCCTCCCGGGCGCACATGACGTGCGGGGCGAACCGGTATCCGCGGATCTCCATCTCCAGCGTTCCTTCGGCGGGGGGAAACTCCCACCCCTCCAATGCCTCCGACTCGTCGGAGACGGTGACGACGACGTTTTTGAGGGTGGAGAATCGAGTCACGATCAGCGACTCGTCCGGGATCGGCTCCGTCAGGCCGACCCTCGGAGGGGTCTTCATCGTGCGCGCCTTCGGAACTTCTCCCTTGAACTTGACCACGCCCGACACCGAGGCCGTGCAGAGCGAGGGATCGTATTTCCGCCGTCCCGCTCCGGGTGGATCGACACGCTTCTCAGGCGGAGGGGGCTTGGGCTTCGGCGGCTCGACTGCAGGCGGCTCGGGCGGGGGGTGGTGCGTCGTCCGCGGCGACAAGGGGGCCGGGTCCCGATCCAGAGCGTAGATCAGGAAGAGGAGGGAGGAGATCACCAGGACGCCGATCAGGACGTAGGCCGCGCGAACCATGGCTCGCGGATCTCCCTTCGATTCGCCGCGCCGCGCGCGCGGCGGGGCTGGGCCAGGACGGACGAGAGGATACTCGCGTGCCCAAGTCCTGCTACGCTACTTTGGAACGGCCGCGCGCGACGCAATCTCTGACACATCATGTCATTCCGAGCGTCGCCCCGCAAGTCGCCGGGTGGCACGGGCAGCTTGCTGCCCGTGCCCGGAGCGTGCAGGCACGGGCGGACGAGCCGCCCGTGCCACCCACAACTTCAATCTTGAAGGCCCACTAATGTTCAAAGAACTCAAACTCCAATCCGGTGATGCTCTCACGCTCGCGCAACTGGATTTCGAGCCTTCGGGTCGCCTTGAAGTGCTCGTGCCACGCCTCCACAGTGTACTTCCCCCCCGGCAGATTCGCCAGCGTGAACTTCCCGTCATCCCGGTCACGGCGTGAAACGGA
>JACPTZ010000089.1 GCA_016192525.1 Planctomycetota bacterium
CCTGAAGACGCTGGTCAGATGGAATTCGAGGTCGTGCGCCCGTGAGATCCTCGGTCTCGTCGACGACACGGCTCAGTGCTCCGAGTACGACGCGGCCCGGGGAAAGTGGACCTGGACCACCATCGGCGCCTATGCGGGGAAGGCCCTCGCGTCGTGGGGGCTCGATCCCAGGGCGTCGAGGGAAACGGTGGAGCCGGGCCCGAAGGAGAAATGAAGATGGCGACCGGGGCCGCACGGCGTGCCGCGTCCATCCCTCTGGCGATCCTGGCCCTTGTCGGCGTTGTCGCGACGGTTGTATGGACGGTCGTCAGGATAACCCGGCTCCAGGACGAGGTTGTCGTCGGCGCGGACTCCCTGGCCCTCGAGCGGGGTCTCCGACGGCATCTGGAAGAAGAGCAGATCGCCTTGAAGGCGGCCCTGGTCCAGGCCGAGGCCGATCTCGCCCGCGCCCGCGAGTTCGAGGCCGAGGCGCGTCGACTGAGGTCGCTCGCCGAATCCGCCGAGTTGGAGGCGAAACGGCAGCGGGGCCGCGCCCGGGGCGAGGCCAGCCTGGTCCTCGCCCGCCGCGAGCAGGGAGAGGGACGTCACCAGCAGGCCCTCGCTCACGCCATCGCGGCCCTCCGCAGTCTTCCTTCAGTGGAGACGAGTCGGCTGGCCCTCGAACTACGCCGCCTCCTCGTCCCCACCCTCCTCTGGACCACCCCGAGGACGACGCGCCACGACCGCAAGGTGACCGCCATCGCTTTCTCGCCCGACGGGAAGCGAGTGGCCTCGGGTGGGTCCGACTGTACGGTCAGGGTCTGGGACGTGGAAGCCGCCTCCGAAGTGTGGCGACGTGAGGGACACACGGGGAGCGTCCTGTCTGTCGCTTTCAGTCCCGACGGATCGCGCGTGGTCTCCGGCGCGGAAGACGGCGCTCTGCGGCTGTGGGAGGCCGCGACGGGTCGTGAGATCTCCACGATCCCGACCGAAGCGGGTCCCGTCCATCATGTCTCATACTCTCCCGATGGCGCCCGGGTCGCGTACGGCACGCGGGATCGGGGCCTCCGCATCCGGGACGTGGAGACGGGGGTGGAATCCGCGCCGATCGAGGGACTCAGGGCTCATGTCTGGTCGGTGGATTTCGACGAAAGCGGCCCTCGCCGGATGCTGGGAACGACGGAGGACCGCATGTGCCTGTGGGACCTGCAATCGTCGAAGGAGTTGGTTCGTGTCACGGGGGCCGGCGCCGCCATCTACTGCGCCGAGATCAGCCCCGACGGCAGGCAGGTGGTTACCTCCTCGCAGGACGGGACGCTCCGGTTCTGGGACGCGGGGAAGGGGGAGGAGATGGGTCGGGTGGCGGGACTCACCTCGCCGATCTCCACGCTCGGATACACGCCCGATGGACGACGCGTGGTCTCGGGGTCGCGGGACGGCACGATTCGCATCTGGGACGCCGAGACCCGTTCCGAGATCTCGCGGCTGGAGGGCCACGCCTCGGCCGTCACGGCCCTCGCCGTCAGCCGCGACGGCATGCAGGTGGCCACGGGTGCGCTGGACGCCGGCGTCCGGTTCTGGAGTTTGCCGTCGGCGGAGGAGATGTCTCCGCGCCTCGGGCACACCGCCGTCATCTCCTGCGTCACGTTTTCTCCGGATGGGACGCGGATCGGACCGGGCGGCAGGTGATGAAGATGAAGTCGGGCGCCGGGGCGATCCGCGGAGTGGCCTACAGTCCGGACGGACGGCGTCTCGTCTCCGGGGGAGAAGGGGGAGTCGTTCAGCAATGGGACGCCTCGACCGGGGCCGAACTCCGCCCGATGGCCGGGGTGGCCGGGACGATTCTTGGCGTCGCGTTCAGTCCGGACGGCAAGAGTATCCTGGCGGGCGGGCTCGATGGCACGCTGATGGTCTGGGATGCCGATGCGGGGGGCGAACCGAGTCGGTCGTCAAAGCGAAGGCCGACCACGTTGATCGCCTTTACAGAGGATCGGCAACAGGTCCTCCGGGCTGCGGCCTCTTCGTTCCTCAGTTGCGTGGACGTCGTTTCGGGAGACGAGCGGAACGTGATGCTGACCGGGGGCGTGAGGGTGATCTCGGCCGCGTTCGCCCCCGCGGGGGGGATGGCGGCGGCGGGGATGATGGATGGGAGCATCCACCTGTGGGACAGCACGTCGGGCGAGGAACGGGCGATCCTCAAGGGGGGAGAGGGACCGGTGTACGCCGTAGCCTACAGCCCGGACGGCCGGGAGCTGGCCTCCGGCCACGGAGACGGGACGATCCGGAGATGGGACCCCGGGGCGGGGACCGAGATCGGGCGATTCACGGCGCATCCAGGCATACTCTCCTCGATCGTCTACAGCCCGGACGGCCGACGGCTGGCGACGGCGTCTCACGACACGACGCTTTCACTCTGGAATCTCGCGCCGGTGCGGACGGTGGCGAGCCTGGAGGGGCACGGCGGGACGGTGAACGCCCTGGCCCTGACGGCGGATGGGAAGACCATGATCTCCGGATCGCAGGACGGGACCCTTCGGGGATGGGACCTGGAATCCGGAAGGGAGTTCATGAGATACGTCGGACTGGACGGTCCGGCGAAGTGCGTGGCGGTGGATCCGCGCGGGGTCGCCGTGGTCGCGAACTCGAACAAGGGGCTCGTCCGCGTCTGGAATCGCGAGGGGCGCGCGCTGACGAGCTTTGAAGACAGACAGGGAAGAGCGACGGGAGGGCTCGCCGTGAGTCCGGATGGCGAGCGCGCGGCCGTCGGAAGCTCGGACGGATCGATCCGACTGTGGCGGCTCGCGAACGGCGCCGAGATCGCGCGACTGGACGGGCACTCGGGCGCGGTGCTCTGCGTGGCCTTCGGTTCGGACGGGGCCCAGCTCTTCTCGGGCGGTTGGGACGGGACGGTTCGGGTCTGGAGCCTGGGCGAGTCGAAGGAGATCCTGAAATGGCGCGGCCACAAGGGGGCGGTTACCTCCGTGGCCCTGAACGCCCTCGCCCGCCAGGTCGTCTCGAGCTCCGAGGACATGACCCTGCGCCTCTGGGATCTCGAGACCGGGAAGGAGGTGCGCGTTCTCCGAGGTCACTCTTCGGCCGTGAATTCCGTCGCCTGCACTCCCGACGGCTCGCTTCTCCTCTCGGCCTCGAATGACGGCAGCCTCCGTCTCTGGGACGCGCGCTCGGGAGTGGAGCAGGCGCCGTTCCCCGCAGGCGCCAGCCGACCGCAGATCGCCCTCTTCACCCCCGACGGACGTCAGGTCGTGGCCGGCGGAGTCGATGCCACGATCCGGATCTGGGACGTGCCATCCCTGGAAGAGACCGGGCCCGGGGCGTGGCGGGGGACGAGGGTGGAGTCGATCTCCATCGATCCTTCCGGGACACGCGTGGTCACCAAGGACCGACTGGGCCTTGCCATGGTGTGGGACGCGAGGTCGGGGAACCCATTGCGGCACATCGCCGCCGCCGAAGCCGGGCGCCTGGAAGGGGAGTGGTCGAAGGGGGAATTTGATCCGGCGCCGATCCGTCTGACGGAACTCGGCGCCGTCCTCCTGGATGTGGAGCCGGAGTGGCGCTCAGGCTGGCGGGACCCGGAGAAGGACACGTTCGGTCTTCCCCTCCGGGTGGCGAGGATCCTCGATCGGTGGGAACGTGAGCTGGGGATGAGAGTGAGCCCGGAGACCGGCGTCATTGAGCGCGTTCCGGCTCCGGGATCGGCCCATGAAAACGACCCCCGGGTGGCCCCTCTCTGCAGGTAGCAAGATCGACCCATCGACATGACACGGGTTCAGGCCGCCGGAGGCCTGACCGTTTTTCCTGTCCCTTCGGCTCCCCTTTCGGATACTTGATCGCATGTCCGAAGGGACCCTCCCCGCCTGCGACGAGCGACTTCCGCTGCTGGATCGACTCCGCGGGATTGCCATCCTCGGCGTCCTTGTCGCCAACATCCCCTGGTACAGCCAGCCGATCTCCTCCGGCAGTTCGCCGCGCGCCCCCACCGACCTCTGGATCGACCGCGTCGCCGACATGATCGTGCTGGTGCTCGTCGACGGCAAGATGGTCACGCTGCTCACCGTCCTCTTCGGCGCGGGACTGGCGCTGCAGGCGGACAAGGCGAGGGCGGCGGGGCGGGAGTTCGTGCCCGGGTACCTCCGCCGTCAGGCCCTGCTCTTCGCCATCGGCATCGCGCACGGGGTGCTCCTCTGGTACGGCGACATCCTCTCGGCCTACGCCGGGGTGGGGTGCCTGGCGACCCTGTTTTTGGCGCTCCGCCCGGGGCGGATGCTCGCGGTGGCGGCCTTCCTGTGGGCGGGCACCGCGGCTGTCCTCGGCGGTCTCGGTCTCCTGAGAAGGTACGTAGTCGAACCCATGACCGGGGCGGTGACGGCCTCCGAGGTCGGGGAGGACGAGGAATCCGCAGACCCGGGCTGGGACATCAAGGGCGATCGTGCCGCGGACACGTCGCGCGAGTTGGAAACCTACCGGTCGGGCCCCTGGAGCGGGATGGTCGAACATCGGGCGTGGCGCGTCGCCGAATTCCTCGCCGCCACGGTGACGGTGCTGGGATGGCAGATCCTCGCGGGATTTCTGACGGGAATGGCGCTCCATCGTCTCGGGTGGTTCAGCGATCCCGGCGCCCACCGCATGCGATGGCGGAGGGTGGCCCTCTGGGGAATAGGGCTGGGGATCCCCGTTCATCTCCTCGCCGTTCCTTTCGCCTGGGAGGGGCGCGACATCGAGTGCGACATCCTGCAGTATCTCGGGGTGCCGTTCCTGACGGCGGGCTACCTCGGTCTCATCGCGCTCTGGACGGCCCGCGGACCCGGGGCGTTCCTGGCCCGGGGAGTGACGGCGGCGGGGCGCCTCGCGCTCAGCAATTACCTCGCGCACTCGGTCGTGTGCGGGTTCATCTTCTACAGCTACGGGCTCGGCTGGTTCGGGGTGTTCGGGAGGACGGAGAACGCCATCTGGGTCCTGCTGCTCTGGGGTCTCGAACTGCCCGTCAGCCTCTGGTGGGTCGGGCGGTTCCGGCAGGGTCCGGTGGAGTGGGCCTGGCGGAGCCTGGCGGCGGGGAGGGCGCTGCCGTTCCGCTCGCTGAATATGCGTTGACGGATCGAGTCTGGAACTGGCTGGTGTACTTCTACTGTCACGGTTCGCACGCCGGTCGCGCCTGAAACCGTAGTCCGGAGACGGAGCGCCGTTCGCGTCAACCGTCCCTTCGATACGCGACCGCTCGGCAGACGGCGCCGAGCG
>JACPTZ010000154.1 GCA_016192525.1 Planctomycetota bacterium
ATTCCGGGGCGGGGTGCAGACGCTTCGGACTCCGTTGTTGTTTTCCCCACAAATCCTCTTCTTCCTCTTTTTCAGTGCCTTCAGCGACTTCAGTGGCCCCCCTTCCGTTGTTTCGTTGGCTTCCGTTGTTGTTGTGTCCGTTGTTGTTGCTTTGTCCGTTGTTGTTGCTTTGTCCGTTGTTGTTGTGGTTTCCGCTGTCCTCCGCGTCCTCCGCGTCTCCGCGGTTCAACCCGGCACCACCAGCGTCAGCGCCTTCGGCAGCATCGAGATCTCCGCCGGCAGGGCGCCGTTCGGATCGCCGTCCATTTGTTTCGCCACCGGACCGGGCGAATCCAGCCGCACGGCGGCCCCACGCACCCACCGCGCATCGACCAGTCGATCGACCTGCCTCCGGAGCCCCGCCCAGAAATACCGATAGATGTCCCGCGGCGCCCCGCCGGTGAACCAGACGACGTCAAGGGCGCCGTCGTCGGCTCGTGCATCCCGCGCGAACGAGAAGAAGGCGGCGTACCCGGCCACGTTAGAGACGAGCACCCAGGTCGCCCGCTCGGTCACGGCCCGTCCGTCAACGGTGATCCGAATGCGCGGTGCCCGGTAGCGGGCCAGGAAACGGGTCGCGGCCAAGAAGTAATCGGACTTCCGGATGGCCCCCTTCCGGCCGCGGTGGAAGGCGGTCACCACTTCGCCGTCGAACCCCGCCCCGATCATCAGGAAGAACCGTCGGCCGTTGCAGACCCCGAGGTCCATCGCGTACCGCCCCCCTCCCTCGAGGCTGGCGACCACCCCCGCCGGATCGCGGGGGAGATGAAGTTCGGAGGCGAGGACGTTGGCCGTGCCCATGGGCACCGGACACACCGCCACGGGCGCGCCGGCGAGACCGTTCACGACCTCGTTCAGCGTCCCGTCTCCGCCGATGACCACCAGCGCATCGAGCGGGTCCCGCGCCGCGGCGGCCGCCAGGGCGCCGGCATCGCCGGCCCGCCGCGTGGCGCGGAAATCGCAGACGTGGCCGCGGGAACGGAGGCGGGCGGCGAGTTCCTCCGCCAGTCGGGCTCCGGCCCCCCGGCCCGAAATCGGGTTGTAGACGGCGCTCAGCCGGAGCGGCATGGGGCCGGAGTATATCACATCCTTCCGGCGAGAGTCCCGAGTTTGGGTCGCCATCGGGCATCACAACCCCTTGACCCGCTCCCGGCCCCGTGGTACAAGCCGGGCGATCGGACGGACGGAGGGTCGGCGTGTCCCTGCTCGGTCCCTACACAGTCCAGGACTACTACCAGCTCTACCAGCGTCGCAACGACGCTGACGCCCTTTCGTCCTGGGAACACATCAACGGCATCCTGTTCCGAAAGCTCAAACTGGTCCTGCTTCTCGTGCTCCTCTCGGTCGGGGCGGCGTTCGCCATCCATTCGTTCACCGAGAAGGCCGTGAGCGTGGCCGACCAGATCCAGAAACGGCTGAACGATCCGAAGGCGTTCGCGCGCGAGCTGACCCAGAACATGAGTCCGGAGGAACGGCAGCGACTGATCGACGACCTCAAGAAGGAAATCCCGAAGGAGACCGGCAAGTAATGGACTTTCGCTTCTTCATCGGCCTGGCGATCATCGTCTTTTTCGGATGTCTGTGGGTCGTCTTCCTGATCTACTGGCTCCGGCACCGTCGCCTCCTGGAGCGGGACGGGCGAGGACTGGACTTCTTCGACCTCGGCCGGTTCGAAGAAGCGGTCGTCGAATTCCGTTCGGCGCTCCGGACGGACGATTCCTTCCCGCTGGTCCACTACCACCTCGGCTCGGCCTATCAGATGATGAAGGGGAAGACGAGGGAAGCGGGAGAGGCCTTTGCCCGGGCGCTCGCCCTCGACCCGCACTTCGGCCGCGCCCACTATGGACTCGGCTACCTTCAGCTGCACGGTCTAGGCGAGGCCGAGGCGGCGATCGCCTCCCTCACGCGGGCCACGCGGCTGGAGCCGGAATCGGCGGAAATCCAGAACACGCTCGGGGCCGCGTATCTGCAGAAAACGTCGTGGGCCGAAGCGAAGGCGGCGTTCGAGACCGCGCTCCGGCTTCGGCCGGTCTTCCCCGCGGCCCAGACGAACCTCGGCATCGCCTGCGTCCAGATGGGCGCGCTGGACGAGGCCCGCGCGGCCTTCCTCAAGGCCGTCGAACTCGCGCCGCGCGACCCGGAGGTCCACAACAATCTGGGGAATCTCTACGGGATGCGCGGACAGAATTCGGAGGCGCTGCGCGAATTCGAGACCTCGCTCGCCCTCGCGCCCGAGAACGGTCAGACCCACTACTGGGCGGGCTGTCTGTACCGGCTGCTCGGTCGCCGCGACGAGGCGCTCGCCGCGCTCGAGCGAAGCGTGACGCTGGTCGCCCGCTTCGCCCTCGGACACTACAATCTCGCCCTCTGTCTGGAGGACGCCGGGCGGAAGGCGGACGCGAAACGCGAAATGGACCTCGCGCTCACCCTCGATCCGAAGCTGGCGCAGGGTATGGCCTGATCCCCCGGAGGACGCCATGGGCACGAACACGACGGTCATCAAGAAGGCGACGCTCTTCAGCGACCTGAACGAGTCCCAGCTGCAGCGACTGGCCGACGCGGGAGAGCCGCGGACGTGCCCGGCCGGCTCCACCCTCTTCGAGGAAGGCTCGAAGGGGAGCGAGTTCTATCTGGTGGAAGCAGGGGCGGTGGAGATCAGCAAGAACATCGCCGGAGGCCGGAAGAAGGTGCTCACTCGAATCGAGTCCGGGGAGGTCTTCGGGGAGCTGGCGCTCTTCGACCGAAGTCCGCGCTCCGCGACCGCCACGGCGGACGGCGAGTGCCGACTCCTCGTCTTCCGTGAAGATCGATTCAACGAGCTCCTGAAATCGGACTCGGGGATCGCCTTCCCGGTCCTCTCGGCGCTGCTCCGGCTCCTCTGCCAGAGAATTCGAACGTCGAACGAGAAGATGAAGGAAGGGATTGTGTGGGGGTTCCAGGTGCGGATGTGATCAGGTCGCATCCATCCCCAGGCGGGCGGCGGCCCCGCCGGGTCGTTCCGCCACGGCATACGCCACCGTGGCCTCCCCCCAGACCGTGACCGGCGCGGTGCTGACGGCGCCCAGGTTTTCGCGCTCCGTCAGCGAGACGCCGCTCTCGGCGAGGCGCTTCAGTTCGCGCGCTCCGACCCCGCGCGAGAGCCATCCGCGCGGGATCCCCCCCCGAACCGCGCACACTCCCCCCGCCCGGGCCTCCGCCGCGCCGGACAGGATCTGTACGACGGCATCGGCGCGTTCCTCCCGGCCCGTCTCGTCCCGAAGGACGAAGTCGAGCGCGCGGCAGGCGGACTCGCGGGCGAGTCGCCGGACCCACGCCATGGCCGCGTGCCGGTGCCCCACCTGGAGATCGACTCCGCGCAGCCGGTGCGGCATTCGAAAGGAGAGGGAGCGGATGCCCGCGCGGGAGATCTGCACGGCGAGCGCCTCCACCAGGAGGTCCAGCTTCTCGCCATGGGAGGACCCGGCGAAGCCGTCCAGGGTGTAGACGAGGCAGATCCGCGGATCGCCCGGGAGGGTGCGTCGATACGGGAGCACGGGAGCGGGACTCTTCTCGTCGTATCCCTCCTCCAGCTCATAGCAGTGCCGGATGCCCTGGACGTGGCGGGAGAAGGTGGTGTGGGAGCAGGCCAGGGCCTGGCTGCCGAGCCCGAAGAGGAACCCGTCCACCACGCGGAGGAGGAGCGGATGCTCCCAGTCGAGGGTGAGGCGACGGATCTTCCTCCCGTCGATCACGAACTCCTCGGGGGCGAGTCGGGCTCCGTCCCACGAGAAGAGGTGGATCGCGGTCTTGTCCCGTTTCCCGCGGAGCTCGAATTCGCCGAGCCGGATGCAGTGTCCCTGGGTCGAGACATCGCACAGCCGCCACACGGCCTCGGTGATGACGATCGAGGGATGATCGATGAGCTGGACCACCCGGGCCGCCGTGTTTACGACGTCGCCGAAGACGTCGTTCGGCTCCACGTACGCCTCGCCGTAGTGAATCCCGATCCGGACGCAGACCGGCACCGCGGGCTTCTTCGCGTTGTACACGGCCAGGGCGCGCTGCATGGCGTCGGCGGCCGCCACGGCCCCCGCGGGCGTGGGAAAGACGGCGAAGAGCGCGTCTCCGATGGTCTTCAGGAGGCGACCCCCGAAGAGGCCGATCGACGGACCGCAGGTGTCCATCTGGGCCTTGACGGCGGCGCGGCCGACGGCGTCGCCGAACTGGTCATAGATGCGGGTGGAGCCGATGAGGTCGGCGAAGAGGCACGCCACGGGGCGCCGGGGGGCGTTCACCCCGCGCTCCTCCCGCGCCGCCTGCTCGGCGGCGAGCGACTGGAGATTGGTGCGCTCGATCTCCCCGGCCGGGACCGGCGGTTTCTCGTCCGCGGGAGGAGGGGACTCGGGGGACATCACGGATCTCCGGGAAGCCAGAGGGCCGCGCATTGTAGCAATTAGGAAGGGGCAATCCAGAGTTGAATTCTGGTTCATCCGGCTGAAGGAACCTCTTCCGGTGCATCCGGAAAGGAAACCACGAATTTCGCGAGTTCCACGAGTATCGGGGACTATCCTCGGAGCGGCCCGGCTCAGAACAACGGAGAAGGAAACCACTGAAACCGCTGAGGCCACTGAAACGGAAGGAGGAGGGAAACACAACATTCGTGAGATTCGTGGTTCGTTCCGTCTGGGAGCGAACATGGCGCACGCTCAGGATGGCCACGCGGCAACCTCGTACCGTCTCCTCACATGCGCCCACGATTTGGTGTCATCCCGGGGAGCGCAGCGACGAGGGATCTGTTCCGACCTTCAGTGGCGCCTTCCCTTGGCCCTGTTCCCGAAAACTCGCGCCGCCAGAATTCTTGAGTGGAGAAACCGCTCGGCGGTCAGATTCCTCGCTACGCTCGGAATGACACAGAGTTGAGACTGGCGCGAAAACGTGGGCGCATATGAGTACCGACTCGTCTTGCATTTCTTCCGCCCGACCGCTACACTCGCCCCATGCTCGTCCTCCTCACCAACGACGACGGCATCTACGCCCCGGGGATCGACGCGCTCTACCAGGCGGTGCGGCGCGTCGCCGATGTGGCGGTGATCGCGCCCGACGCCGAACGGAGCGCCTCCGGACACGCCATCACCCTCACCCTCCCCCTCCGCGTCCACGAGGCCCGCCGTCACAACGCCTTCTTCGGATTCGCCGTCGACGGCACCCCGGCCGACTGCGTGAAGATCGGGGTCAAGAGCCTCCTGAGCCGCCGCCCCGACTTCGTCCTCTCCGGCATCAACCGGGGGCAGAATACCGGCACCGATGTGATCTACTCCGGGACCGTCTCGGCCGCCACGGAGGGGACCATCCTCGGCATCCCGTCCGTGGCGATCTCCCTCGCCACCTTCGAGAAGGCCGACTACGGCCCCGCCGCGCGATTCGCCGCCCGGCTCCTGCGCCTCCTCCGGCGCCGCCGGCTCCCCCGCAACGTGCTGCTGAATGTGAATGTGCCTCCCCTCACGGATCGGCAGATCCGCGGCGTGGCCGTCACCCGACAGGGGACCGGCCGTTTCGAGGAGACGTTCACGAAACGCGTCGATCCCCGCGCCCAGGTCTACTACTGGCTGGGCGGCGACCGCCGCGACGATCTCTCCACGCCCGACACCGACGACGCGGCGCTCGAGGCGAAGATGATCTCCGTCACCCCGATCCACTACGATCTCACCAGCCATGAGGGCCTGAGTGTGCTCCGGAGCTGGAATCTCAAGCATCGGAGATAGGGAACCGTCCCGCGTCCTCATCGGGACAGAGCACCCATGCCGGACCGACTACGACACCATCTCTCCTCCCGGCGCCGCGAGACGCTTCCCGGCGGCCGAACCACGCCGGCGGCCGTCCTGGTCCCCGTCGTCGATTCCACGAAAGGCCCCGCCCTGCTCTTCACGCTCCGGAGCCGGCGCGTGGAGACGCACAAGGGACAGATCTCCTTTCCGGGCGGCGTCTGCGAACCGGACGATGCCGGCCCGGAGGCGACGGCACTGCGTGAGAGCCGGGAGGAGATCGGCCTGGATCCCGCCGGGGTCGACGTGCTCGGAATCCTCGACGATACGTTCACCCTCCGGGACGCCTTCCGGGTGACGCCGGTGGTGGGCCAGGTGATCCGCCCCTGGGGGGAGATCTCGGCCGGAATCGTCGGAAATCACGAAGAAGTGGAGGAGGTCTTCCTCGTCCCGGTTTCCGCCTTCCGGGCGACGACGCCGCGGATCGAGCGGTACGACGAGGGAGGACGGGTCACGGAGGTGCCGTACTACGACGTGAGGGGGCGCCGCATCTGGGGCGCGACCGGCCGGATCGTCCGCTGCTTCCTGGCCTGCGCCGCGGAGGCGGGTTGGCCTTAGAGCCTGTCTCGGTGGGGCGAGTCCGAGTAGGGGCGGCCCTCGCGGCCGCCCGCCTGTGGACCGGTTGAACCGCGTGACGGGCGGGCGGGGGCAAGCCCCGCCCCTACACTTTGCCTGCAACCGGGACAGGCTCCTGCAGCCGGCCCAGGGAGGAACCCAGGCCCGTATACATCCTCACGAATCGCGCCCGGTCCCGTTCGATCTGCCGCTTGAGCGCCTCGGGGCCGGGGAAGCGCCTCTCGCCGCGAAGACGCATCAGAAACTCCACTTCGAGATCGGTCCCGTAGAGAGTGCCCGGAACCCCGACGTCGCTCCGGTCCGGGGGGGGGAGCAGGTGCACCTCGATGGAGAGTCTTGAATCGGAGCCGCGGCGCGGGGAGAAGGTCGGCCGAATCCCGATGTTGGTGAGGGCGGGGAAGACGATTTCGGACAGGCGCACGCGGCAGCCGTAGACGCCGGGGGGGAGATGCGGCTCGTGGTGGAGGTCGAGATTCGCCGTCGGGAAGCCGAGGGTGCGACCTCGCTGCGCTCCGCGGACCACGGTTCCGTACGCCGAGACCGGCCGTCCCAGCAGCGCGGCCGCGCCCTCCATGTCTCCCAACTGGATCGCCGCACGAATCCGGGTGCTGGAGATGGGGGCGCCGTCGTCGCGGATCGGCGCGACCGACCGCACGTCGATCCCGATCCCTTCGCCGATCTTCCGCAGGGTCCGCAGATCACCGCTCCGGCCGCGTCCGAACTGGGCGCCCTCCCCGAGCACGATCCCGCCCGCCCGAAGCCGACGCCGGATCACGCGGTTCACGAAGTCCCGCGGGGTCTGTCGGGAGAAGGACCGGGTGAAGCGGAGGACGACGCACGCATCCAGCCCGAGCCGTTCGAGAAGCCGCAGCCGGTGCGGGAGCGACGTGATGAACGGAGGCTCGGTCCCGGTAAGGGCGAGGGCCGGGTGACGCGAAAAGGTGAGGGCGACGGCCGGGGCCCCGCGCTGCCAGGCCCAGCCGATGACTTCCGCGAGAATCGCCTGGTGGCCGCGGTGGACTCCGTCGAACATTCCCCACGTCACAATGGGGGTCCGGAACTCGCGCGAAAGCCGACGGGGGAGACCGCGAAAGACGCGCATGGAGGGCGAACATCCGGGGGGGGAAAGGCTTCAGCGGGAACGAACGCGCGGGGCCGGGGCCGACTTCTCGGCGAAGGCGCGTTCGAGGGCCTTGAGCCTGGCCGCATTCTGGGCGCGCTCGGCCGGGCTCATGAGCGTCGTGAACAGAATGCCGTCGAGGTGGTCGAGTTCATGCTGGATGGCGCGGGAAAGAAGGGCCTCGGCGGTCATCTCGAAGGGTTTCCCGGTCACGTCCTGGGCCCGCACCGTGACCTTCATGGCCCGCTTGATGGTCGCCAGGATGTCCGGGAAGCTGAGACATCCCTCCTCCCCGACCTGCTCGCCTTCGCGGGTCAGGATCTCCGGATTCACGAAGACGATTTCACCGTCCGGTTCCCCCTTGCAGTTGATGACCATGATCCGCTGCATGATCCCCACCTGGGGACCGGCCAGACCCACCCCCTTCTGGGCGTACATCTCGGCGAACATCTCGCGGGCCGTCTCGGCCAGGGCGGCGTCGAACTCACGCACCGGCTTCACGCGCCGGCTGAGGCGGGGATCGGGATAGAGGACGAGTTCCATGGGCATGGCTCCTCGCGGGGAAGGCGCGATGAAGTCATGCTAGCACGGGAGCGGGGGCGCGGCAAGGGGATTGAGGGGCGGGGGGATCACTTGCTGCTGCGGAGGTTCTTTTCGTTGAGCCGGACCGCATTCTCCGCGTTTATCCCGGTCTGGGCCGTCGTGGTCAGCGGAGTCAGAAGTTTGGTCACCAGATCGACCACGTCCGAGGTGAGGCTCTCCGGAACGTAGATCACATCGCCGGTCTGCAGGACAGGGTCCTGCGTCATGTCCCCGCCGGCCAGGAGCGAATCGGCGCTGACGGTCCGCACCTCCGGGGCGTCGGGATAACCCCGCACCAGCTTGGTGCTGGAGAGAACGGCCCCAAACCTCTCGGGTTCCGCCAGGGCCAGGGCCTGGCTGTAGGTGAGCGGCGCCTTCGCCGTGATCAGACCGGCGTTCCGCACCATTCCGAACACGTAGACCGCCGTGTCCTGGGCCTCCGGGATGTAGACGAGGTCCCCCGCACGGAACTTCAGGCCGAGCGGTTCGGAGCCGAAGAGGGCGCTGTTCAGATTGAGGGTCTCCTCCACGCCGTCCTTGTGCACGACCAGCACCCGGGTGAGGTCGGCGCCCGACTGGACTCCGTCGACCGCCATGAGCATCTCGCGGGCCGTCAGGTATCCGCGCTCGGGGATGGCCAGATCTCCGGCGCGTCCCACCGACCCGGAGATTCTGAGGGGGGAGATTCCGTCGGCCAGGATGAGCACGTCATCCGCCTTCAGCCGCAGATTCAGATTGACGTCCCGGAGCGAAACCAGGTCTTTGAGGTCCAGAGTCACCTGGCGCCCCATCCGAAACAGCGTAACCCGCGGGGAGGTGGATTTCCCCGGCGTCCATCCCGCCTGGGCGAGGGTCTCGAGCAGGGTCCCCTGTCCCTGCAGCTGGATCCGTGAAGATCGTTCCCCCCCCCCGACGACGGTGACGAAACGCTGGGCCACCGACTTGATGGAGACGCTGAACCGGGGATTGCGCACCCCGATGCGTTCATAGCCGGCGCGGAGCGCCGCTTCGATCTCCTCCCGCGTCCGTCCGTCCGCCGGAACGGCCTCGAGCCCCGGCGGGGCGATGGTCCCGTCGGGCATGACGGACACACTCCCGGTCAGTTGCTGATACCCGAAAACGCTGATGTCCATCTGGTCCCCGATCCCGAGCCTGAATTCCGTGTTCCATTGCTTGAGCAGCGCACCGGCGGGGAGCCCGAGGGCGTTCTCGATCCGGGCCCGCTCGAGGGCGAGCCGGTGGGTCTCGACTTCCGGGCTTCGCCCCTCGGGGAAATCGGACGCTGGCCCGACGCGGGGGACCGGAACGCGAGCCGCGTCGGGGGCGGGAGGCGGCGCGGCCGTCGGCGGCGCCGGGGGGGTGGAACCCGGGCGCCGCGGCCTACGGGCGCGCCCCTCGCACCCGATCAGAAGCACCGCGAGCGCGATGAAGAAGGCCGTGTTCAGTCGTGCACGTCCGAAAGGTTTCAAGACCTGTCCATCCGTCGATCGGGACGTCGCTGGAGAGCGACCGGGACGATTTCGTCTATTCCTGATTATCGGACGAAACCCGGACGCCCTGTTGCGAATCGGGAGGATTCGGGCCCGTCGCCGCGGATCACGTCCGGACCACCTTGCGGTGATACTCGTATCCGTAGGCGGGACGCGAAGCGAAGGGGAATCGCACGTTCAGGGCGATGCCGAGGACGTGCTGCTGGATGGGGCGCTGGCCGGCCCCCGGCGCCGAATTCTCGAGCAGCTCGATCGCCCGGCGCAGCAGTTCCTTGCGCGTCTGATTGGCGGCGTAGACGAGCAAGACCCCGTCGGTATGCGGCGAGATCAGCAGGGCGTCGGTCACGGCCAGCACCGGTGGTGAATCGATGATGACCACGTCGTACTCCTTGTGCGCCTCCTCCAGCAGTTGCTGGAAGGAGCGCTTGGCGAGGAGCACGGCGGCGTTCACGGCGGGGTTCCCCGAGGTGATGACGGTCAGGTTCGGAACATGGGTTTCCTTGCGGAGCTGCCTCCAGTCCCCGCCGCTTTTCAGATAGTCGGTGAGCCCGGGCGACACGGCGACGTTGAATCTCAGCGAATCGGTGGGACGCCGGAGATTGCACCCGAGCAGGAGGGTCCGCCGACCCTCCTCCGCAAAGGCGCAGGCGAGGTTGGAGGAGACGGTGCTCTTGCCCTCCTCCGGGTCCGAGGAGGTGACGAGGAACATGGGGTTCGGGATGTCGGGGATGGTGTAGGCGATGTTCGTCTTCAGCAGCCGGAAGGGTTCGGCCTGGGGCAGGGTCTCTTCCTTGCGGTAGGCCAGGGCCGCGGCCGCCGCGCCCACCTTGCCGTCCCCCGGCGGAATGAACCAGAGGACCCCGAGCACGTTGCGTCCGGCGTAGTGCTGCACCGCCTCCGCGGAATCGAGCGTGCTGTCCGAGGCGTAGGCCATGTAGAGGACCAGCGCGCCGGAGAGGACGGACGCGGCGAAAATCAGGGGGAGCCACTGGCCGGGACGGGGGGACACCGGGTCGGTGGGACGAAACGGGCGTTCCACCACGGAATACGGCGCCGCCGACGCCTTGATGCTGGTTTCGAGCCGGGAGAGCTCCTGGGCCAGTTGCCACTCGGCGTCCTTGGCGATCTGCAGTTCCCGATCGAGCCGGGACGGGTCGGTGTTCCTGTACTTCCGCAGATGCGTCAGGAACTGCTGATCGAACTGTTCCAGAAGCGCGCTGCGCTCGGCCCGAAGTTCGGCGTCCTTGATGACGACCGTCTTCCAGGCGGCCGTCGGCAATTCGGCCGTCTCCGGGACCGGCCACGCCTTGAGCACGGCGTCGCCGAGGTCAATGCGCTGCTGCAGGTCCCGCACCTCCCACCATGATTCGGTGTAGCGGATGAGGAGTTCGCTCCGCGCGCGCCGCCACGTCTGCAGGTCGCTCTCCAGCGACTCCCGATTCTTCGCGATCTCCTGCTCCTTCTTGATGAACTCTTCTTCCCGGGTCTTCAGGTCCTTGAGATTCGAAACCGCGGCGTCCTTGGGGGAGACCTCGTCCTTGGACTTTTTCTGGGCCTCCCCCAGGCTTTTCGCCGCGTCCTGCAGGGTGGAGATTCGCTGATTCCCCTCGCTGGCGCGGAACGCGGACAGATAACTTTCGGCCAGGCGCTGGGTGGCCTCGGGATTCACGCCGCGAATCCTGGCCTGGATCGTCCCCGCCGCCCCGGGTCCGGTCCCCGGCAGGGAGGTGATGATGAGATCGCGGCCCATCTGGTCGACGAAGGACATGGCCACCGCATCCTCCATCCCGGTCTGTTTGACCACCCCGACGCCGATGAGCGCGTTCTTCAGCACGTCTCGCGACTGCAGGACCTGAAGGACCTGGCTCATGTTGTCGCCGGTCGCCACTTCCGTGAGCTTGACATACTGCTTGAGAATCGCGACCTCGGGTGGAACGACGGGGGGCGGGACCCGGAGGATGAACCCGCTCTCGTAGACCCTCGGGAGCAGGAGGTACATCGCGAAGCCGAAGAAGAGGGTGCCGCCGACGGAAGCGACGAGCGCACGCCACTGGCGGCGCACGATGGCAAGCACGAGACGATAGGTCATCCGATCCTTCCCCTGGTGAGACGCCGGCGCCCGAGCCCGGCCGCGCTCACTTCTTCCTCATGACCTTCCACTGGTTGTCCTCGCGCTCGATGCGCACCACATACGAGTCGATCACGCCTCCCCCCTGCGACCCGCCCTGCGAGCCCCCGGACATATATCGGAAAGTCAGGTCGGCAGAGGTAACGGAAGCTCGAAGGGCCGCCAAGCCCAGCCCCGCCCGGTCCTGATCGATCGGATCGAGGAGCAGCCGGGAAAGCGCGCCCACCCTCCCCTGATCCACTCCCCTGATGTACCGGTTGATCGCTTCCATCACCATTCGCCGCATCGCCGGCCGGTCGAGTCCGGCGACGGCCCCCTCGGAGGGAGTGGCAATCTTGAACCGGACGGTGACCATCGAGGCGTCATCCCCGCCCGAAAGCGGGGACTGATCGAACAACAGAGTGAGGGCCGCTCCCTGCTTCTCGGCCCCCTCCCCTTCCCCCTCGGCGGACGTCCCCACAGACTTGCTCTCCTTCCTGGCCTCCCCCCCCTTCCCGGCCGCCACCGCCGTCACCTCCACCTCCTTCCCCTCCTTCGTCTGCTTCACGGTCGTCGACGACACGGCGCCCTTGGAGACGGCGGCCTGAAATTCCTTCCCCTTGCCCTCTTTCGACATGAGCGAAAGTTCCGAATCTCCCGACACGCTGATCGTGCTCTGAACGGAGTCCTTGCCCTCTTCGCCGGCGCTGCCTTCCGTCGCCAGCACCACCTCGCCCCCCTCGAGAGTACGGACCTTGGCCCCCTCAAGAATGACGGTGTCGGCGGATACGGTGATCCACTCGTTGCTCCCCGGAGGCTGATACTGCACGGTGCCGCTGACCGAGAGGACATACGCGGGCAGCTTGCCCTTCGATTTCTCGATCCCCGGATAGCGGGAGAGATGAATCTTGTTCGCGTAACTCTGCACGTACTCCCCGCGATAGACGAACGCGGCGAGGCCGAAGGTGATTCCGCCCAGGAGGAAGAACCAGAGAAGGTGAACGGTCCGGAGCTGGAACTTCATCTACTTCCCCTTGTCCTTCGGGGCCAGGTCGGCGAGTTCTTCCGCCGTCAGAACGAGGGGCACCCCCTTCCACGCCGGGTCGTCGGCCGCGAAGGGATTGGGGATGCCGGGCTCCATCGGGTCGAAGCGCAGTTCGCCGGCCCACTTCGTCTCGTGCTTGTTCGCCTGGATGAGCAGGTCCTTCCGCTTGCGGATGTCCATCTCACCGCGGGCCGCGCGCAGGGCCAGTCGCCACAGGATCCACTGCGGCCAGCCGTCCGTTTCGTCGGCAGTCACCAGGACCTCGCACACGGCCTTCGCGGCGTCGAAGTCGTGGGCCGCAAGAAGCCGGGCCACGTCATCGGAGTCCTCGGAGCCTGAAGCGGTGGCAGGATCGGTCCCCGCGGTCGGCGGGGTGGGAGGAGGCACCGGCGGCGGCGGAGTCGGATCTTTCACGACCGGCGCCGGACCGGTCGGCGAGGTCGTCGGCTCGGTCGTCGAAGTCGTCGGGGTGGTCCCGGCCACGGAGCTGGTCGTGGGGGTCGTCCCGGCCGGCGACTTGACGAAGGACTTGAGTTCCGGGATTTGCTCGACGATCGCCTCCTTGAGCGAGGGATCGGCATCCAGTTCGAGGAGATGGCCCCAGTCGCGCTTGATCTTCCGGTACAACCCCGGATCGTTGCGCTTCTTGGCCTCCCACTGGTCGAACGTGATTTTCCCGCGCAGATAGAGCGCGGGAACGCAGTCCTTGTTGGCGTCCAGGGCCCGCTTGAGATTGTCGTCCGCGCCCTTGAGGTCGTTGTTCGTGTGGTACAGCGTCGCCAGCCCGGTGTAGGCGGGGACGTAGTCGTCGTCGATCGCCAGCACCTGCTGAAAGGTCGACTTGGCCTCGAGCTGTTTCTCGCCGAGGAACTCCGCCTCCCCCTTCGTGATCAGGGCTTCGAGGTTACGGGGCTCGAGGGCGAGCACCTTCTGCACGTACTCCACGGCGTGGATCACGTCCTTGTTCGAGAGGGCCAGACGTCCCAGGGCCAGGTTTCCCAACGGATCTTCTCCGTAGAGCTCCACCGCTCGGTCATAGTATGGCTTGGCGTCGGCGGCCCCCTTTCCGCCGACATTCATGGACTCGGTGACGCGGCCCATCCAGAACCACGCCAGGGCGTTGGACTCGTTTAAGGTCTTCGCCTTGTCGAAGTCGTCCTTCGCCTTGGCGTAGTTGCCCTTGGCGAAGTGGATGGTCCCGCGCCGGACGTAGGGCATGGCGTACTTGGGGGCGGCCTCGATGGCGCGCTGGATGACCGACATCTTCTGGTCGAGGTCGGTCGCACCGCTCAGTTGTTCGAGGATGCTGTCCGCCTTGCCGCGGGCCACCTTGAGCACTGCTTCTTCGGCCTGCTGCCGTCGGTACTCGTCGAGCCCGAACCAGTACCAGAGACCGGCGACGATGGAGATGAAGGAGGCGGCGAGGCCGATCTGGAGTTTCCGGCTCTTCTGGATCGTCCGCTGCAGCCGGTAGCCGAAGCTCGGCGGACGGGCGGAAATCGCGTCCCCCTTGAGGTACCGTTCGAGATCGTCCGCGAACTCCCCGGCCGTCGAGTATCTCCGGTCCTTCGGCTTCTCGAGCACCTTCTGCATGATGATGTCGAGGTCCCGGTCGCAGCCGGGAATGAGGGTGGTGAGCCGCGGGGCGTCGTCGCGGTTGACCCCCTGGAGAATCTCATACACCGTCGCGCCTTCGTGCGGCGGGCGGCCGGTGAGGACGTGAAAGAGCGTGGCGCCGAGCGAGTACACATCGCTCCGCTGCTCGAGCTCCTTGATGGCGCCGCGGGCCTGCTCCGGGGCCATGTAGTACGGCGTCCCGAGGACCGTGCCCGACAGGGTGAACCCCTGCTCGTTCTTCAGCTCCTTGGCGAGACCGAAGTCGGCGACGTGCGCGTGACCTTCGATGTCGATCATGATGTTCTGCGGCTTGATGTCGCGGTGAATGATCCCCTTCTCGTGGGCGTGATGCAGAGCCCGGGAGGACTCAATGAGATACTTGAGGACGTTCTGGGTCACGGGATCGCTGCGCTTGCAGGCGATCGAGAGCGCCGGGGACCCCGGCGCGGGGACGTCGCTGGGGAGCGCCTCGCCCGGTTTGCCGACCTTCGAACTCGGCGGGGTGCCCGCGGCCGGCGCCCCGGTCAGGAGACTCATCATCCGGCTCCGGAGCGGGCCGCCCGAGGAGGCGGCGCGATTCTCGGCGATCCACCGGTCGAGCGTCACCCCCTTGATGAATTCCATCGTGAGGTAGTGAATCCCCTGCTCCACGCCGACCTCGAACACCCGGATGATCCCCGGATGATTCAACTGGCCGCAGGTCGACGCCTCCTTCTTGAACCGTTCGATGTCTTCGGTGGTAAGGTCGGTGCTCTTCAACACCTTGAGCGCCACTTCGCGCTGCATGTCCTCCTGGAACGCCTTGAACACGATGCCCATTCCCCCGCGGCCCAGCTCCTTGTCGAGACGGAATTTTCCGAACTTCTCCCCGACCTTGAGGACGGGGCTGCGCGTCTTGGAGGCGCCGGGCCCGCTCACCCCGCCGGCCTTCGAGGGGGAGGAGGCGAGGCTGGTCCCCACGCGGGGGCCGGAAGGCGGCGTCGCTGAACTCCGCGTCGGAGGCGTCATCGTGGCGCGGGTCGGCGGAGGGGTCGGCGTCGCGGGAGGGGAGATGGAGGACGAGGGCGCGCGCTTGATCGTCATCGCGGTGTCGGCCGCCTCATCCCTCTCGTCGTCGGGCGGCGAAGTCGGCGGCGGAGGCGCGGGCGCGGCCCGCTTCATCGTCACGTCGAGCTGTTCCGGGAGGTGGAATTTGAGGAAGTCTCCCGATTTCGGGTCGACCACCAGGGTGTCGTGCGCGGCCCCGGGGGCCGATCCGACGGCCGCGGCAAGAGGTCTCCCGCACTGCGGACAGGGGGCGGGGGGACGCTCATCCGCGCCGATCACGTTGAACTCGGAGTTGCAGCCGACGCAGCGGAAGCACTTCTTCCCCTGCGTCCCGAGTACGTGGGAGAGTCGCTGCGGAGAAAGGAAGCCCTTCTGGACCAGAAGTTGTCCGAGCGGGACGGACACGCCCAGCGCGCGCTGCTCGGTCTGGAGGCGCATCCCCTCCTGGAGTTGCTCGCGGGTGATGAACCCGTAGAGTACGGCGAGGTCGCCGAAGAGAAGCCGATCCGTGTCCTCGGGAGAGCGCGGCGGTCGCGGGAGCGGAGAGCCGGGGCGGGGCGTTTCGGCGTCGGGCGGTGGCGGCGTCGAAACATCCTGCGGAAGCGGGGCCGGCTGACGCTTGATCGTCTCGCCGAGTCCTTCGTCCATGGGTGTCCTCCTCGACGGACCGGAACCGTCCGCCGGACAGGGAGATTATCGGCCAGTTCCGGGAAACGACAACAGCCAAAGCCACCATAATATTACACCGCCCGGGGCCGGCGTCAACCCCCGCATTGATCTACAGTTTTCGGGAGGCCCCGGCCGATAATAGAGGTGAGACCGATGGCGGACCCGGGAGCGGGTCCGCTCGACTCCCACCGCGCCACACACCGCGCGGGACATCCAAGGAGGGATGTCATGATCGACCCTGCCGGATCGCCGTCCGTCGCCGCCCTCATCCGTGCCCCTTCCTCGGGCGCCGCGCTTCTCCACAATATCGCCGCAGGAATCCGGATGGGATCCCAGGGACCCATCCCGGTCACGCTGCCGCCCGTCTCGCCGGAGGCCCTGAGCGGGGCCCCGACCGGACTGGTCAACGATCCCACCCGCCCGACGGTCGCGCTCCCCTCCTTCTCGCCCGACAACGGTGGAGGGACCCTTGATCTGCTCGATTTCTCCTTCTCCGCCGTTCGGGACCGCGTCGAGATCTCGAATTCCGCTTTCGGGCGGCTCGTCGGCGATTACTCGCGGGAGCAGTTCTCCCTTACGGCGGTCCGGCGGGGCGAGGACGGGACCAACACGCTGTTGAGGGTGGACTTCTTTCACGAGAGGCTCGTCGCCCGGATCGGCGGGGCTCCGGAAGGCGGACCCGGGAAGGGGCCGGTCCCCCCGGATGCGGCGGGAGAGGCGGCGAAAGGGCCGCTGGCGGCCGCCCTCAACAACCCCCTCTCGGCCCTCTTCGAGGCCTTCGCCCCGGAGAAGGTGGCGGGGCGCATCGCCAACTTCGCCGAGGGCGGATACACGCGCTTCCGCAACGGCAACGCCGACACGGAGGGACTCCGCGGCGCCTTCCGCGACTTCATCGCCCCGTACATCGAGAAGGGGTACAACGAGGCCCTCGGCCTTCTCGGGGACTCAATCCCGGGCGACATCCGCGATCTCCTCTCGAAGACGAAGTCGCTGGTCGACCAGCGGCTCTCCGCCTTCGTCTCCGGCGGCGCCGCCGAGGCCGAGCCGCCGGAACGCCCGTCCCTCGCGGCTTCCGCGGCTCCGACATCGCTCGTGGACCTGACGGCGTAGGGGCGGAGCTCGCCCCCGCCCCGCTGTCGAGCGGCGCTTCCAGCGGCCCGCAGGGCCGCGAAGCGAAGGATCGCCAGCCTGGGATGCAAGCCGGTGCAGGGCTGGTGATCCTTCGCCTCGCCCTGCGGGCGAGGCTCAGGATGACAGTCCGAGGTGTGGGCGCATGTGAGGGCCGCGATTCTCTTGACGACCCGCCGGGGCGGCGCGAAAATCGCCGCCCGCATGAGCGATCTTCCCTCCGAAAGCGAAATCCGGGCGCGAATCGCCGCCGCTCGCACCCAGGCCGGTCCGGGCTTCGACATCCCGTACCGGAACGTCGCCGATCTGATCGATCGTCGAGCGGCCGCCACGCCGAGGAAGCCATTCCTTATCTATGTCGACGACGACGCCGGGGTGCGGCGCGAGACCCCTTACGTCGCCTTCCGGGACGTGACCGCGCGCATCGCCGGAGCCCTTTACAGCCTGGGAGTACGGCCCGGTGACCGCGTGGCAACCGTGGGGGTCAATCACGACTCCACGATCCTATTCTACTTCGGGGCCTGGCGACTGGGCGCCTGCGTGGTGCCCATCAACGTCGAAGAGATGACCGATCGGAAGCAGTTCCTCCTCGAGAATTCCGGCGCCGTCATAGCGGCCGTGCAGGACGAGTACCTCGCGGAAATCGCGGGACTGCGTTCACGATGCCCGGCGCTTCGGACCGTGATCCGCCTTTCGGACGGTCCGAACGCCCCGCCCGGCGCCGATGTCGAACTGGCGAAGGCCTGTTCCGCCGCCCGGGAGGCGCCGGAGACCGACGAGGCCACGCTCGATACCGACGCCTTCCTCGTCTACACCTCCGGCACCACGGGTCCGCCGAAGGGGGTACTCCTCGCCCAGCGCAACCTCTTCGTCGATGCGAACGGGATCGCGGAGTGGCACCGGTTCACGGACGGTGACGTCCTGATGTGCGTCCTTCCCATCCACCACGTGAACGGCACGGTGGTCACGCACTTCACCCCGCTCTACGCCGGCGCCACAACGGTATTGAACCGCCGCTTCAAGGCCAGCACCTTCTGGAAGCGGGTGGCGGAGGAGGGCGTGGCCTGCGTCAGCGTGGTCCCGACCCTGCTCGAGTTCCTCCTGTCGGCGAATGAGGACATTTCGAAACACGATCTGCGGCGTTTCCGCGGGTTCATCTGCGGGGCGGGTCCTCTCCTCGTCGACACCGCACGCCGGTTCGAGGAGCGCTTCGGCTTCCCGATCCAGCACGGCTACGGTCTGTCTGAGACAACGTGCTACTCGTGCTTTCTCCCGGTCGATCTGCCGAAGGGGGAGCACACGGCGTGGCTCACGGCGCACGGGTTTCCCTCGATCGGATGCGCGATCCCGCACAACGAGATGGCGATTCTGGACGAGGCGGGGAACGAGGCGGCGCCCGGGGTGCGGGGGGAGATCGCCGTCAGGGGTTGGACGGTCTGTGTGGAGTACTACAGGCGACCCGACGCCAACACCGCCGCGTTCAAGAGGGGCTGGTTCTGGAGTGGAGACGAGGGATTCTGGAAGCCGGATGCGCAGGGCCGGAAGTACTTCTTCATCACCGGCCGGATCAAGGAGGTGATCGCGCGGGGCGGCGTGAAATTCGCCCCGCTCGAGATCGACGAGGTGCTCATCAGTCATCCGAAGGTGAAGTTCGGGATGGCGGTCGGCTTCGAGAACCGTTTCTATGGCGAGGAGGTGGCGGCCTACGTGGTGCTCAAGGACGGACTGAGCATGTCGGACGAGGAGATCCTGGAGTACTGCCGCCCCCGGCTCGACTTCAAGCGACAGCCGAAAGTGGTCGTCTTCGGAACCGAGATTCCGTACACTTCGACCGGAAAGCCGAAGCGTCTCGAACTGGCGCGCCGGCTCGCGCCGGAGCTGGCGAAGCACCGGGAGACGCAGTTTCGGGAACGGAGGTAAGGATGGGCTGTGTCGCAGGAGGGGACGGGGAAAGCGTAAAACGTGAAACGTAAAACGTAAGACGTAAGAAGAAACGGATGTGTCGGCGGCCTCCACGTGTTCCGTTTCTGTTTCTTGTTGTGTCCTCCGTTGTGTTTCCTTCTGTTTCTGTCTCTGTTTCCTCTTACGTTTCACGTCTTACGTTTTTCCTTCGAGGCCGCCCATGGAACTCGTCAAAGAACTCCCCCTCGCCCATCATCGTGTGCTCCGGCACACCCTCCTGAAGGGCGCCGATCTGAAGTTCTATACCGCCACCACGCTCAAGCTCTATGACTGGGACCTCACGGACGGGCGGGCGAACTTCGAGACCACCGTCTACGCCACGAACGACAGGGGCCAGGCGCTGAAGCTGGACCAGCCCGGCGGGGTGCAGATGTGGCGTTACCTCAAGAAGGAAGAGGCCACGGCGGGGCATGACGCCCTGATCGAGAACTTCGACAGGCTGATGGGTCTCGCCAAGGCCCCTCCCCCCACGGCGCCGAAACCGGCCGCCGCCCCGGCGGCCGCGCCGGCGAAGCCCGCGGCCGCCTCTCCTCTCCCGGCTCCAGCATCCACCACGACACCGCAGCCGCCTTCAGCGGACAGCGCACCTCCAAAGTCATAGATACTTGACCTGCATTGTCTTATGACACGGTCCGCGCGACCAATCCACTCGCGACCAGGACGTCGCGTGTCTGGAAGGAATCCCATTATTACATGCAGATGATGAATGCACTTGCATCTTACTATCCAAGATGCTACGTTCATTTCATGCGAATTGATAATCACCTCTCCGCCCTGGCGATTCACATGAGGGGCCACAGGACGCAGGAAGGCGGGGCGTACCGTTGGGAAAGCCCGACGGGCGTCGGTGAGGTGAGATTCGGAGAGAGTGCATTCCGGGACATCTACGCGTCCGCCGTACGCCTTGGCCGTCGAGTCTTGAGTTCAAGCGGGGTCAAGTTCGCGATCCTGGTTCTGGTGCGAAGCAAGATCAAGCCGGACACGGCGATTCGGGAGTGGAGGAACGTGGTCGAGAGTATCCTGTCGCCCAGGATCGGAGAGAATCTTGATCTCGGGCGTCCTGCTCTTGTCGTCGTGAATGACGAGGGAGAGTGGATGGATCCGGACACCCCGGAGATGAGGAAGGGAATTGGGAAGATCCGCAAGGCGGTCCTCTCTCCGCGTAGGGCTCGGTGGCATGCGCCGCAGGCGTCGACACCAAGACTCTTTGAGGCGTTCAAGATTCTGTTCGATGCATGGTTGCGCGGGCACGGGCCGATGCCCGTCGGAAAACTGCAGGAATCGGCCGGAATCGCCTATCCCACGACGGCGAGGGCGCTGAAGATCCTCGAAGGTCGAGGAGAAATCCTGCGCCACTCGAATCGGAGTGTGGAGATCTCGCGGTTCCCTTCCGAGACGTGGAATGAGATTCTGCCACGCATCCCCGTCTTCCGCTGCCCGAAAACGTACGTCGACGCTTCAGGGCGCAGACCAGACCCGGAGCACCTTCTCGAACGACTGAGCCGACGTACCTGGAACGGGCTGGCCGTGGGGGGAGTGATCGCGGCTCGAAGATGGGATCCCGGCTTCGATCTCCACGGGGTACCCCGACTGGACCTGTGCGTCCACATCCCGGCGAACCCTCCCATCTTCGAGGCGCTCTCCAGCATAGAACCCGCGTTGCAGGAAGTCCGCTCGCCGAAGGAAGAGATCGTGCTCGCGATTCACCCCATCGGACGCCCCGTGTCTCTCTTCGAGAAGGTCGGGCCGGCGGGTGGCATCCCGTATGCCGATCCAGTGGAGACCCTGCTGGATCTGCATGAGATGAGGCTGGTGAAACAGGCCGATGAGCTCATCGAACATCTGAAGCGAGGAGGGGACCGTGGGCCTGCTTGATCCGTTGGACCATCGCTCACGGTCTCCTCAGCGGACGGGGAATCACCGAGAAGCAGGTGGAGTTGGCTGGAAGCCAACTGCTTGCGGACCTCATCGCGCCATTCGAGCAGCGATGTCGCGAGGGCTGATCCAAATCGGGGGGAAAACCGACTCCGCGGACTACCCCACCCTCTCCCGCATGAACTTTCCCATCGCGTCGTAGGCGGTTTCGAGCTCCGCGGTCGGGAGCAGGAACACGATCCGGAAGTACGGGCCGTCGAGCGCCGAGGAGAAGCCGGCGCCGTGCACGGTGAGGATCCCGGTCGCCTCCAGCAGGTCCAACACGAACGCCTGATCGTCCTTCCACGCGCTCTTCTCGATCTTCGGAAACGCGTAGAAGGCGGCCTGCGGGGCCACGCACGACAGGCCCGGGATGGCGTTGAGCCGCTTCGTGGTGAGGGCGGCGCGTTCGCGCAACTTCGCGATCACGCCGGGGAGAAAGTCCATCGGTCCGGTGAGACCCGCCAGGAAGGCCTGCTGGATCGGGTGGTTCGAACAGAGGCGGGCCCGTCCGAGTCGCGCCGCCCCGTCGCGGACCCCCTCGAGCTCCTTCCCGTGGAAGGCGAGATAGCCGCAGCGGGCGCCGGGAAAGATGAAGACTTTCGACATGCTGTACCCCACGATCACCGGCACGTCGCCCCGCAGCGCCATCAGGTCCGGACCTTGGTGGGGCAGGCGTCCCGCCTGCCCCGGCGCGGGCGGGACGCTCGCGCCACTTGCGGGGCGGGCGTCCCCGCCCGCCCCGGCGCAGGCAGGGAGGCCTGCGCCACGAGGGGCAAAGGTCAGCCGATCGTACGCCTGATCGAGAAAGATCGGGATCTTCGCCCACCGCGCGATCTCGACCAGCCCCTTCAGCGTCGTCTCCGAGTAGACCACGCCGGTCGGGTTGTTCGGGTCGATCACCACGAGACACCGCGTCCGCGGGGTGACCAGGCTCCGGACGTGATCGAGGTCCGGCTCCCATGTCCTCGGATCGCACCGGTAGAGGGCCGGGTGCGCCTCGAACAGGTTCGCCAGCGCCTGGTAGAGCGGGTAGCAGGGCGAGGGCAGAAGGACGTCATCGCCTGCATCGAGCATCGAGGCGAAACAGGCGAGAATCCCCTCGCTCATCGCGGCGGTGACGAGCACGTCGTCGACCTTCACCTTCTCGCGCGCCGCGATCGCCTCCCGCAGGGCCGGGATCCCCTCGCTCGGGGCATACGACGTGAACTTCGTGTCGCGCGCCGCCCTGGCGAAGGCCTCCATGACGTGCGGGGGCGGGGCGAAGTCGAACTTGTTCGGGTCGCCGATGTTCAGGTACGTCACCTGGCGACCGGTGGCCTCGAGCCGCTTCCCGGCGGCGACGATGTCGCGGATCGCATACTCGACCCCGGCGATGCGCCGGGCGACATGGACGGGGGGCATGGGGGACTCGCAGAGATCTGGGGGGAGGGGAGGCGCACGGCCTCCGGGGTGACTAACCCCCTCAGCAGGAGTCCTTCTTCTTTTCGGGCTCGGGCGCCGCCGCGGGCTTGGCGGGGGCCGCCGCCGGCTCCGGGGCGGAAGGCGCCCCGGGGGAAGCGGCGCCCGCGGGTTGAGGGGCGGGGACGGAAGGGGCCCGGGCCTCCTCGAATCCGCACGAGCAGGCGCAGGCGGCGAAGCTCGCCGCACAGAGCAGACGGATCAGGCGCATGAGATCCTCCGAACGGGACACGGAAGCGAACCGCCGCAATTATACATCGGCGACCGCCGGCCGAGGCGAGAGATTTTCGAGGTGAATCCACGTTGACGCGAAACAGGCGAGGATCGCTTCGCCGGGACCTGCGGCACGTTCTCTCGGCCCCGCGGCGGAGGATCCCCCCCCCGGGGACGGCGGAAGAGATCCGAAGGCGCCCTGTGCCTTGACATCCTATGTACCTTGCGTTACAATGTAGTGGCGGGGGAACGAAGGGGCGCCGGAGATGGACGACCTCGAGAACTGGACGGTCCAGGTCCGCAAGGGGATCCTCGAGCTCTGCATCCTCAACACGCTCGAGGAGGGGGAGCGGTACGGCTACGAACTCGTCAAGGCGCTGGTCGCGGTACCCGGACTCGGCGTCACCGAGGGGACCCTGTACCCGCTCCTCTCCCGCCTCCGCGTCCAGGGATGGGCGACCACCCGACTGGTGGAGTCGCCCGAGGGGCCCGCGCGCAAGTACTACGCCCTGACGCGGGACGGCCGGAGAACGGCCGCCGCCATGAACAGCTACCTCGACTCCCTCGTAAAGGGATGTCGGGTCCTGCGATCGTCGCCGGTCTCCACCAGAGGAGGGAAGCCATGACCGAATGGACCGCCTCGGCCCGGGAAGAAGTGGATCGGTACCTGTCGAGGGCCGCCGATTCCGCGCGGGCGGACGGCGCCGATCCGAAGGAGGTCGTCGAGGATCTCCGCCGCCACATCGAAGCCGAGGTGGCCGCCGCCGGCATCGCCCTCCTCTCGCGCGAACGCCTGTGCGAAATCCTCGCCCGCCTGGGGCGTCCCGACCCCCTGCCGCCCGCACCCGCGCCGTCCGCACCTCCGGCGGCCGGCGCGCCGACTCCGGTCGCACCCGCCCGCCCGGTCCCGGGGTGGTGGAGAAGCCTCCTCGTCATCGTCTTCGGAGTCCTCCTCCCCGCCGGTACGCTCCTGTTCGAACTGGCGAACCACGAATGCGCGGGACTCTTCTTCGACCCCATTCCGACCCTCTGGCATGCGGGTCTCATCGCGCTCGTCCCGCTCACCCAGGCCTTTCTCTGGGGGACCTTCCTCCGCGGGAAGCCGCTCCGAAGGCCGGCCCTGGGAGGCGCCCTGCTCGGCGTTGCCCTGGGGATCTCCGGGTTCTATGCCCTGCTCTTCATCCCGATCGTTCCCGTCGCCTTCGTCGGAATCCTCGCCATGGGACTGGGATTCCTGCCGCTCTCCCCGCTCCTGTCGTTCCTCGCCGGCCTGCTCGTTCGCGGCGAGCTGCGGCGTGCGGTCGGCTCGGGACGCCCGGACGCCGTCCGACCACCGGCCACATGGCACGGCATCGTGCTGGCCATGCTGGCGCTCGCCCTCATCGAGACGCCGAGGACCGTCACCCGAGTGGCCGTTCGCATGACCGCGTCGAGCGACCCGGCCGAGGTCCTCCGGGGAGTGCGCTGGCTTCGGTGGATGTACGACGAGGAGACACTCCTCGCGATGTGCTACGGCCTTCCTTCCTCACGCGACCTGATCGGCGCCGCCCTGAGCCTCAGTAAGCCCATTACCCCCCCCCAGGCCCAGAACGCCTACTTCCTGGCTACGGGAAGAGGGTTCTTCGAGGCCGCGCGGCCCTCGCACCCGCGTGTCGCCCGCGGTTGGGCGGACCGCCGGGAAGTCCTGGATTTCGATCAGGGAGGGGACGCCGTGGGGGGAAGAGTGACCCATCTGACGCTCGAGGAATCGCAGATCGACGGATCGGTGGACGCCGACGCGGCCCTGGCGTATCTCGAGTGGACCCTGACCTTCCGAAACGAGTCGGCCTTTCAGCGCGAGGCCCGGGCACAGATCACCCTCCCTCCCGGCGGCCTCGTCTCCCGCCTGACACTCTGGCTCGACGGCGAGGAACGGGAGGCCGCCTATGCGGCCCGCGGAAAGGTGCGGGAGGCGTACCAGAACGTGGTGGTGAGGCAGAGACTCGACCCGGCCTTCGTGACGACCTGCGGAAAGGACCGCGTGCTCCTCCAGTGTTTTCCGGTCCCGCCCGGAGGGGGGGTGATGAAGGTGAAGATCGAAATCTCCGCCCCCCTCCAGGTCACGGCGGCGCCGGAGGCCTTCCTGCCGATGCCGATCCTCATCGAACGGAACTTCGACCTGAACCCGACAACGGGTCACGCCGTGTGGTTCGAGTCCAAAGAGCCCATCGAGACCGTTTCCGGCGCGCTCAAGTCGGAGCGTCCGAATGAACGCCTCCACGGGGTTCGGGGCCAGGTCAGCGATGCGGCCCTGTCCACGGGAGAGGCGACGCTTCGGGTCCGGCGCGCGACCGATCGCACGATGGCCTGGACCCTGGTGCCATTTGACGACGAAGGCCGGATCATCCTCCAGACCCTCGAGCCCTCGCCCGTCTCGAAGTTCCCCCGCCTGGTGGTTGTCGTGGACGGTTCCCGCTCGATGAAGGGGTACCTGCGGGAGATCGCCTTGGCCCTGAAGGCCCTTCCCCCGGAGGCCGAGTTGTCGATCCTGGTCGCCTCGGACACGGTCCTCGATCTGTCCGGCCCCCTCCGTCAACGCCCTCCCGCGGAGATTGCCGATCTCGCGCGCCAACTGGAGTCCCTCGACATGGAGGGCGGCTGCGACAACGCGCCCGCCCTCGCCCGGGCGTGGGACCTCGCGGCTGAACACGCCGACGGTGTGATTCTGTGGATTCACGGTCCGCAGCCCGCCTTGCTCAGCGTCGCGGGGTCGCTGAGGCAACGATGGGAACGGCGCCCGCAGGGACCGGTCACGCATGAGATCCGGGTCCAGGCGGGCCCCAGTCGGATGACGGAATCGATGAGGGCCGCCTCCTCCCGCCTTCAGACACTTCCGAGGCTCGGAACGCTGGAGCAGGACATCGCCCGCCGCATCGATCTCTGGAGCGGGAAGATGGCCGGGGTGACGACGATCCGGGAGCGGATTCCGAAACCCGCCGCCCTGGATGAGACCGCCCGGACCTCGATGCACCTGGCGAAACTCTGGGCCGGCGAGGAGGTGGACCGGCTGCGCGCAACGCCGGAGGGGCGTGACACCGCCGTGGCCCTCGCTGCCGGCGCCCGCATCGTCACCGAGGTGAGCGGCGCCGTGGTACTGCAGAACAAGGAACAGTACGCACAGGCCGGGCTGACGCCGGTGGACCCGCAGAGCGTGCCCTCGATCCCGGAGCCTGGAACGACCCTGCTGCTCGCGACGGGCGCGGCCGCGATTTGGGCCGGATGCAGGGGAAAGAGGAGGAGGGTCAGATGCCTCGCCGCGTGAGAGGGGACACCCTGGCGCTGATCCTGCAGATCGCGGCCTTCTGGCCCGTCTGGGCGAGGGGGGGCGAACGCCTCATGTCCTCGTCCGAGGAGACCGCGTGGGGGGTTCTGTCGTTGATCACGGCGGTCGTCTTTCTGCGCCGGGTCGAGCCCGCGCCCGGAGCGAGGAGGCGGGCGCTCATCGTCGCCACGGCCGGAACACTGCTCTACGCCCTCGCCTGGCCCGTACTGCCTCCATTGCTGCGGGCGGCGGCGGCCCTCGCCGTCCTCGGCGGGACCCTCTTCTCGGGAGGATTGGGGTTCCGGTGGCCGGCCGGCGCAGGGGCGCTGCTCCTCCTCTCGCTTCCGGTCGTGCCCACGCTGCAGTTCTATCTGGGCTATCCGCTCCGGGTCGCGGCGGCCGCGCCGGCGGTGGCGATGCTGCGACTCTCCGGCTTCGCCGGGTCGCGGACCGGGACCTGTTTTGACTGGGGAGGAAGGCTGATCGCCGTCGATGCGCCGTGCAGCGGCGTCCACATGCTCTGGGTGGCGCTCTATCTGACGGCGACGCTGGCCTGCCTCTTCGACCTTCCGCTCCGAAGGCTGGCCGCGTCGGCGCTCCTCGCGCTGGGGACGGTCGTGGTCTGCAATGCATTTCGGGCCGCCGCCCTGTTCGTGCTGGAGTGCGGCGTGATGGCGCCCCCGGCCGGGGCTCACGACGGCATCGGCCTGGCGATCTTCGCGATGGCCGCGGTGATTCTCGGCGCGGGTCTCCGACGCCTGAGAGAAGGGAGCCCATGCGCCTCACCGCTCTCCATGTAGCCGTCTGCGCCCTGGCGGCTCTGGCACCGGCGCTGACGCCGGAGCCGACCTCCCCCCGCTCCCGTCCGGGGCCGCCGTTCCCGGGATTTCCGTCGAGCCTCAAGGGGCGGGCGCTGGTGGAGCGCCCGCTGACCGCGCGGGAACGTGGGGTCTTTGCGGATTTCCCGGGACGAGCGGGACGGTTTTCGGACGGAGAACGCGAAGTCATCCTGCGTTGGGTATCGGAGAGAACCCGGCGGCTCCATCCCGCGTCGGAGTGCTTCGCGGCGATCGGCTACACGATTCGCCCCGCCCCGCTCCGCCGCGACGAGCAGGGTTGGCACTGGGCGGCGCTGTTCGGGGAGACACAGGGGCCCGGGTTGGCGTGGACCATCGCGGAGAGAGTCCCTTCGCCGGAGTAGCCATGAACTCCATTCGCGGGTGGGCCCGATCGGTCGTTCCGTTCGCGGTTCGTCTTGAGTGCCGCCGGCTGGCCCGCGGGCCGGAGTGGGTGGTCGAGACACCCACGATCGCGAAGGTCAGGGCGAAACCCCGCGAGCGGGCGCGCTATCCGCACCTCCTCGCGCGGCATCGCTCCCCCCTGCTCCGCGATCCGGCCCTCGCCGGCACCGGGCTCCAGCGCGGGAAGGAGCACAACGTCGCGCTAGCCTCCGGTCTTCTGGACGGCCTGATCGTCCCGCCGAACCGGATATTCTCCTATCATCGAACGGTGGGACGTCCTTCGCGTTTCCGGGGGTTCCGGGACGGACTGGAACTGCACGCCGGGAAGCCGTCGCGCGGGGTCGGTGGGGGATGCTGTCAGGTCTCCAACATGCTCTTCCTCCTCGCCCTGCGGGGCGGAATGAAGGTGGTGGAGCGGCATCGACACGGCCTCGATCTCTTCCCGGACCATGAACGCACCATCCCCTTCGGGTGCGGGGCCACGGTGTACTACAACTTCGCGGACCTGCGATTCGAGAACCCGCTGCCCTTTCCGGTGATGCTCGCTCTCGGCATCAGGGACGGTTTCCTCGTCGGGGAGATCCGATCGGAGTCGGCCCCGGAGTGGACGGTCGAGGTCTACGAGATGGATCACCGCTTTTCTCGCGACGGCGACGCCTGGATTCGCGAGAACCGCATTCGCCGCCGCTTCCGCGGCGCCGACGGGGAGATTCTGCTCGATCAGGAGGTCGCCTGCAATCGAGGCCGGGTCCTCTATGACCCCGGGGAGGATCAGACATGTGGCGCGCCCTCATGAAGGGGGCCATTCTCGCCGGGTTCGGACGGTTCCCGGGCGGGACACGCCTCTATCGCCATCTCACGCGCGAACGGATGGGCACACAGGCCACTCACGTGGACAAGTTGCGACGCGTGTGGCCGGGCTACGTCGGGGTCTGGGAGGGACATGGAACCCTTCGCATGGAAGGGCTCCGGGTCTGGGTTCACGAGGCGGGATGGACCCCGTACGCGCCGCTGATCAACTACCTCCTCACCGGGAGCGGAGGCATCCTTACGAACGTGGAGGGACGCCTGCTGGACAAGTACCTTTCGCGCGCCGTCAACGGGTCCCTCGGGACAGCCCTTCCGCCGGAGCGCTTTCCGCGGGGGCGGCGGCGACGCGTGGAGGGACTTCGCTGGTGCATGCGGGTCGAGGACGCGCTCCGGGAGATCGGCGCGGAGGTCCACCAGGACGTGAATCCCGCCTCGCTCCCGCTTCCCTCTTCGTCGGTGGATCTCTGTCACTCGGGTGGCACGCTGGAGCACTACCGCCCTGGCCGGCTCCGGGGGTTTCTGGCCGAGTGCTTCCGAATCCTGCGTCCCGGGGGTGTGGCCTCGCATGTCTTCGACCACCGGGATCATCTCTTCCATGCGGACGCGCGGTGGCCTTTCCTCGCCCACTTCGCGCTGCCGGGACCCGTCTATGAGCTGCTGTGCGGCCACCCGCTCGGCTATCACAACCGGCTCCTGCCGACGGAAGTGGAGAGGCTCTTCGAGGAAGCGGGCTTCGAGAGAATCGTCGTTCGGAGGATGATCCTCCCGGGGCGCGAATACGTCGAGGAAAAGGCGGCCCTGCGGGGGAAGCAAGGCCTGTCCCGGATGCTGCTGGCGCCCCGTTTCCGCCCGGCCACCGATGAGGATCTGCGCACGGCGGCGGCGCACTATCTGTACCGCAAGCCCGCCGCAGCGCAGGATTGACACTATCGTGGTGAACTTCGATCACCCGAGCCAGATTCCCGCCTTCGCCGAACCGTGGTTCCTGGCGTTCAAGGCGGACGTGCAGATCCACCCCGTCATGACGATGCAGGACCTTCAGAAGGCGGGTCCGGCCATCGAGAAGGCGGTGAAGGAGTACGCCTCCTGAGCTGAGCCGGGAAAGTACCCGGCCACCGGACGACGCCCTACCTCGAGAGGCCCTTCACCGGAATCTCCCGCGACCCCTCGGTCGGGAATGGACCCGTGTCGATGACAACCCGGGCCGTGGCCGGGGACGCCCCTTCCGGAACCTGCCAGGTCCCGGTCGCCTGACTCCCTCAGCCGTACGCCAGCGGGCCGGCGGCCACTCTGGCCCCGTCGCGGGAAATCAGTTCAAAGTCCGCCGGGACCCGGCGGTCGATCTCGCGTCGGCCGGTGTCCATCAGCGAGGCCTCCATCCCGCCGTGCCCGCCCACCGCGAGCGCGAGGGCGAGCGCGCCCTTCGCGCGCCGGACGCTCCAGCCGATTCTCACCGTCGGATCGATCGCCATCTTCACCGTCTCGCCCGCCCTGACCACGATCGACGGACCGTCGCTCCCTGTGCAGGAGAGGATCCAGTCGCGACCGCCCTGCTCCCGCTCGATGACGTAGTGACGCACGAGCCAGGTCCCGGGAGGGACCGGTCGCGTTCGGGCCCGATCCTCCTTCCCCCAGGCCAGCCTCAGTTCCACCCCCGGACGATCACCGGACCCGGAGACGAGATCGACCAGTCCGCGATCGAACGGAGCTTCGACGAAGCCGCAGGAGTCCGCCTTCGAGGCTCCATCGCGGATCGGCGGGACGGGCCGCTGTTCGCGCAGCCACGCCGCCAGGCCGCCCCGGACTCCGCCCGACGAACCGTCGGGAGGGGCCTGCACTCAGGAGGTGGTCTGGAGCATCTCCAGCCAGATCCGGTCGAAACGGATCGCCGGGTCGGGAACAAAGTGGCACGCGGCGCAGTTCGCCTCCCACAGCTTCGCGCCGGCCGCCCGATGTTCGGGGGAGGCCGGAGCAGTCGGGGGGGTCGATCGGCATCCGACAAGAACCGCGGCCAGAACGGCGGCCAGCAGGCACACTTCAGTACGGTTCATGGGAGTCTCCTGCGGACTAGTGGGCCTTCAAGATTGAACTTGTGGGTGGCACGGGCGGCTTGTCCGCCCGTGCCTGCACGCTCCGAGCACGGGCAGCGAGCTGCCCGTGCCACCCGGCAACCCATAGATTCAATCTTGAAGGCCCCCTAGTGATCCGCCAACTCTAATCGTGCGGGTGGTTTGCCATCGTTGTTTCCCCCTCCCCGGGGGGAGGGGGTAGGGGGAGGGGTGCGGCCCTTCCCGGTGCCGGCGCGCGCCCACCCATCCCTGTCCTCCCCCCTTCCTCCTGCGCCCTTCGGGCTACGGAAGAAGTCCGTGAGAATCCCGGAGCAGGGCCGTCAGAAATTCCACTCCTCGTCCTCCACCCACCTCCTCACCCGTTCCTCGATCTCATCCCGGATCTCGCGGACCCGCTCGATCGGCTGCCCCTTCGGGTCGGACAGCGGCCAGTCCTCCCGGCGCAGACCGGGCACCGCCGGGCAGGACTCTCCGCACCCCATCGTGACGAGCACATTCATCTCCCGCGCCAGCTCCGGCGTCAGTTTCCTCGGAACCGCGCCGGAGAGATCGATCCCCCGTTCGCGCATGACTTCGACGACGACGGGATGCACCCGTTCCCCGGGTTCAGTCCCCGCCGAGACGGCCCTCGCCTTCCCGGGATCGGCCAGCGCCTTGAAGAAGGCCGCCGCCATCTGGGAGCGGCCGGCGTTGTGCACACAGGCGAAGAGAACCGACATCATAACGTGACCCCCGGCGCCGGTTCGGGGGCGGGAAACCAGGATCGCGTCCGGTTGCAGACCGCGCAGACCGAGAGCATGACGGGGACCTCCACCAGCACCCCCACGACGGTCGCCAGCGCGGCGCCGGAGCCCGGACCGTACAGGGCGATCGCCGTCGCGACCGCGAGTTCGAAAAAGTTGCTCGCCCCGATGAGCGCGCCGGGCGCCGCCACGGCGTACGGCACCCGCAGGACACGCATGAGTCCGTACGCGAGCGAGGAATTGAAGTAGACCTGGACGAGAATCGGGACGGCGATCAGCGCCACGTGCAGCGGCTTCCCGGTGATGTTCTCCGACTGGAAGGCGAAGATGAGGACGAGCGTGGCCAGAAGGGCCGTCAGGGTGACGGGCGCAAAGCGCGGCAGCAGGGTCTCATCAAACCAGACTCGACCCCGTCGCCGCACGAACCATGCCCGAAGGCCCGCGCCGACGGTGAGCGGGATCACAACAAACACGATCACCGAGTACAGCAGCACCTGAAAGGGAACTTCGAGCGAGGACGCCCCCTGCACGAGGAACCGGACGATCGGGGCGAAGAGGACGAGCATGATGAGGTCGTTCACGGAGACCTGCACGAGCGTGTAGGCGGGATCTCCGTCCGTGAGGTGGCTCCAGACGAAGACCATCGCCGTGCAGGGCGCGGCGGCGAGGATGATGGCCCCGGCGATGTACTGGCCGGCGTCTTCCGGGGCGATCCAGGCGGAGAAGAGGTGACGGAAGAAGAGCCAGGCGACGAAGGCCATCGAGAACGGTTTCACGAGCCAGTTCACGACGAGCGTCACCAGGAGGCCTCGGGGTCTCTTCCCCACGTCGCGGATCGAGGCGAAATCGACCTTCATCATCATCGGGACGATCATCAGCCAGATGAGGGCGGCGATGGGGAGGTTGATCTGACTCCCGGCGCCGAACTCGAGGTCCCGGAGAGCGGCCGTGACCCCCGGGACCCAGCGCCCGAGCGCCACCCCCGCGAGCATGCAGAGCGTCACCCAGAGCGTGAGGAATCGCTCGAAGAGACCGAGACGTTTGGCTGGACTACTCATGACCCCCCTTCCCCGGCGGACAGCATCCGCCTCCGGCGATCCGGCGGGCGCGCGCCGCATCCCGGACCAGTTCGGGCACGTCGGCAAAGCAGTCCCGCAGACAACCCAGGAGCCGGCGATGAAAGGGGCCCGCCGGCCGGGAGAGCCTGTAGTGCACCCAGAGCCCCTCCTTGCGGGCCGTCACGAGGCGCGCCCGGCGGAGGTAGGCCAGATGACGCGACACCCGCGCCTGGGGAACGGCGAGAATATCGACGAGGTCGCCCACGCAGAGTTCTCCCCGACGCAGCAGCGACAGAATCCTCAGGCGGGTGAGATCGGCGAAGGCGCGGAAGAGACGATCGACCGGGGAGCGGGGAGTCTTCATATTCGGACAGGCGATTATAGCGAAGACGGCCGGACCGTCAAGGAACGGTCAGGGCCGGACCGCCACCCCGAGGATGTGGGGGCGCACCACGGCGAAGGGGGGAATCGGAAGGGCGAGGGAACGGTGCCGGAGTTCGCGGATCTCGAGGCCGGAGGCGCGGATGGCCGACTCCGTGTCCCGATCCGGCCGGCATCCGCCGAAGAGCCGGCGCCAGACCGGCGCGACCGCGCCCTGCAGGGCCGCCCCCGGACGGTTCCGCGCCCGCACATGCTCGATGAAGCGGAACTCCCCGCCCGACTTCAGCACGCGGACCGCCTCGCCCAGCGTCCCCGGGACATCCCCCGCGGAGCAGAGCACGAGCGTGGCCACCACGGTGTCGAAGGATCCGGCCGGAAACGGCAGCCGCTCCCCGCGAGTGAGGACCCGGAACGTCGGCGGAGCGAGGCCGCCGTCGATCGACACCCGCTCCAGCATGTGCGGGTCCGGATCCGTGGCGACGAGAACTCGCGCCGCGGTGGTGTAGTGCGCCAGATTCGCCCCGGTCCCGACGCCGATCTCGAGGACGCGCCCGGCCGCCGAACGCAGCAATTCCCGGCGGACGCGCCTCACATAGAGGATCTCCGAAGCGCCGGTGAGAAGTCCGTAGGTAGCGGCGTACCAGGGATGGCCGGCGTCGCTACCCACGGTGAACTCCTCGATCGCTACTTCCCGTGCCCGCAGCCCCCTCCCCCGCAGCTGCCTCCGCCGCAACTGGGGCACCCCTTGTCCTTCTGGCCCCCCTTGTCGGGACCGACCCAGGTGATCTCCTGAACGAGCCGGGTCTCCTTGACCGTGTCCCCGCTCACCGCCACCTTCACGGCCATCGTGGCGGCCTTCTCAATCTCGGCGAGGGCCACCCCCTTCGGGGACCTGGTCGTCACCATAAACCGGCCCGAACCCGGAGTCTCGACCTTCTCGACCCCGGCGACCTTCCCGATCGCCTTCTTCACGTCCGCCGTCTGATCGGCATCCAGCCCGGCGAACTCGATCTCGCACGATCCCACGAGACGGGTGGCGACGCGATCGAACTTCGCGTCCTTCCCCGCCGCCTCCTCGACGACCTTGAGCACCTGGGTGAGCGTCACTTTCGCCTCTTCTTCCACGGCGAACACGAGAGCGCCCTTCGAGAGCGTCACGTCGCGAACGCCCTCGATCTTGTCTACTTCGGCCTTCACCGCCGCCTCTTTGCCGGCCGGCAGTTTGAAGACGAGGAGGACCTTCACCGGATCGTCCTTGGCATCCACGACGGCCGGGAGCATCCCCAGCAGGACGCCCGCCAGGAGCGCGCCCCTGCCCAGACTCTTGCCACGCATCGTCAGACCTCCATGAATGGTTGACCTGCTCGACGCCGGGGCGCACCTGTGGCGGTCAGGCCGCCCCGGCAACTCTCTCCTCCCCCTGGTCTCCCCCCGCTGCGGGGGGACAGGGAACGGCGGAAACGGGGCCAACGGCCCCGCCACTCACTACCCCCCTCAGCATCCCCCCTGCTTCGGAGGAGGCGCATCCTTGTCCTTCTCCACCAGAGCCATCCCGCACTTCGGACAGTCGCCGGGCTTCGCGAAGTCCCCGCCGCACATCGGGCAGGTGTACGACTTCACCGCGGCCTCTCCCTCATCCTCGACGCCCCGGAACACGACGTCCTTCACCTCGATCTTCGCGTCCTTGAGAATCTTGCGGGCGCCGTCGAGCGTGGGAGCCTGCTCCGGGTCGAAGACGATCGAAAGCAGGGAATTGTCCTTGTCGATGCCCTCGACCTTCGAGGCCCCGTATCCCTTCACCTGTTCCAGCGCGGCGTCGAGGTGGTTCTTGCCTGCGACGGAGATCGAGGGGATCTTGAAGGCGACCCCGTCCCCGACGAGGATCGCCCCCTCGTCCACCTTGTACACCGTGCCCATCGCCTTGCCCATCGCCTCGTTCGCCTTCGCCATCGCGTCGGCGATCGCGGACAGGTCGAGGGTGACCCCCTTCTTGACCGTGATCACGACCGTCTTGCCAGCGGCGCTGGTCGCGACGGCGACGGAGTCCGCCCCCTTCAGCTCCGCCATGGCCTTCTTCACCGCCGTGTCGCAGCAGGGCGCCGTGAGTCCGGTCACGGGCAGTTTCACGACGCTCGCGGGCTCCTCGTCCGTGAGGTCCTCGGCCCGAAGCGTCGTGGCGCACAAGAGCGTCGCGCCCGCCAGGACCGTCCAGAAAAACGTGCGCATCGGAATCTCCTTCTCACTTGGCCCCTCGGGCAGAGTACCGTGGGGCAGTCTCGGAGAAAACTCACAGGGGACGGACTTCAGTTCGCCCCGTTCTTCACATGCCCCGTGAAAAGGGGCGATAATCGCGGTCGAGGGTGTGAGGCGTCACCTCCTTTCGGCAATGCTCGATTTGAAGAACTCCCGGCTCCACCCTCACTTCTTTTCGACGAGCGCCATCCCGCAGATCGGGCAGTGGCCCGGAGCGGCCGCCCTCACCTGCGGATGCATCGAGCAGGTGTAGGCCACCGCCGACGTGTCCGGCCCGGACGTGGGCGCGTGCGCCGGCGAACTCGATCCGCACGACGGTCCGCCTCCGCACCCGCCGCACCCTCCCCCGCCACGCCCACCGCCGTGCGACCCCATGCACCCGCCGAGAAGCAGAATCGCTCCAGCGGCGAGCCCCGTCAAGCAAACGCCCCACTGGATCTTCCATTCCATGCGAGCCTCCTTTTATACGGGGCCGTTTCCGGAGGACCCCGGCTCCGGACCGCTCGCGCGGTCTACCCGTAAGAGTGATCCAGACGCGCGTGAGAGGCCCGCCACAGCGCTCCATCAGAGCGATCAGCGGGACAACACGGGCAGGAATCAACGTCTGGCCGATCACCTCCTCTCTGCGCCGGTTCGGCGCGCCTCAAGGCCCGTTCCGGCAGGCGAACCCCCGCAGGGGCGGCCCCCGGGGCCGCCCGCCTCTGTACCGGCTGAACCGCGGGACAGGGGGACAAGGGCACCTGTCCGCCCCGCCACACGGATGGCGGGCAGGCATCTGTGCGGCGTCAGCCCCGCCCCTGCATGGCGCCCACCGAGACAGGTTCTTTGAAAGACCAGGAAGTAGTGCCTCCAGAGCGAATCGTGATCGGCGACCAGGGCGTACCCCGCGGCCTCCATCTCCCGCACAATCTCCTCCTTGGGCATCGTGTGCCCCAGAAGCCGCAGCACCCACTGGTCCTGCTTGAAGTCGATGATGGCCACCCGTCCTCCGTCTCGGAGGTACTTCGCGGCATTCTTGAAGTAAGTCTCGCGATCCTCAATGTGATGATAGGTGTCGCAGACGAAGATGAGATCGACGCCTTCGCCCGGAATGAGCGGATCCTCATACTTGGCGTCGATGACCTCGATGTTCGCAGATCGCTTCTCGGCGACCTTCGCTCGCAGGTATTCGTTCATCGACTTGTCCACGTCGGCCGCGAACACCTGCCCCTCCGGCCCTACGGCGTCCGCCAGGCGAAAGGTGAAGTAGCCGCTCCCCGCGCCGAGATCGGCGACGCGCTGGCCCGGTCGGATCTCGAGGGTCTGGACGACAAGGTCCGGCTTCTGCCAGCGGTCCCGGTTGAAGCCCTCGTAGGTCAGACGCCGGAGCGTCGTGCATCCAGGGGCGGCAAGGGCGATGAAGAGGATGGGCGCCGCCGCGCGGAAGCTCATCCGATGGGGTCTTCTCACGGGCTCACTCCTCTCCGACACCGCACCTCTCCTCCGACACCTTCAAGAATCGACCGTGAGATTGACAATCCCGGGATCGCGGTGATATCGTGCTTGTGGTCCACGCCTGACACCTCGAAGGGTCTCGAATGGGCACGTTTCGAATCGATGGCGAAATCCTCTCCACGGCCCCCAAGGCGGCTCCAAACGCCGTCCCGCAAATGCTCGTGGATTGCGGATCCGAATTCACCTGGGTCCCGGAGCCGATTCTCAGGAAGGCCGGAGTCCGGGTCGTCAAGAAGGACCTTGCCTTTTCGATGGCGAACGGCCAGACCGTCACGCGCTCCGCCGGATACGCGATCCTCCGGGCCGGCGGGTTCGAGACGGTGGACGAGGTCGTCTTCGCCCAGCCGGGCGACCTTACGCTCCTCGGGGCCCGCACCCTGGAGGGGTTTGGAGCCAACGTCGATGCCCGGCGCCGGCGACTGGTCGCCTCCGGACCCCACATCGCCGCCTCAGGCCGTGACTCCTGACCCTTCATCTCACGCCTCCGCCGCCACCGGTGCCGCCGCGACCTCCGCCTTCTGCATCCCCTTCAACCTCCGGCGCCGCTCCCAGTAGAAGAGCACCGGGATGAAGATGTCGATCACCTCGTCCGCGATGAGGATCCCGCCCAGGATCGGGACCGCCATCGGACGCATGTACTCGGCCCCCACGCCGGTCGCCCAGAGCATCGGGATCAGCGCGAGGACCGTCGTCCCCTCCGTGAGGAGTTTGGGCCGCAGACGATGCACGGCCCCCTCCATCACCACCTCGCGGATGGTCCCGACCGGGTCCGGCAGTTTCGCGATCGCCTCCAGGCCGCCGCGACGGTCGACCGCCTCGCGCAGATAGACCAGCATCACGATCGCCGTCTCCGTCGCCAGGCCGAAGCAGACCACGTATCCCACCCACACGGCCACGCTGATGTTGTACCCCCACATGTACTGGAACAGCGCCCCGCCGGCCACCGCCCCCGGCACGGCGAGGAACATCATGAGCGTGTCGGCGAAGTCCTTGTAGGTCATGTAGAGGATGACGAAGATGATGAGGATCACCATCGGGAGGACGATCATGAGCGTCTTCTGCGCCCGCACCTGGTGCTCGAACTGGCCGCTCCACTCGAGGTGGAAACCGGGCGGGAGTTTCACCTGCGCATCCACTACGCGCTGGGCCTCCTCGACGAAGCCCACGATGTCGCGTTCGCGGACGTTCAACTGCACGTAGGCCCGGAGGAGCCCGTTCTCGCTCTTGATCATGCTCGGCCCAGGGACGATGCGGATGTCCGCGACGAGCGAAAGGGGGACCTGACGGAGGCGCGACGGGGAGTCCGTGGTCCCGGGTCCAGGGTCCAGGGTCGAGGACGGTGTGACCCGCGCCGCGGAGCGAGCGCCCATCCCGCCGCCGCTCGAACCGCCGCCCCTCCCGCCGTTCGTTGACGGGGACGGAGGCGCCTCCATTCCACCGCCGGCCGCGGGGACCAGCAGATTCCCCACGCTCTCCTCGTCCTCGCGCCAGTCCCGCGGATAGCGGACGCGCACGGGATACCGTTCGCGCCCCTCGACGGTCATCGTGATGTCCTTTCCGCCGAGGGCGACCTCGATCACGTCCTGGATCGCCTCCACGCTCACCCCGTAGCGGGCCGCCTTCTCGCGGTTGATGCCGATCTCGAGGTAGTTTTCTCCGACGATCTGGTCCGGGAAGACGTCCACGGCGCCCCGGATCTGCCTGAGGGCGGCGGCGATCTCGTTCGAGACGGTCTGGATCCTGTCGAGGTGGTCGCCGAACACCTTCACCCCGATCATCGTCCGCACGCCGGTGGCGAGCATGTCCACGCGATTGATGATGGGCTGGGTCCAGATGTTCCCCCACCCGGGGACCTGGAGTTCCGAGTCCATCTCCTTCACGAGGTCGGATTTCAGCTTCGGCCAGAGGAAGATGCGCTGGTGGAACGCCCCCTCGCGCTCGGAACGGATGCCGTGCAGTTCGTCCGCGGCCGGCTCGCGGGCGAGAAGGCCCTGGGCGCGGGCGACCGCCACGGCCTCGTCGAGGAGGAACCAGACCATAGCGCCCGGCGCCCGGTCCTCGATCTCCCAGTTCAGTTGCCTGACGCGCTCGACCATCAGCGCGTCCTGTTCCTCCACGAGCCGTTCCTGGATCCGGGCGGCCAGCGTGGGTCTCTCGACGCCGGAGATCGTGCGCAGGAGGTCGCGCGCCTCCGACTCGAACGTCTTCGGCTCCGCCAGGAGGTCGGACGCGGCGGCGACAGCCCCCTCGGCGACGAGGAAGTCGACCACCTCCTGGACCGCCTCCGCCACCCGTTCGCGGAGGACCCACTCACGGAATTCCGGGGCGTACTTCGCGGTGAGCCGGTCGTCGAACGCGATCCACCGCGCCGCGGGAATCTCGGACTTCAGGGCGCCCTTCCGGCGTAGAAGTCCCACGACCTCTTCGCGGACGCGCGTCACCAGGGCGCGCCCGGCCATCGGAACGTACTCGTGGAAGCGCCGCATCGAGAGATCCCGGTACGCGCGATCGAACTTCACCACCGCCTCCATGGTGGCCGAGTTGGCGATCTCGCCGATGTCGGAGTCGGGCACCGGTTTCAGTATCCCGCGGCTGACAAGGACGCCCACGGCCCCGCGCGCCTCCGCCAGCGCGTCGTCGTAGTTGATCTTGCGTTTCGGCCACCACGACTTCGGCCTGAGGCTCACCACCGTCTCCACCATGTCGATCGGGGAGGGGTCGGTCGGCGTCTCGGCCCGCCCCACCTTGCCGACGACCTGATGGACCTCGGGGAAGGACCGCAGGACGCGGTCGCGCTCCTTGATGTCGTCTCCGGCCTGGGTGATGTTCACGTTCGGGGTGGTCACGGGCATGTCCATGATCGCCAGTTCGTCGAGGGGCGGCATAAACTCCTCCCCGAGCGGGGTGAAGGTCCGGTAGGCGGTCGCGGCCACGCAGAAGAGGATCGCGAGGCAGACGATCCTGTGGCGCGCCACGACCGCGATGGAGGTCGCGACGACGAAGGGAACCGCCACGATGAACACGATCCACGGGAATTTGTGCGGGAAGATCGGCAGGCCGATGAGCAGGAAGGTCCCCGTGATGACGACGATCACGTCCGGATGCTTGAGGAAGAAGGACAGCATGGGGCGGTAGATGGCGACGAACGAGCGGACCAGCCACACGTCGTCCTGACCGTGGAGTTTCCCGCGGATGAAGGTGGGGATGAGGGCCGGGACGAGCGTGATCGCCAGCACCGCCACGCCGGCGAGGGCGAAGGTCTTGGTGTAGGCGAGCGGATTGAACATCTTCCCCTCGATCCCGCCGAGGACGAAGATCGGCGCGAACGAGAGGAGCATGATGAGGATCGAGAAGAAGAGCGGGCCGCCGACCACCTTGCAGGACTCGATCACGATCTCGCGCGTGTCGCCCGTAACGCGCCCGCCCGGGAAGTGGTCGTGCAGCCGGTGATAGGCGTTTTCCGCCATCACGATCCCGGCGTCGACGAGGACCCCGATCGAGATGGCGATCCCGGAAAGCGACATGATGTTCGAGGGGATCTCCAGATAGTACATGAAGATGAAGGCGATCAGCACGGCGAGGGGGAGCGTGACGCAGATGACGATCGCGCTCCGGAAGTGCCAGAGGATGAGCAGGACGACGAGCGTCGCGATCAGGATCTCCTCGATCAGGGTGTGCGTCAGGGTGTCGATCGAGGCCTGGATGAGCCCGGTGCGGTCGTAAAAGGGGACGATCCGGACACCCGCCGGGAGGCCGGCCTGGAGTTGACCGATCTTCTCCTTGATCCGGCGCGTGACCTCGAGCGGGTTCTCGCCGTAGCGCATCATCACGACCCCGCCCACCGCCTCGCGCCCGTCCTTCTCGAGGACGCTGCGGCGGAAGGCCGGGCCGAGCTGCACCGTCGCGATCCGTTCCACGGTGATGGGAACGCCGTTCCGCTCCTCGATCGCGATCTTCTTGATGTCGTCGACGTCGCGGATCCAGCCGTATCCGCGCACGAGGTACTCCGCGCCGCCCTTGTGGATCACCTTGCCGCCGACGCTCGAATTCGAGGCCATCACGGCCCCGAAGACCTGCCCGAGGCTGAGGTCGAAGGCGCGCAGTTTCTCCGGGTCCACGTCCACCTGGTATTCGCGCACGAAGCCCCCGACGCTCGAGACCTGCGCCACGCCGGGCACGGAGTTGATCGGATACCGCACGTGCCAATCCTGGATCGTGCGCAGTTCGCCGAGACTCCTCCCTTCCCCCTCAACGGTGTACCAGAAGATCTGTCCGAGGGCGGTGGCGTCGGGGGCGAGGTACGGCACGACGCCGGGCGGCAGGAAACTCCCGGCGATCGAGAGGCGCTCGAGGACGCGCTGGCGGGCGAAGTAGAACTCGATGTGCTCGTCGAAGATGATGTTGATCATCGAGAAGCCGAACTCGCTCGTGGCGCGGATCGACTTCACCCCGGCCAGGCCCTGCAGGTTCACCGAGAGCGGATAGGTCACCTGGTCCTCGATCTCCTGCGGGCTCCGGCCCATCCAGTCGGCCCAGACGATGACCTGGTTCTCCGAGAGGTCCGGGATCGCGTCCACCGGCGTGCGGTAGAGGCAGTAGACGCCCCACAGGCTCACCCCCGCGACGAGGATGAACACGATGAACCGGTTGCGGACGGAGAATTCGATGATCTTCGGGATCATTTGGACCCCCCGCTCGTCTCTGCTCCGCTCGCGCCGAAGTACTGGGCGCCGGCGGCGGGATTCAGTCGCGCCTCGGCGTCGGGCAGGAACGATCCGGCCGTCACCGCCCGGTCCCCGGCCGCGAGGCCCTTCAGCACCTGGACGTACTCGCCCGCGCGCGGTCCGAGGACGACCTCGACCGCGTCGAACGTCCCCTGGCCCTTCTCCAGGTAGACCACCTTCCGCAGCCCATTGTCGATCACCGCCGAGACCGGAACCGCGAGGACCTGCTCGAACTCCATGTGCTTCGTCGGGCGGGCGCAATCGGGGCACGGACTCGTCGGATCGACCGCGTGGTCCGGGTGGAGCGGACAGATCCACGCGTCCACGAGCCGCTTGCCCGGGCTCTCGATCTTGTACCGGAGCGCCTTCCCGCACTTCTCGCGCGGGCAGGTCCCGGGCTTGTCGGACCGAACGTCGGGATGCTCGGCGCAGACGTACATGAGACGCGAGCCGGGTTCGATCGTGCGCGGTTCGAGTATCATCCCGCCGCACTCCGCGCACTCCCCGGGGATGTCGGAGACCTTCTCCGGGTGCATGTCGCAGACGTAGATCGTGCGCGGTTTCTCGACCGACGCCTCCCGCTTCGCCAGCTCCATGTTGCACTTCGGGCAACGGCCGGGCTTGTCGCTCGTCACCTCGGCATGCATCGGGCACTGGTAGAAGACCTCCTTCGCCGCGGCGGTCGTTCCTCCGTCGGACGGCGCGGGCGCCCCGTCGGCGGTCGCGACCCCCTTCCGCACCAGCTCCATCCCGCACTTCTCGCAGATGCCCGGCTCGTCCGAGCGCACCTCGGGGCACATCGGGCAGCAGCCGTACCAGACCTCGGCCTCCTTGCCGAGGGGGATCCGGAGCGCCGCCGCCACGTACATCCCCGGCTTGAGTTTCCCTCCGGGATTGTCCACGTCCACGCGCACCTTCACCGTGCGGGTCTCGGGATCGAGCGTGGGCTGGACGAAGGCCACCTTCCCGACGAACGACTCGCCCGGGTACGCCTCCGACGTCACCTCGATCATCTGCCCGATCCGCACAAGGCCGATATCACGCTCGAAGACCTCCGCCTGCATCCAGACCGCAGTGAGGTCGGCCAGGGTGTAGATTCCCATTCCGGTCTCGACATACTGCCCGGACAGGAGGTGGCGCTGGATCACGGTCCCGTCCATCGTGGACAGAAGTTCGAGATGGATCTCCGCCTTGCCGGTCTTCCGCAGATTCTCGATCTGCCCGTCTGTCACGCCCCAGAGGCGGAGCCGCTCCAGCGATGCGTCGACGAGACGCTGGGCACGATCGACCGCGGCGGGGTTGGCGCCCGGCTTCGACCGGATTTCCTCGAGCGCCTTTAGGCCGAGCAGGACCTCCTCCTGGGTGGTCACGAGTTCGGGGCTGTAGAGCCAGACGAGCGGCTCGCCCTTCTTGACGGTGGTGCCGGTGAAGTCCACGAAGAGGCGGTCGATCCGGCCGGGGATACGGGCCGTGACATGGCTGAGGCGGCGCTCGTCGAACGCGATGGAGCCCACGGTGCGGACCTCACGAACAAGGGTGCGATATCCCACCTCCTCCGTCGCGAGGCCCGCCTGCCGGATGCGGAAGGGCGAGAGTTGCAGGCGCGAGAGAATGCCGGGATCGAGTTCGGTCTTCTCGCCGCGCTTGCGCCTCGAGAGAGGCATCCCGCAGATCGGGCACTTCTCGGAGGCGTCCTTCCGGATGACGCTCGGGTGCATCGGACAGAACCACTCGAACTCGCTCTCGACCAGGTCGGCCCCCTTCTCCGGCCGGGTCCATCGGTCCATCGTGTTCATGATGTAGCCCCAGTTGCCGACGATGAGGCCGACGACGATGAACACGAAGATGAACCGGAGCCGCACCATCAGGATGTTGAAGATGGAGGCGCTCTCCTCCTGCGGGGGCGGGGGGGGCGTGGCGAGGGGCGAAGCGGGGATCGCGTCCGCAATGGGGATCTCCTCTGGCGGCTTTGAAGGTGGGCCAGCAGGCCCCGGACCGGGCGATGGGGTAGGGTTGTCTGGCATAGTGGATCTCCTGGTTACTGACGCGGTCTCAGCCCGTTCTTAGAGCGCCTATCAAAATGACCGCCGTGGCATGTCATCCTGAGGCTGCCCCGCAGCACGTGTGCGGGGCCGAAGGATCACCAGCCTGGAACCGGCTTGAATGCTGAGCTGGTGATCCTTCGCTTCGCCCGCCAAACGGCGGCGGGCGAAGCTCAGGATGACAACTTCATTCTGATAGGCGCTCTCAAGCACCGTACTTCTGCCGCCTACTTCGAGTCTCCTTCCAGACTCCGCCCCACGGCGCGCTCGAGATCGGCCAGCGCCGTGGCGTGATCGGCCAGGACGCGGTACCGCCGCAGACGCACATCGCGGAGCGAGCGTTCGGCGTCGAGGAGATCGAGGAACATCGAGCGGCCGTTCTCGTAGTTCACGCGCGTCACCTCGACCGCCTGCTCCGTCTTGGGCAGAAGCTCACCGTCAAAGATCTTGAGCGAACGCGCGGCGGCATCGACCCGCAGAAGCGCGTCCCTCACCTCGGCCTGAACACGGGTCCTCAGGCCCTCGACCGCGAGTTCATCCGCCCGGACCACCTGTTTCATCCGGCGGACCTCCGAGGTGAAGCGGTCGGTGAGCCACGGCAGCGTGATCCCGATCATCCCGCTCCAGGCGTCCTCCTCGTACGGCATCTGGACGTACTTCGCCTCGAACATGAACATCGGGGAGCGGGTCTCCTTCTCGGCGAGACGGAGCATGACGCGCGACGCCTCGAGGCGGAGCCCGGCCGCCCGGATCTCCGGCCGGACCTCCATGGCCTCCCGGGCGAGGGCGGCGCCGTCGAATTCCCCCGGGGGAACGGTGACCTCGGCGGGCGGACCCAGCGGAGCCCCGGCCGGACGGTTCAGAAGGGCGTTGATCTCGGCCCGGGCCGATCCGATCCGCTGGTCGAGGGCGAGAATCTGATTCTGAAGCTCCACCAGTTCGACTTGCGGCTTGAGCACGTCCTGCTGCGGGGCGGCGCCGGTGCGGAACCGGGAGTCGGCGATCCGTTCGAACTCCGAGAGCAGATCGATGTGCTGTCGCACGATCTCCAGCTCGCGGGTGGCCATGTAGTACATGGAGAGCGCCCGCCTCGCCCTCGCGGCGGTGTCGCGCACTTCCATGGCGTACATCTCGACCATCGACTCCGCGTCGCGGGAAGCCGCCTCCGCGCGAAGGCCGCGGATTCCCGGAAAGGGCACCGACTGCTGGAGTCCGAGCATGTTGCCGCGATTCGTGCCCAGCGAGAAGGGGCGCCCGCGGGGAATCTCCTCGGCCTCGAACTTGAGGAGCGGAGGATCGTAAGACCCCGCGACATCGATGGACGCGCTCGCCGCCTCAGCCCGGGCGACGGCCTCGCGGAGCCGCGGATGGCGCTCAACGGCGAGGCGGGCAACGAGCTCCGGATCGAGCGGCCCGGCCAGGAGGCGGTCGAGATCCGGGTCGGTGGCGGGGCCGGGGACGGCGGCGGCGTGCCGGGCTTGGAGATCGGCGAGGGTGGTCGCGAGCGGGGCCAGATCGGCGCGACGGGCGGCGGTGCTGCAGCCCGCGAGCACGCTCATGAGGAACACCGCCGCGCATCGGCGGACGCGGTGTCCGGCGCAGCCACCGTCATCTTGTCCTCTTCGCGAATGCGAGGAGGGGGAAGGGAGAGAGTCCCTTTGGACTTTGGCGGTAATCATGGTCGTCTCCGGAAAGAGGCAAAGCCGAATCACCCGCGCCCGGGATGGAGTGCGACTGCGCGGGGTGATTCCCGGAGACGATCAGAGTCTGAGATTGGCGATTCGGAGGAAGAGCGGCGGGCCGGTGTCGGGCGGGCTCTCCGTGGCGACGACGGGGACCGGCCGGACGCCCGGATCCGGCAGCAGTCCGGTCAGAAACACCGGACACGGCGCGAGCGGGGCGAGGGCGGCGGCGTCCGCCGGCGGAAGAACGTCCCGCTGCGGCTGGATGTGCTGACAGTTCTTCGAGGGGGTGTGCTTCGCGTGCTTCTCTTCCGACGGCGCCGGCTGCTGGTGCTTGCAGCAGGACTTCTTCTCCGGCGCCGGCTTCGGCGTGACGGCCCGCTCACCCGGGCAGGAGGGGCACTCCCCCGGCTTCGGGCAGGTCATCCCGCAGAGACAATCGGTCCAGCGCGCGGTCTGCGCGACACCGATCAGGATCGCCAGGAGCAGGGAGCCGAAACGCATGCGCACCTCAGTTCGTCTTCGTCTGAACTACTATACCGGCGACGGCCGGAAAGTCATTGGTTTTTTTTCGGAGCCGCGAGAATTGAGTCCATGGGTGGCACGGGCGCCTTGCCGCCCCTGCCCCCCGGGGGCCCGATGGGCGACGGCGCAGTTGATTCTCAAGAGGCCCCGACGGGGCTATACTGCCCGCCCCATGGAGTTCCTCCTCCCGGCTTGCGTGTTTCTGGTGGCGGCGATCTATGCCTCGGTGGGGCACGGGGGCGCCTCCGGGTATCTCGCGGTCCTTGGCCTCTTCAACGCCCCCCCCGAGTCGATGCGGGCGAGCGCGCTGGTGCTCAACATCCTCGTCGCCGGCACGGCCTGGATCGCCTTCGCCCGGGGAGGACACTTCCGGGGGCGCCGGGTGGCGCCGTTCCTCCTCCTCTCGATCCCCTGCGCCTGGTATGGCGGGTCGCTGAAAGTGGCGATGGGGACCTACATGCTCCTCCTGGGACTGGTCCTGGCCTGGGCGGGGATCCGCCTGACGATGCCGGAGGGGAAGGTGGCCGAGCCGCGGTCGCCGGGATGGCTCGTATCGGTGCCGGCGGGCGGCGCGATCGGGCTGCTGTCGGGCGTGGTGGGGGTGGGAGGCGGGATCTTCCTGAGTCCGCTCCTGATCCTCAGCGGATGGGCGACCGCCAGGGAAGCGGCCGCGGCCTCCGCCTGCTTCATCGTCCTGAACTCGGCGGCAGGTCTCGCCGGGGGAGGGCTGGAGGCCGCCCTGGCGGTGCAGAATCACCTGCCCCTGGTCGGGGCCGCCTTCGCGGGCGGACTGCTCGGCTCCACCATCGGCGCCGGGCGTCTCTCGAACGTCTGGCTCCGACGGATGCTCGGGGCGGTCCTTCTGGGGGCCGCGATCAAGCTGGCGAAATCCTCTCTCTAGCCCGGATTATTCATGAACTTTCGCGCATATCCGGACGACGAAGCGGCTGGGCGGATCCCCGAGGCCCCGAGTAGGCCCCGCAGCACGTGCTGCGGGGCCGTAACGAGGGGCCGGCTCCCGGTGCAGGGCCATTCGCCTGTGCCGCCCCTCGTTACGCGGCCTGCGGCCGCTACTCGGGGCTACGGGGCTTTGTTTCACGAATAATCCGGGCTAGACGCCCGGCAGAGTGACAAGTTCCTTCGCCGTTCCCTACTTCCCGCCCTCCTCTTTCTTCTTCCCTCCGTCCTCATCGTTCATGTCCTCGTCGTCGCCTTCGTCCTCCTCTTCCTTTGGCATGCTGAAGAGAGAGTCGGAAACCTCGACATTGCCTTCCGCCTTCTTGATCTGAACATCAAGCACCTGCCCACCGGCCGATTGACGGACCTTCCAGGGCATCGTGATCTTCCCCCACGCCTCCCCCTCCAGCGCCTTGTACTCGAGGTACTCCGTCTCGACCTCGATGGTGCCCTGCGGGCTCTCACTGGTGGACGTGGACGACACCGGGAGGAAGGTCTCCGCGTCGATCGTATGCGTACGGGGCTCGAGCCCCTCGATCTCCAGTTCCAGGACATACACCTTGCGGTCGTCCACCATGTCCTCCCGCTTCAGCGTGACCTTCTTGTAGTGGTCCCGCCATTCGGCGTCGCTGTAGAACCAGGCATCGTGCTTCGCCTCGGCGAGTTCCGTGTCCTCCTTCTCCCGGAGCCCCTGCATCGAGTCGCGGGCCCAGGCCACCTGGCCGTCGTACGCCTGCTCCTGCTTGATCATGTTCGGTATCTCAAGCACGGTGTGCGACTTGTTCGGCGCCTTTCCGGTCGCGACGACGGTCGCCTTCATCCCCTGGGCGACGAAGTTGACCTCCAACTCGTACCGGTACGAGGTTAGCCCCTTGTATTTGTCCCCCCACTGGGCCTTGGCCGACCGGTCCATGATCTCTTCGGCCGTCAGCGACTTCGTCTCCTGGGCGCGGAGGAGCAGTCCCCCCGCCATCACGATCGCAAGCGCGGACCCGACCATCCCCTTAACGACTCCCGAGTGGCGATTCATCGAGCGACTCCTTCCTTGTCAGTTAATGGTCCCGAATCCACTTCATCGCGGCGTCCAGGATCGGATCCCGTCCCGCGGCGCAGTCCTTGATCGTCCACCACACCTCCTCGTCCGGCGCGACCCCCTTCCCCTCGAGCCGCACGCCCTTCGGCGTGACGAAATCAGCGGTGGGATACTGGAGCAGCCCGCCGTCCGGGAGTTTCACCACGACCGAGGGCAGCACGGCCCCGGAGGTCCGGTGCCCGAAGACGCGCGCCCGCCCCGCCTCCTGGAGGCCGCCGGCGACGATCTCCGAGGTGCTCGCGGACATCTCATCGATCAGGATCGCCACCTTCCCGGTGAAGGGCTTCGGTCGCGGGAACACCGGAAAGCGGATCTCGCCGGTTTTCATCCGGCTCGTCCCGAGTTCGATCCGCTCCCGGATGAGATAGCCGCAGACCCCTCCCGCGATGAGTCCGAGCCCGCCGGGATTGCCGCGGAGATCCAGAACGAGGGCTTTCGCGTCCCGGTGCTCCTTCATCGCCTTCTGGTACTTCTCGAACACGGGTGTGAAAAAGGAGCCGAGCCGGATGTAGCCGATCTCGCCCGCGAGACGGCGCGACTCGAACCTCGCGGGGATCGGACCGAGGTGGCCCAGACTCGCCGAGGCCATGAGCGACCGCCCCACCTTTACCTCGCGCGGCGTCGCCTCCGGCCCGTCCGAGACGGTCAGAAGGACTCCATCCCCGAGAGGACCGAAGATCCCGCGCTGGGCTCCGAACGACCACTCCACGAGTTCGTGCTCCCGGTTCGAGGCCGGCGGCGCGGTCACCGGCTGCCCGTTCACGCCCCGGAGGATGAAGCCGGGCTTCACACCGGCCCTGGCCGCGGGGGAATCAGGCGCCACGCTCACGATGCAGGCCACTCCCTCAACGGCACGGACCTCGATCCCCGGATCGCCGATCTCGCCCGATTCCGCCGCGGCGGATTCCCCCGGTGCCGTCGCCGCGGCCGACGTCCCGGCGGCCGCGGGTTTCGCCGCCGCCTCGGCGACGGGAGCGGGAGGCATGGCGGCGCAGTGCGACTGGCCGAGTTCGCCGAGCATCAGGTTCAGGAGCTGGTACAGCTCGCCGGCGGACCCCGCCGCCGTTACGCGGGGCCGGTATTTCTCGCGGACCGCATTCCAGTCGACCCCGAGCGACTCCGGGCCGTAGTGCCCATCGCGGATGGTCTGCCAGACCGCCTCGAAGGTGCGGTTCCAGAGCGCGCGTCGCGCCGGATCGTCGGCCGCCGGGGCTTCCGATGTTTTTTTTGCGGGGGCCGCGGAGATCCGGACTTCAGGGCCGCCGTGCGCGGCGCAGGTGGGCCCCTCCGGAACGGTGACTCTGAGCCGCCTCCCGGCGAGGGGGCAGCAGCCGGCGGCCGTGGCCAGAAGGAGGGCGAGGACAAGAAGTCGGTTCCGTTTCATGGGGACATGCTAAGGTCCGGGGCGAGCGGTTGTCCAGAAATTCGGCGCTCCACGCCTCCATTATCATAATGATGCACCTGCATCATTGTGTTAATTTGCCATTTGGCGATGAGGAGAGACCGACGGGATCGGGGAATCTTCGGGCCTGCGCCCACCCCTCAAACGCCCGGAGAAGCCCCGACGTACCAATCGGCACACCCGTCTTCGACGGGGACAGGAGGAGATCAACATCTCATGAAACCGCTTGTGTGGCTTCTCGCCGGGATAGGGACGGCCGGGGCCGTCGCCGGGACCGTCGTGATCGTGCAGCATCGGCAGGCGCCGGAGAGCACGGGCCGCCATCTGCCCGTGCCCCCCGCCAGCCCGCCCGCGACCACCCCCGCCCCGTCGCCTCCGGCGCCGGAGAAGGTTGTCGTCGAACCGGTCGAGCCGATCGAAATCATCCGCCTCCCGCCGGTCGATCCGGAGATCCAGAACCGGGTCGAGAAGGACGTGGAGAAGATCCTGGACGCCGAGAAGAAGGGAAATGCGGGGGAGGCGAAGAAGGCCAAGGACGACATCTTCAGCCTTGTGAAAGATGGTCTCAACGCCCTCGGCAATCTGGGCGCCGGCCGGGGGAACAACCGCAGCCCCGCGATGCGGCGTCGAAGCACGGAACTGCTGGGAGAGTCCGGATCGGAAGACGCGTTGCCGCCGCTCGAGGAGCTGGCGAAGCCGATGTTCCCGGAGGACGTGAACCGGGCGGCCGTGGACGCGATGGGCGACATCGGCGGCGGCGGCGGAGCGACCTCCCTTTCCAGTGTCGCCTCCTCGTCGAGCTCGACGCCGACCACGCAGCAGGCGGCCATCGCGGAACTCGGCGCCCTCCCCGCGGGCGAGGGCGTGGACGAACTCGCCGCCCTCCTCGCGGCGAATCCCGATGTCGCCAGCAACCCGGCCGCGGCGAACGCCCTCGCCCAGGCCGGAACCCCGGACGCCGCCCAGGCGCTCCTCAATCAGTACCTGGCCAGTCAGCCCGGTTCAGGGGGAACCCAGCCCACGCCGCAGCAACAGACGCTCCTCCAGGCGCTCGGGTCGCTCCCGCCCGAGCAGCTCGCGACGCTCCTCCCCGCCGCGGTCGCCGCCCAGAACAATCCCGCGGCGCAGCAGCAGCTCCTCTCCACCCTGTCCCAGACCGACCCCGCCACCGCCGCCGCCATCGCCGGCCAGCTCTTCCCGCAACTGCAGGACCCTGCCGTCCGATCCGCCCTCGTGGAAGACCTCGCCCGGAACTCGTCTCCGGCCACCCAGGCCGCGCTTCTCGATCAGCTCTCGCGCGAGTCCGACCCGACCGTGCGGCAGGCCATCGCCTCGTCCCTCGCGACGGCCCCCACCCTGAGCGTCCCGGCCGCCGATCTCCGCCAGGCGCTCAATGAGGAGACCGACCCGGCCACGCGCGCCGCGCTCGGGACCGCGCTCGCCCGGTCGACGGCCAACACCGTCACGGGAGATGAACCCGCGGTGGACAACATCTTCGCCCAGGCGCGCGAACTCCTCTCCGCACCCGATCCGGCGGCCCAGACCGATGCCATCGTCGGACTCGCCGACGCGCTTGCGGACGCCGGCGCCTCCTGGAGTCAGCGCCGGGAGTTTCTCGATCTGATTTCGCCGACCGACGACACCGCCCGCGCGCAGACCCTCGCGGCCCTGACGCAGGACGGGACCATCACCTCTCAGGAGGCCCAGGACATCGCCGCCATCGCGGCCAATCCGGCGACGGGACCGGCCACCTCCGCGGCCGCCGCGGAGGCGCTGAACCGCGCCGGGTCGGCCGTCGACTCGGGAACCCTGGTCGATGTTCTGGGATCGACGACTTCCCCGGTCGTCGCGGATGTGGTCGGCCAGCAGCTCGCCGGACGAACGCTGGATGAGGCGACGGAGGCGCGTCTCGAACAGGTGGCGGCGGGAAGCGGCCCCGGCGCCGAGGTGGCCCGGCAGATCCTCGGAGACTGAGACTACCTCACCTTCAGCAGCTCGACCTCGAAGATCAGCGTCGAGTTCGCGGGGATGGCGCCCGGGAAACCCCGGGGGCCATAGCCCAGCTCGGGCGGGATGATCAGCTTGCGCTTCCCTCCGACTTTCATCGTGGCGACCCCCTCATCCCACCCCTTGATCACCCGCCCCATCCCGAGCGGGAAGGTGAACGGACGTCCCTTGTCCCTCGACGAATCGAACTTCGTCCCGTCGGTGAGCCATCCCGTGTAGTGGACCTCGACCGTATCACCGCTCCGGGGAGCGGATCCGGTCCCTGCGCTCAGATCGATGTACTTGAGCCCGCTGGCGGTGGTCTCCACCTTGGCGTCGGCGGAAGCGGTGGGCCCGACGGTGTTCCACGGCGGGGGAAGGGTGCCGCCAGCCGCTCCCGGGGAGGGCGGCACGGCGCCGCCCGGACTGGGCAGAGCGGGCTTGCGATTGGGTCCCACGGCCAGATGGCCGGCCGTCTCTCCCTCCTCGGTCCCGGGGGCCTTGGCCTCGAGAGGCTGGGCCGAGCCCTCGGGTTCAGTGCGGGAGGCCGCCGACGCCCCCTTCCGATCCGCCGCGTCGGCCGGTGCGGTATCGGCCTTGTTCTTGTTGCAACCGCTCACCAGGAGGAACGCGAGCGGAACGACCGTCACGCACGTGCGGATGTTCATGGATGTCTCCCGGAGTCAGACCTGGGGATGGGACGCTTGAAGGCGGTGAGTCTACCTCACGGGGGCCTGAGAAATCGACAATTCGCAGTGCGCGTCGGGATCGAAGACCCGCTCGACCTCCATCGACCGCCTCAGGAGCGCGTGGTAGGCCCGTTTCGGAATCTCGATCGCGCCGAACGCCTCGAACACGGGCGTCATCATCTGGATGTCGAGCAGGAGGTACCGTCCGGCCTTGAGGATCTCGAGCAGCCGCACGGCGGCCGCCTTGGAGGCATCCGGTTCGAGATGGAACATCGATTCCCCGAAGAAGCCTCCGCGCAGCGACACTCCATACAGCCCTCCGACGAGCCGGCCCGCCCGCCACGACTCTACGCTGTGGGCGAATCCCCGGCGATGGAGCCCGGTGTAGGCCCGGAGGACGAGGTCGTTGATCCAGGTGTCCTCGCGAAAGGCGCATCCGCGCATGACCTGTTCGAAGGCGGTATCGATCCGGACCTCGAATCGCCTCCTCGCGATGACCTGACGCAGAGACCGGGAGAGGTGCGGGAAGTCTTCCGGCCGCTCGATCGGAAGGATGGCCCTCGGATTCGTCTCGCACCAGACGATGTGCCGGTTTCCCTGGCCCAGCGGGAAAATCCCGGCGGCATAGCCGGTCAGGACCTGGTCGGCGGTGAGGGTGCGGTGGAACCGGGAGACGGGGTACATGGCGATTCCCAGCATCGCACGTCTCCCCCGCGTGCGCAAGAGGGGACTGCCCTCAAGTGCGCCCGGCCCTTCCGTGGTCCTGGCGAAGGAGCAGGGGCTCGGCCCGTCCCCGCCGGACTTCTGGTCACCCCCCCCAGCCCCGTTCCCCATCACCGCGCCGCCCTCCCCTCCATCGCCGCGCCTCACTCCTTCGCCGCTGCAGTATACAAAATGAACGTGCACGTTGATTCTGTTGTCTCGCAGGCGGCGGAAAGAACTCTTTGGGTGACCGCGACGGTTTGATACGATCCAGGGCCGAAACGTGGAGGCCGCGCATGACGATCCGGGACCTGATCCAGTCCGCCGAACCCTACTCGCTGTGGATCGCGATCGGATTCGCGCTCCCGCCCGTCGTCGCCTTCCTCGCCGGGCTCCTCCACGGCGCGGGGAACGGCGGACGCCCCCCCTGGAAGTACCTGTACTCCCTGCTCGTCTACCTCGTCTGCTTCCCCGGCATCTGCTCGGCCGTTCTGACTGGCTACGGGCTCTTCTTCACGCGCGAAAACCTCCTCGATGTCAATATCGCGATCTACATCGCCCCCGTGATCTCGATGGTCGTCACTCTCATCCTCATCCGGAAAAACGTCCCGTTCGACGAAGTGCCGGGATTCGACCGCCTCTCGGGTCTCATGGCGATGATCGCGATGACGTTCGTCTTCGTGCTCGCCATCTCGAAGACGCATCTCGGGATCTTCTTCTTCGGCTCAACGGCCATGCTCATCGCCCTGGTGGTGGGACTATTCGCGGTCCTGAAGTGGGGAACCTACATGCTGTTCCGCGGAAAGGACGAGCCGAAGATCGAACCGCCGAAGATGCCGACGCTGCCGCCGCTCTAGGCTCTGTCTGAAATCGGGCGATCGGAACGGTGCGTTCGGTAGCACTGGCTTTCCAGCCTGTGCTGCCGGCTTCCTTCCACGTCCCGCGTTTTCAGACAGAGCCCAGGTCTCACTTGCCGGGTTCGACACATGACGAACGCGAGGGGACATGCAGCGGTCGGGAACTTCCCCGGTAGCGTCTTCGTCAGAGCCGGCCTCATCCTGCTCGCCGCCGGGGTCCTGGCGGCGGACGACTCCCCCCCAGCCGTAGTTGTCCTCTCCCCCCCGGCCGGCCCGATGTCGATTCGAGAGTGGATGAAGGCCGGTCAGTGGGTCGAGAAACGCGGCCGCGCGGGGAATTTCAAGGTCGAAGAGGAGGCCCTCCACCTCGTGAGCGAGGATGACTCGGTCCTGATCGGGACCGGGAGAGGATTTCCGATCGATCCGTCGAAGACCTCCCTCCTGGCCTTCGAGTGCAAGGTGACGGTACTGCCGGGCGGTACCGACCTGACAAAGGCGGACTCGGACGACTGCGCCTTCCGCGTGTACGTCGCCTTCGACCATGGGAGATCGCTCCTCGGCGTGCCGGACACGATCGCGTATGCCTGGAGCGAGAACGAGGCCGTGGACTCCCTCGTCCAGAGCGAGCATTTCGACAATCTCAAGTACATCCCGGTGGTGCAGGGGAAGGCGAAGCTCGGGGAGTGGGTGACCGTCGAGCGGGATGTGGCGGCCGACTACGCGCGGGCCTTCGGAGTGGCGAGGGAGAGAGTCCCGCCGGTCGGAGGGATCGCGCTCAAGATCGATACGAACAACCTCAAGGGGAAGGCGGAATCATTCGTGCGGAGAGTGGAGTTCCGGGCGCGGTGACTTCACGAGCCGCGCAGATCCTCCAGGGCGCCCTTCACGTATACCTTCGTCATCTCCTTGCGCCAGCGGGTGAGAAAGTCGGTATTGTCGACCGGTTTCGCCGGACCGTAGGCGAGATCCGACGCCCGGGCGACCGCGTCCGGCTCCAGCCGCGTCCCGACGAGCGATTTCGCCGCCTCCGCCGCCTCGACCGGCGCCGGGGAGACCGCTCCGAGGAAGATCCGCGCCTCCTTCACCACCGGGCCGTCGAACGAGGCCCAGGCCCCTACCCCCAGCACCGGGAAGTCGAACGCCTCGCGGCGTCGGAGCTTCCGGTAGGTCGAACGCCACCCGTTCGTGGCCGGGAGAACGATCTCCGTCAGGAGTTCGTCCGGGCGCTTCGAGAGGAAGTGTATCCCGTCCCGCCGGTAGAGCTCGTGCGCCGCGATCTCGCGCTCCCCCGTGGCCGACACCAGATGCAACCTCGCGCCGATGGCGCACAGGAGCGGCGCCGTATCGCTTGAAGAGACCGCGAGACAGACCTTGCTCCCGGGCGCCACCCAGCATGTGTCGCCGTCGCATTTCATGCAGAAGTTGATGGCGCGGCGCCACTCGTAGTTCTGATCGTAGTAGTTGCACCGGGTGTCGAGGCAGATGTTCCCGCCGAGGGTCCCCATGTTGCGGAGGATCGGGGTGGAGATCGAGTGGACCGCCTTCCAAAGCCCGGGGTGCGCCGCCTTCACGGTCGCGTTCCGCTCCAGGGCCGTCAGCGTGGTCATCGGCCCGATCCGCAGCCCGCCCTCCGGCGTCCCGCTCACCCCGCGCATCCCCTCGACCCGCCGCAGCCCGATGAGCGTCTTCGGCGTCTGGTGCCGGCGCTTCATGTTGGGGTAGAGGTCGGTCCCGCCGGCGACGACGCTGGCGGTCGGCCCCGCGTCGGCGAGCATCTTCGCGGCGTCGTTGACGCTCCTCGGGGCGAGGTACTTGAATTTGGAGAGACGCATCATGGCTGTCTTGTTCTCACCCGATCCGGCCATGAGCACGGAGGAGTTTTCTCAATTCGATCACGGCGTCCGACCGAGGAAACCTGGACCAGCGGTTCTCCCAGCAAACGACTCGGTCGAACGAATCCATCGGGTGATTCCAGCCCGAACTCGCGAGCTTGTACTTTAGCTCAACCCGGATCTCTCGCTGTTGGTCGTCATCCCAACAGACTCCGTCTATTCCCTTTCCACCGTTCAATTCAAGAATCTGCGAATGAATCGTTCGGTTCGCGCAGAGAATGGCAAAGAGCGCAACCACACCATTCTCGTCGTGAGGGGCATAGGGAAACCCGAGCCCGGGGAGGTTCGTTTGCTCCCACTTTTTTCGCTTCGAATGTGCGGGAATTGGTGGGATAGCACGAGGCATTCGCGGCGCCGGAGAATCAACGGCCAGTGCAGACGCTCTCTCGAGAACAGCGGTCTCTTCACCATCCGACTGACACGCTTCGGCATGGCGACCGAGCAACCCGGCTGGGATGACACCCTTCCTGGCCGCATCCTGATAGAACTTCCCCAAGGTTCCCCCCCATCTACGCGTGGGAAGTGCAAGGCCCCAGTCCCTGCGCTCGTGGCTCTTCGGCAGTCGCCCAAGGCTCTTGACGGCCGTGCTAAGCCTGTCGAAGTATTCCTGATCGGGGACATGTGCTTTGGCCATGGGAGATGGGGAGTAGCCAACCTCGCCTGACAGCGCGATCCATTCGCCGTTGCGCAGGATATCAGGCTGAGAAAACGTACCCCCAGCCCTGCGGTACTCCGGGAAAGAGAAGGGATCGCCGTCCCGCTTCTGCAGCCGTCGCCCGGCCTTCTTGATGTCGGCCAGAATCTGATCTTTGTCCGAGGACATGAACACGCCTCCGTCGATGGGGTGCTACGTCAAGAACGCCTCAGCGCATGATCTTCATCCAGGAGTTACACGATTCCGCGCGACACCTGCGGCGATGAATCGCCGCACTACGAACGGCCCCGAAACGCGGTGTCGCCCCACGGCGTCATCCTGGAATCATCGTGAGACCCACCCGCCGGAATCCCTCGTCGAACGTGAAGACCTCACGAATTCCGTGCCGACGCATGATGGCCACGCAGGTGGCGTCGGTGAAGGAGAATTCCTGGTCGGAGTAGCGCAGGAAGAGTCCCCAAGCCGCCCCCTCGGTCTCCTCCGTGACGAATTCGCGACGGATGCTTCTACTCATGAGGATGATTTCGCCGACCCGTCGCGCCTCGGCGGCCCCACACCGACGCTTCACCCGACTGACGAGCTCATCGAACACGTAGTTCGAGGTGAGCATCCGAACTCCCCGCTCGGCGAGTCGTCTCATCGCCTCCTTCGCGCGGACGTGGCAGGAATCTCGTTCAACGAGCCACGCGATGAGACCACTCGTGTCCGCGAACACACAGGCGGCGCCGAAAGACCCGCCCCTAGTCGGTGTCGTAGTCGGCATCCTCCTCCTTCCCCACGGGGTTCCGCCGCCATGTCTTGATGGTGCCGCAGGCCTTGTAGAACGGGTCGTTCTCCCACTCCTCCTTCGTCAGGGGCCGCACCTCATAGAACCGATGGCCGTTCAGGCCCACGCTGGCGATCGTCTCGCCGCGTCGGCGCAAGAACGCCACGACCCGATGGGCGGTGGGGACTGAGACCCCCAGACGCTTCGCAAGTCCCGCAGAAGAGAGGCGGTGCTGGCAGAGGAGAACCCAGGCCCGCAAATTCCTTCCGGAAAGAGGTTCTCTCCGTCTTCCCCCCATCCTGCGTGTGGCGCGCATGGCCATCCTCCTGAGAGGCAACGACTCTATCCTATCATCAGTGATCGCATGAGATCAATGATGATCGTGTCATGGCGACACGCCCGCTGACGCGCCGGATGGCTTCTTTTTCCGCTCTCCCTCTCCGCCCGCCGCCCGGCCATCCCCGCCCTCGACGGGGGTCGGAACCCGGATCGGCTCGGGCAGGGTCACCTCGGGGATCCGCGTCGGGCCGTACCGCTTCGACGGCGATTGAAGGGCCTTGAGCACCTTGTCCGGCGTGATCGGGACCTCGTCCACCCGCACCCGCACCGCGTCGTACACCGCGTTCGCCACCGCCGGCATGATCGGCAGCAGCGGCCCCTGCCCCACCTCCTTCGCGCCGAACGGGCCGTTCGGGTCGGGGTCCTCCACGATGTACGTCACCACCTCCGGCATCTCCATCGTCGTCAGACTCTTGTACTCGAGGAGCGAGGGGAACTTGTGAACCCCGTGCCGGTCGCGGCGGAAGACCTGCTCCTCCATCAGCGCCTCGCCGAGCCCCATGTAGACCGATCCCTCCACCTGCCCCATCACCAGCACCGGATTGATGCACTGGCCGACGTCGTGCGCCACCCAGATCTTGTTCACCGTGATCCAGCCGGTCTCGGGAGAAACGGTCAGATCGACCACCGCCGCGCTGTACGAGTAGGCGGGCGATGGCCCCACCCCGGACCCGCGAAACTTCCCGTGCGAGACGGGTGGAGTGTAGGAGCCGACCGTCCCGATCGTCCCGTACTTCGCCTCGGCCGCCACGACCGCCTCCGCGAACGTCATCCCGCGCTCCGGATCGCCGGCGTCGAACACCCGCCCGCCGGCGCAGACGATCCGGTTCACCGGAATCTGGAATTTCTCCGCGGCGGCCTGGGCCAGGAGTTCCCTCGCCCGTTCCGCCGCCTGGATCGCCGCGTTCCCCATCATGAGCGTGACCCGGCTGGAGTAGGAGCCGAGGTCGACGGGCGTGAGGTCGGTGTCGCCGTAGACGACGCGGATGTCGTAGGGATCGATCCCGAGCACCTCGGCCACCGTCTGGGCGAGCACCGTATCCGAGCCCTGGCCGATGTCGATCTCGCCGCAGAAGACGCAGACTCCCCCGCCGCGATCGAGCTTGAGCTGCACACCGGTGTGCGGCATGTTGTTCCAGTAGATCGGGAGCCCGGCCCCGCACAGGTACGACGAGCAGGCCAGCCCGAGTCCGCGGCCGAACGGCAACCGGCGGAACCGGTTCCTCCAGTCCGACCCGCGCACCACCTTCTCGATGCACTTCCCGAGTCCCATCGAACCGATGCGCAGGTGATTGGCGGTGAGGCTGTTCGCGGGCTGGAGATTCCGGAGCCGCCACTCCGCGGGATCGATCCCGAGCCGCTCGCTGATCTTGTCGATGTGGACCTCGAGGGCGAACCGCGGCTGGGGCGTCCCGTGCCCGCGCTTCGGCCCGCAGGGAGGCTTGTTGGTGAAGCAGCGGACGCCGTCGAACCGGTATTGCGGCACCTGGTAGGTCACGGTCTGGAGCGCCCCGGTGTAATACGTGCTCGCCACGCCATAGGAGCCGTAGCCGCCGCCGTCGAGGAACGACTTGAAGTGCATCGCGGCGATCGAGCCGTCCTTCCTCACGCCGGTCTTCACCCGCATCAGGACCGGGTGCCGTCCGCGGTGGCAGTAGAACACCTCCTCCCGCGTGAGGGTGACCTTCACCGGCCGGCCGGTCATGAGGGCGAGTTTCGCCACGACGATCTCGTGGTTGAAGGGGTCGCTCTTCCCCCCGAATCCGCCCCCGTTCGGACAGGCGATGACCCGGATCCGGGCGGGGGGCATCTCCAGCACTTTCGCCAGCGCGCGATGGACGTAGTGCGGGGTCTGGGTGCTGGACCAGACGGTGAGTTTCCCGTCCGGATCGACCGCCGCGAGGGCGGAATGCTGCTCCATGGGGAGGTGGGTGTTCCCCTCGAAGTACATCGTGTCCTCAAAGACCTGGTCCGCCCCGGCGAGTCCCTTCGCGACGTCGCCGAACTCGAGCGAGACCTTCTTGTGGATGTTGCCGTCGTCGCCGTAGTCGTGCAGGCGCGGCTCCGGGTTCTGGATCGCATCCTCGATGGACAGGATTTCCTTCAGCGGCTCATAGTCCACCCTGATCGCGTTCATCGCGTCGAAGGCGACATCCTCATCCACCGCGGCGACGGCGGCGACGGGATCGCCGACGAAGCGCACGTGGTCCGGGCAGAGGGCATGCTCGTCCTGCGAGACGGGGAGGATGCCGAACGGGACCGGCAGGCTCTTCCCGGTGAGGACGGCGAAGACGCCCGGCCTCTTCGCGGCCCGGCGGGTGTCGATCTTCCGGATGAGGGCGTGAGGGATCGGGGCGCGGAGGAGCTTGCAGAAGAGCATCCGCGGCAGGACGAGATCGTCGGCGAACTTCGTCACGCCGGCGCACTTGGAGAGGCCGTCGATCTTCCGGACCGGGTGGCCGATCGTCTTGAAGGGACGAGGGGAGGACATGGGGAACTCCGGCCTAGACTTCGTATCCGCGCAGAATCTCGCGCGACGGTTCGGCCTTCGGGTCCTTGAGGCGCCGCGCGGCCAACTCCACCGCCTCGTAGATCTTGATGTAGCCGGTGCAGCGGCAGAGATTCCCCGAGAGGGCCTCGCGGATGCGGTCGCGCGGCGGATTCGGGTCTTCGTCGAGCAGGGCCTTCGACGCGAGGAGGATGCCGGGCGTGCAGTAGCCGCACTGGGCCGCCCCGAGCTCCGCGAAGGACTGCTGGAGCGGATGGGGCTGCGGACCGTCCGCCAGCCCTTCGACGGTGATGATGTCCATCCCCTCGCACTCGAGGCCGAGGACGAGACAGGAGAGCTGCGGCTCCCCGTCGATGAGGACGGTGCAGGTGCCGCACTCGCCGAGTTCGCAGCCGTGCTTCGTGCCGGTGAGCCCCATGTCCTCGCGGAGGACTTCGAGCAGCGTCTTGTGCGGGGCGAAGGCGACCTCGTGCGTCTCGCCGTTGACGCGGATCCGGAGATGGACCTTCCGCTTCCGGGGGAGCCGGGTCTTCATGAACGTCTCAGGCCTCTCACGAGATAGTCTGCGAACTCCTCCGCGATCCGCCCGGGGGGAAAGGGGCCGTCGGGACGGTACCACTGCGCGGTGCCGTTCACGGCGCCGAGGATGGCGAGGGCCGCCAGCTTCGGGTCGCAGGGGGCGAAGGCGCGGGAGCGGACCCCGCGGGCGATCAGGGTGCGGAGCACGCGCTCGTACCGGTCGCGCTGGGCCAGGATGCGCCGGCGCGGGGCGGGACGGAGGGCGTGGACCTCAAGATGCGCCCCCGCCCCGGGGAGTTCGTCCAGGATGCAGCGGAGATGGGCTGCGATGAGGGCGCGAAGCTGCCGGGCCGGTCCGCCCGGCGTCCGGCGGGCCCGGGCGGCCTCGGCGAGGAGCCGCCCGCAGGCCTCCTCCTGGCAGAAGGCGAGGAGGTCGTGCTTGTCCCGGAAGTAGTAGTAGAGGTTTCCGGGGGCCATCTCCAGCCGGCGGGCGATGTCGCGCATCCCCGCCCCGGCGTATCCGCGGTCGCGGAACGCCTCCGCCGCGCCGCGCAGGATGGCCAGGCGCTTCGCCCGCGTCTTTGAACGACCGTTCAAAAGTTGAACCATTGTTCAAATTATGAGGGACCGGAGGAGGCGTGTCAAGCGAAATCTCCGGATGACGGGCGCCGGCGAGGTGAGGCCCGGAGGCGCCGCGCGACGGGCGGAATCCCGGCTATCTTCCGCCCCGGGGATCCCGGGCATGGCCCCCCGGTTCCAACACGAGCCACAGGTCGTGCGAGACCCGGCGGATCTTTCCTTTCCGGTCGAAGTGGATGAGGGCGAGCGGGACCGGGTGATCGGGGTCGATCGCGACGTCCACGGCGTCCGGGGTTCGACGGGGGCGCGCGAACTCCACGATCCAGCGCCCGCAGGACCAGGAGCCGGCGGCCTCGACGTCGCAGGAGCCCGCCTCCCCCTCCGGAGGAGGTTCGCAGGAGTCCCGTCCGGACGCGGCCCAACCCGGCGCGATCTCCGAGTCGGACACGAGTTCCGCCTGAACGCCGCCCGTGGCCAGCGGGACCGTCAGCGCGGGATCCGGGATGGCCGAATGGAAGAACCGGCAGGTGAGATCTCCGGCGCTCCCCCCCCCTTCCAGCGGATGGGCGGCCCACCTCCACAGGTCCCATCTCCCCTGGAGACGGGCAGACGAATCGGAGAGCGGGAAGCCGACCGCCATCGCGCACTCCCCGGCGGGGGATGGGGGGGCGATGAAGTTGGCGGCCCGGGCCTTGCCGCTGGCCCGGTCCGACAGGTCGCGCCAGGAGACGGCGAAGTAGACGTGCGTGTCGGTGTGGACCGACTGAACGGTGTAGCGCGGGTTGAATACCCCCTTGCGGCCGGGCGAGGGCCCCTGCGCGGCGATTTCGACGGCCGGCGCCCGTCGCCAGGCGCCGTCGTCGCGGTCCCCGTCCACCCGGGGGGGCTGGTCGACGTGCGGGGAGTAGATCCGCTGTCCCCCGTAGCGGGCGGGATCGTTCCCGGTGTACCCCCAGCCAATCCTCTCCTTGAAGCAGCCCGCGGCCAGGGGGGCGAGGAAGAGAGCCAGAACGACGATCGTGCGGCGCATCGAGTCCTCCTTCGAAACGCCGGCAAGTCTCGACGGGCACCCTAGCAAATCGCCCCGGGGCGTGTCGAGGGGAGTTTGGCCCCCGCCTCCATACAACAGAATAAGCGTGCACGTACATTCCGTATAGCAGGGTGCGATCTGACGGATGCGCGGGATGTCGATCCGGATGCGGCGGACTCGAGCCCGGGGACCGATGTCGCACGCCCCCTATTTCCATTCTCTTCCCCCCTGACCATGATAGGATACCCCGCGTCTCTCCCCTGAAGGAGTCCCCCATGAAGCATCGTTCCCGTCTGCTCCCGCCCGTATGCGTCCTCCTCCTCCTCGCCGGCGCCCGGACCGCCCGGGCGCTCGACCTCGCCGAGTACGTCAAGGCGCCCGACGCGTCGTACGCCTGGAAGATCGAGTCCAACGACACCGCCGAGGGAGTGGGGACCACGCTCACGATCCACATGACCTCGCAGACCTGGCACGGGATCGACTGGACGCACTGGCTCACGGTGGTCGTTCCCGAGAAAGTGACCCACCCCGAGTACGCCCTCCTCCTCGTGAGTGGCGGGCGGAACCGCGACGAACCGCCGAAGCTCTCCGGCGAGGCGATGATCCTCGCGCAACTCGCCCAGAAGACCGGGACCGTGGTGGCGGTCGTTCAGCAGGTCCCGAACCAGCCCCTCTTCAACAACCTCCGCGAGGACGGGCTGATCGCCTTCACCTTCATGAACTACTTCAACACGAAGGACGAAACCTGGCCCTGCCTGCTCCCGATGACGAAGAGCGCCGTCCGCGCGATGGATACGGTGCAGGCGGTGGTGAAGGAGAAGTTCCAGCAGGAGGTTCAGAAATTCGTCGTGACCGGGGCGTCGAAGCGGGGGTGGACCACCTGGCTCACCGGCGCGGTCGATCCGCGCGTCTGCGCCATCGCCCCGATGGTGATCGACGTCCTCAACTTCCACAAGCAGATGCCGCACCAGATCGAGTCGTTCGGCCGCTATTCCGAGCAGATCGGCGACTACACAGAGCTCGGCCTGCAGGCGCTCATGAGCACGCCGGCCGGCGATCGCCTCCTCCAGCTCGTCGATCCCTACTCCTACCTCGACCAGCTCACGATGCCGAAGCTGATCGTCCTGGGGACGAACGACCCCTACTGGCCGGTGGACGCGGCGAAGCTGTACTTCCCCGATCTCAAGGGGGACAAGTACATCCACTACGTGCCGAACGCGGGACACGGCCTGGGCGCCGGCGCGGTGGAGGCGATCTCGGCGTTCTACCAGTCGGTGGTGGCGGGGGAGGAGCGGCCGAAACTGTCCTGGGAGCGGGTGGAGGAAGGCGGCCGCGCGGGACTGCGACTCACCCTCTCGGGCGGCGGGATGACCTGCATCGAGGTCTGGAAGGCCACCTCACCGACGCGCGACTTCCGCAAGGCGGAGTGGTCGCCCGACATGACCGAGGAGGGGCTCCATCCGATCGGGGATCTGAAGCTGAAGATCCTGTTCCTGCCGACGGCGCGGGAGGACTTCGCCGCCTATTTCGGCCGGGTGACGTACAAGAGCAGCCTCGGGATGGAATACTCGCTCTGCACGAACGTGGAAGTGCTGGCTCCGCCGGCGAAGCCGAAGGAGCCGGTCCCGGCGGCCACGGAGGGGTCGGAGCCCGGCGAGCCGGCGCCGGCGTCGGACGAGGCCGGGAAGAGCGGAGGGGGCGAGTGAGCGGCGCCCGCGCTCATTCTCTGGAGTCGGCTCTGAAGGCGATGGACACCATGGCGCCCGGAGAACCGTACGCCCTCCGAAGGGAGGACAGCAAGCGTCGTCTGCTGGAGGATCTCCGCCGGCTCTGCGACGATCTGAAGATCGAACCGCTCGTCATCGGGGCCCTCGCCGTCAATCACCACGGCTACTCCCGATTCACGGCGGACGTGGACCTGCTCCTGGCGCGGAAGGACGCGGAGATCCTGATTCGACGCCTCCGCTCCGAGCCCGGATGGAAGCGCTATCACGAGGGATTCAAGAACACGATCCTCGACGTCGGCGTGGACCTGCTCGTCGAGGGAGAGCGCACGTCACCCCAGTGGGAGGAGCGGTTTCCAGCACCGACGAAGCTGCGCGTCGAGCCGATCGACCCCTTCTCCGTCCCGCGACTGGCCGATCTCCTCGCCCTTAGGGTGATGTCGGGTCGGGCCCGCGACGACGCGGATGTCGTGGAGCTGCTCAAACGCCACGTGAGACGCGCATCCCGCCTTCGAGTCGAGGCGGCCAGGCGTCTGGCCACCGTCGCGGCGCGCGATCACCTCGAAGCGCTTTGCCGGCGCGCGACGGAAGAGATGCGGAGATGGCGTTGAAGCGACGCTCGCGACCGTTTCTCCGTGACCTCCTCCGCCCCGGACTTCGCCTCGTGATTGTCGGCTTCAACCCCGGGGCGGTCTCGGCCGCGCGCGGGCACTACTACGCGAAGCCGGGGAACCAGTTTTATCCGCTGCTCGCGGAAGTCGGACTCACCCCGCGGCCACTGTCTCCCGACGAAGATCGCACCCTTCCCCGCTTCGGAATCGGTCTTGCCGACCTCTGCCCGTGGCGGGCCGGGCCATCGGACATCCTCACGGGATCGGACATCCGGCGGGGCCGGGTCGGTCTCCTCGCCAAGCTGCGCCGCGTGGCCCCGCGCGCCGTCGCCTTCAACGGGCTCACGCTCTTCCGGCACGTCTTCGGCCGAACGCCCGCCCCCGGCCTCCAGCCGGAGCGGATCGGCCGAAGTTTTGTTTTCGCGCTGCCCTCGACGAGCGGGCTCGTGAACGGGCGGTGGGAGGAACGCCGAGCGGCGTTCCGGAACCTGGCCCGGTGGCTTGACGAGGCTTGACGGTCGCGCCCCGCCCCCCTAGAATTCACAACTCGAGCCCCGTGTGCCTTCCCCACCCAGGAGCCCCTCCCATGAAGTCGCCCGCCCTTCCTCTCTTCGTCCTTCTTGCCGCCACAACCCTGGAGGCCGCCGTGAAGACCGAGCCCCTGCAGTACACGCATGGTGATGTCGTCCTTGAGGGATACCTTGCCTACGACGATGCGTCCGGGGAGAGGCGACCCGGGGTCCTCGTCTGCCACGAGTGGAAGGGACACGGCCCGTACGTGCGGAGGCGGGCCGAGATGCTGGCTCAGATGGGGTACATCGCCTTCGCTCTCGACATGTACGGAAAGGGGGTCTTCGCGAAAAGCCACGACGAGGCGGCGAAGCTCTCGGGCGCCCACTTCAACGACCGCAAACTGATGCGCGAGCGGGCCGCCACCGGGCTCGCCGTCCTCACCGGACATCGGCTCTGCGACCCGGGACGGGTGGCCGCCATCGGCTACTGCTTCGGCGGGACTACCGTCCTTGAACTCGCCCGGAGCGGTGCGGAACTCGCCGCCGTGGTGAGCTTTCATGGAATCCTCTCCACGCCCCACCCGGAGGACGCGAAGAAGATCAAGGCAAAGGTCCTCATCTGCCACGGCGCGGAGGACGGCTTCATTCCGGAGAAGGACATCGCCGCCTTCCACAAGGAGATGAAAGACGCCGGCGTCGACTACCAGTTCATCGCCTACGGCGGCGCCGTGCACTCGTTCACGGTGAAGGAGGCTGGAGTCGACGGCGCGTCGAGCCTGGCCTACAACGAGAAGGCGGATCGGCGGTCGTGGGAGGCGATGAAGGGTTTGTTTGAGGAGGCGTTCGAGTAGGCGAGGGAGGGACGTCTTCTCGTGATTTCACATCGCGAGAAGGCGGGTGAAGTCCCCCACGGTCAAGCCCGCCTTGCGAATCAGTCCGCGCAGAAGGCCGGGGCCCAGGACATTGTGGTCCGGGATGCTCAGATGGGCCTGCACCCCGGGCTTGATGTAGATCATGTGGCTTCCACGTTGACGGTCGAAGACCCACCCCGCGCGCTCGAAAGCAGGGGCCGCCACCCGACCGGAAACTACCGGGAGCCTCGCGCCCGTGTCTCCGGATGTGCCTGTGCCGCCTCGAGCCAGCCCTCGATGGCCTCGCGAATGTTCGCCCGGGCCTCGTCGCGTGTCCGCCCCTGACTCATGCACCCCGGAAGCGATGGACATTCGATGAACCAGAAGCCGCCGGCGTCACGCTTCATGCGGACCCGGAACTTCACGCGCGGCACGGTGACGGTGAGGGTCATGAACTCAGTATGACGGAAAGTCCACCCGGATCAAACGAAAAACCTGCGCTTATCCTATCTGGCTCCCTTTCGGCTGTTGCACCTCCTGCACATCAGTTGAGCATTCGGCAGACTGGTTCTCCCTCCCCTATCGTGCGCGATGAGGTTTATCTGCCGATTCCGGTAGATGAGCATCAACTCGTTGATCGTTCGTTCACCAAAGTCGGCTTGCAGCGGCATAGTGTGTCTCCCTACAGCGGAAACTCCCCCCCGCCGCGCTCGCCCCTCCCGCGGCGACGCTCTTCGTCCAGCAGGGCGGCCCGCTGCTCCACGAGATTCGGCGGGAGTGCGGCGCAGACGTCGTCGAAGAGCGTCTCCAGCCCGGGCGGGCCGGCCGACTCCGCCTCGGCGATCGCCCGGTCGAGCGCGACCTTGAATTCCTCCTGCATCGCCTGCTCGTCCTTCGCCGACCACGCCTTCCTCGATTCGAGGTGCTTCCGGCCGCGGTCGATCGGGTCCTTCTTCTCCCACTCCCCCACCAGCGCGGCGTCGCGGTAGCGGCTCGGATCGTCCGAGGAGGAGTGCCCCCCCCGGCGAAAGGTCACCGCCTCGATCAGGGTGGGACCGTCTCCGCGACGGGCCCGTTCGGCGGCCTCGCGGGTCGCCATGTACACCGCGATCACGTCGTTCCCGTCCACCCGCACCCCGGGCATCCCGTAGGCGGACGCCTTTTCGGCGATCCCGACCGAGGCGGTCTGGGCGGCGAACGGGACGGAGATCGCCCACTGGTTGTTCTGGCAGAGGAACAGCACCGGCGCCTTCCAGACCGCCGCGAAATTCATCGCCACGTGGAACTCGGGGGACGAGGTGGCGCCGTCGCCGAGGTAAGCGACGGCGATCGTATCCTGCTTCAGGAGCCGCGCGGCGTAGGCGGCGCCGACGGCGTGCGGGATCTGCGTCCCGATGCAGGACGACCACGAGACGAAGTTCACGGCCCGGTCGCTGTAGTGGCAGGGCATCTGCCGGCCCTTGAGGAGATCGGCGCTGTTCCCGATGTTCTGCGCCGTGAGACGGGCGAGCGAATATCCGCGGAGGAGCGCCACGCCGCCCTGACGGAGGGCCGGAAAGACCCAGTCGGCGGGCCGGAGCGCCGCGCCGCTCCCTACGACCGCGGCCTCTTCACCCGTCGTGAGGCCGTAGAAGCCGATCCGCCCCTGCCGCTGGAGGGCCAGCATCCGCGTGTCCACGGCGCGAATGAGCGCCATGGCGCGATACAGGCGCTTCAGTTCGTCGAGCGGGAAAACGGGGGCGGCGGGATCGATGAGGGTGCCGTCGGGGCGGACAACCTGGAACAGGTCCAGCGCTGAGCCCTTGGCGTTCTTGGCGTCTTGGCGGCTCATTTCGGGGCCAGGAGGAGCTCGAGGAGCAGCTGGGACGGGTTCTCGAGAATCTGCTTGAGGCGATTCATGAACTCCGTCCCCACGGCGCCGTCGATCACCCGGTGGTCGAGGGAGAGCGAGAGGCACATGATGTCGCGCACCACGATCTCGCCGTTCACCACCCACGGCTTCTTCTTGATCTGGTGGACGCCCAGGATCGCCACCTCCGGCCAGTTGATGACCGGCGTGGCGTGAAGCCCCCCGACCGAACCGACGCTCGTGATCGTGAAGGTGCTCCCCTGCAGGTCCTCCAGCTTGCTCTTCCCGATCCGCGCATCGGCCGCCACGCGGTCGATCTCGTGGGCGACTTCGAGGAGGTTTCTCCGGTCGACCTCCTTCACGACCGCCACCATCAGCCCCTCCGGGGTGGCGACGCCGATCCCGAAGTTGTAGAACCGCTTGATGACGATTTCACCGCGCTCCTCGTCCAGCGAGGCGTTGAGCGTGGGGTGCTCCCTCATCGCGGAGACAAGGGCCTTCATGATGAAGGGCAGGTAGGTCAGCTTCACCCCGCCCTTTTCGGCCAGCTCCTTCGCGCGCTGCCGGAGATTGACGAGATCCGTGACATCGAGTTCCTCGACGAGCGTGAAGTGCGCGGCGGTGTGCTTCGACTTCGACATCTTCTCGGCGATCTTCCGCCGGAGCCCGCGGAAGGGGACGCGCTCCTCCCGCGACCCGGCCGACGCCGGCAGCGGCGCCAGCGGGGAAACCGCCGGAGGGGCCGCCGGCAGCCGGCCGCCGGAGCCCAGGGCCCCCGGGGCGAGCGTCTTCAGAATGTCTTCACGGGTCACCCGTCCCAGCGGCCCGGAGCCCTGGACGAGGCGGATGTCGATCCCCTGCTCACGGGCGAATTTCCGGACCGCGGGGGTGGAGAGCACCCGGCGGTCGGGATCGACCCCAACCGCGGGAGGAGGCGCCGCCATCGGGGGGGCGGTGACGGCCTGGGCCACCGCCCGAGCGTCGGCGGGGGGCGGAGCGGGCCGGGCCGCCGGAAGAGCCGGTGCGACAGGGGAGACGGGCACCGCCTTCGTCGCGGCCACCCCGTTCGTCCGGAAGGTGATGATCACCTTCCCCACCGGGACCTTGTCGCCCGGCTGGGCGAAGATCTTTTCGACCGATCCGGAGACGGGCGACGGAATCTCGACGGTAGCCTTGTCGGTCATCACCTCGACGAATGGCTGGCCTTCCTTCACCGGCCCACCCTCGGACACGAGCCATTTGACGATCTCGCCCTCGGCCACGCCTTCACCGATGTCGGGGAGCTTGAAATCCATGGGGCACCTGGAGGAAAAACGTAAAACGCAAAACGTAATAACTCAAGTTGACTGCTTTTTCACGGACTCCGGTCCGCCGAGGACGCCGAACACGCTGAGAGGAGACGGCGCCGCAGAGACGCAGAGGACGCGGAGACCGCGTACGGGCATGAGGGAGGAGGTGAAGGGCCGGCCCTGAACGACGAAGGCCATCTCGCCGATACCGAGGTTGTCCAGACCTGTGGCATCGTTGGGAGGATGGCCTTCGTGTTCAAGATCGTCCGCTTTCCCTCCGCACTCCAGCCTTTCTTTCGCTCTTTGGAAACCGAGTTCCTTTGGCAACAGTACGAGTACTTTCGTTGGTTCGTGGTTCTGGCCGGCTTCGCCTGGGGTCGAAGGACCGTCACCG
>JACPTZ010000155.1 GCA_016192525.1 Planctomycetota bacterium
GCAGGCTCCGGCGACCGTAACGAGGGACCGGTCCTGTGGGGGGGCGACATCCGTCATGCCCCGTCCCCTCGTTACGGCCCCCGCCAAACGGATGGCGGGGGCCTACTCGGGGACTCGGACAGCAGGCTGGCCCATCCAAGCGTAGTAGGACTAGGCCCAGGATGACAACGTCAGGGGCGGTAACCTCGCAAGACTCGTCGAAAAAGGGGAGGTGGCCGATCCCCGGACTTTGGACGGATCGGCGCCGAGCCCTCCTCGGACCCCCATGCGCCACGGAAGGACAACATGAGCATCCGACACAAGACGTTCCGGTTCCCGCGCAACATCGCGTGGGAGATGGCGTGCAAGAATGTCGAGGACTGGATCAACGCGAACCTCCCGCCGGAGAGCGTCATCTCGATCAACATCGAGGACAACGAGCAGGGCGGGGCGCAGGACTTCGTGGTCGTCTGGTACCGCGAGACGGTCTCCCCCAGCGACCCCACCCGGAAACTGTGACCCTTGACCCGAGAGACCTCTATGGCGGGTGACCGCCGCGGGTCCTTTCTGACGACCCGGTGGTCGCTCCTCGTGCGCGAGGACCTGGGTGAGGTGTTCACCCTCTACTGGCGCCCGGTGTATCTGCACCTCCGCCGCCGCGGACACGATATCGAAGCGGCGAAGGATCTCACGCAGGGCTTCTTTGTCAGATTCCTGGAGAAGGGGTACGCGCGTCAGGCGGACCGCGCCCGCGGGCGCTTCCGTCACTTCCTGAGGGCGGCGGTGGATCACTTCGCCGCCGATGCGCACGACCGGTCGCAGGCGAAGAAGCGCGGCGGGGGCCGAAAGGCAGTTCCGCTGGACGTGGAGTCGGCGGAGTCGATGCTCGTGGTCGAGGACCCGGTGGAGCGGCACTTCGACCGCCAGTGGGCACGCGCCATTCTCGACGACGCGATGGCGGCGCTGGAACAGGAGTTCGCGGCCCGGGGACAGGGAGCCCGCTTCGCCGAGTTTCGCCCGGTACTGGCGGGCGGGACCCACAAGGACCGCGTGGCCCTTCACCGCGCCCGGAAGCGCTTTCGGGAACTGGTCCGGGAGCGGGTGGCCAGGACCGTGGAATCGGCGAATCTGGTCGATGAGGAGCTGGCGGCCTTGCTGAAGGCGCTCTAATATGGACGTCCCCTGTCCCCAATGCGGCGGCGCCATCGAGCCGGGACGGGACTGCGCCCGGTGCGGGCCGGCGGCCGCCGTCGATTCTCACCCCTCGCCCGTCACCGAACGCCTCGTCACTCACTCCAGCCCGCATCCCGCCGGATCGCTCCCGACCGATCCGGGGGGTGCCCCTCCGACGGCCGCCCCGATCGAGACGATCCCCGGACGACCCGCGACAGACGTGCCGACGATGAAGAGCCCCCCGCGCGCCGACCTCTTCCGGACGGCCCAGGCCCCGAGGGAAGAGGAGGGACCTCCCCCCCCCGCGCGCCTCCGCGGGATCGAAATCGGCGAACGGCTCGGGAAGGGCGGGATGGAGCAGGTGTATCGCGGCCGGCAGGTGGACCTCGACCGCGCCGTCGCGGTCAAAATCCTTCCCTCCGTGTTCACGGGCGACCCGGAGTTTGTGGAACGGTTCAAGAGAGAGGCCAAGGCTCTGGCCACGCTCGATCACCCGAATGTCGTACGGGTCTACGATTGTGGCGTGGAAGAGGGGGTCACTTTTCTCGCGATGGAGCTGATCGACGGACCCAACCTGCGCGAGATGATGAAGAAGGGGCTGCGGCCGGACGAGGCGCTCGCCATCCTGCCTCCCATCTGCGACGCGCTCGAGTATGCGCACGGCAAGGGGGTGGTCCATCGCGACATCAAGCCGGAGAACATCCTCGTCGACCGCAACGGCGCTGTGAAGATTGCCGACTTCGGCCTGGCGAAACTGCTCACGCCCGGCTCCGAACGACTCACCTTCACCCGGGAGGTGATGGGGACGCCGCACTACATGGCGCCGGAACAGGTGGAGACGCCGAAGGAGGTCGATCACCGCGCCGACATCTACGCCCTCGGGGTGCTGCTCTACGAACTGTTGACCGGCCAGTTGCCGATCGGCCGATTCGAGCCCCCGTCGGCGAAATCCGGACTCAATGCCAAGGTGGACGCCATCGTGTTCAAGGCGCTCGAACGCGACCCTGCGAAGCGGTACCAGAGGGCCTCCGACCTCGCCTTCGACATCCGGGGGCTGGTGACCTCCCCGACCGTGTTCCCTCAGTTGCGCCTCCCGAGCATGGCCGGGTGGTTCCGAAGGCAGGACCGGCAGCGGCGCCGGGCGATCGGCGTCACCGTCGCCGCCGTTCTCCTTGTCGTCACGATGGGCTATCTGGCCCTGCAGCCCCGAACCCCGGAGGTTGTGTGGTCCCGCGGCACCGCGCGCCGGGTGTGGTCCTGCGAGACGGGGCCAGGCGCCCTCGGAGTGACGGCGGGGGACAAGCACCTCTACGTCGCCCATCCGGACCGTCTCGTGGAGGTGGACGCCTCCGAGGGGCGAATCTCGGACGAGTGGCGCGGGACGGTCGCGGCGGCGCCGGTATGCGCCGACGGTTGGGCCGTGACCTGGGGAACGCGGGACATCCAGATCTTCAGGGAGGGGACCTATCCGTTGAACCCCTCCGGAGTCATTCGTCTGGCCGGAGAGGCGGTGAGCCCGCCCACGCTTCGCGCGGGGATCGCGTACGGCGGCAGTAGTTCGGGCCGCATCTACGCCATCGACCTGGCGACGGCGGGCTACGTGTGGGAGTCGGAGAGAGTGGGGATGCCGCTGACCGAGCCACCCGCCGTCTTCGCGGATCGCGTTCAGTTCTTCCACCGGGACGGTACCGACCGCGGCGTGGATCGCGCCGCTGGGCTCCGGCCCGGTGGCGGAGGTCCCTCGTTGTTGAACGGCGTTCCCGCCCTGTACTCCGGCCCTCCGGTGTCCTGCGGCGGGTTTTGGGCCGTCCTCACTTCCCGTCAAGGGAGCCTGGACTGGGTCACGGTGTACGACTCCGCGGGACTCGTGAAGTCGACGATCCGTCTCGGTACCGACATCGGTCTCTCCGGCCATCCCGCCGTGGCGGCGCGGGACCGTCTCGCCGTCACCACCGGCGAGCGGGCGATCGGGGTCGATCTGCCGGGGGGTCGGGTGGTCTGGAGCGGAGAGGTCGGGAAGATCATCGCCCCTCCGATTCGCGTCGGCTCGGACACGCTGGTGCTCCTCGGCCGCTCGGAGATCCGCTGGATTCACGTCTCGCAGGGGAGGGGTTCGTGGGCCTCTTTCACCGCTCCGGCCGGAAAGGTGACGCTCGCGGCGGCCGGGGAGAGGGTCTGTGTGCTGGATCACGAGACCGGCCGGCTGGATGGCTGGGCGATCGAGGAGGGACGGGAGTAATGGCCCATCCGGGTGAAGCACACTTTTCCAGTTTTCCGCCTTGCATGTAACATCCGGTTGTGCTTTCCTCATAGACTGGTGACATGAACCCCACCTGCCCGAAATGCGGCGGACCGGTCGAACCGGGGAAGGACTGCCCCCGATGCCTCCTGCAGGTGGCGATGGGGGAGAGCGCCCTGACGCCCTCTCCGGGCGGCACGGCCCGGCCGGGTCTGCCCGTCCCCTCCGCCGGGATGGGCGACACCGTGAAGAGCCCGCCTCCCTCCAGCGTCCCCTTCGCCGTTCCCATCGACTCCGAGGCCGTCCCCCCGATCCCCCTCGGCGCCCCGTCGGCCGCGGTGACGCCGACGGTGAAGAGCCCCACTCCCGGGCGCACGGGGAGCGAACGGCCCGCGCCGCCCTCGCACGGGGCGACGCACGACGCCGCCCCGCC
>JACPTZ010000177.1 GCA_016192525.1 Planctomycetota bacterium
CGCATCGGGCGCCCGCCACCCCAGCTGTTCCGCCACCTCGTAGGCGAGAGTCATGGACCCTTCCGAGTAGTAGGGCCGGAGGTTGCTGTTCACGAAGGCCCAGCGGTGCGAGTAGGAGATCTCCGTGCAGAGCCGGTTCACATCGTCGTAGGCGCCGGTGACGGCGACCAGCGTGGGTCCGTAGACGGTGATGCCGGTGATCTTGGACGGCTCGAGGTCGGACGGGATGAAGATGCAGGCCCGAAGACCGGCGACCGCGCCGTACGCGGCCACGGCGCAGCCCAGGTTCCCGGTGGAGGCGCAGGAAACGGTGTCGAAGCCGAACCCCTTCGCCCGGGAGACGGCGACGGCGACCACCCGGTCCTTGAAGGAATAGGTGGGATTGACGGAGTCGTTCTTGATGAAGAGATTCCGGAGGCCGAGACGCTTTCCCAGCCGCGGGGCGGGGAGCAGCGGCGTGAAGCCCTCCTGCAGGGTGACGACGTGCGGGCCGTCCGCCGGGAGGAGCGGGGCGTATCTCCAGATGGACCGCGGCCCCCGCTCGATCGAGTCGCGCGTCACGGCAGCGCGGATCGCCGCGTAGTCATAGACGGCTTCGAGCGGACCGAAGCAGTCGTCGCAGACATAGAGCGGCTCGACCGGGGCGGTCTTGCCGCAGAGACGGCACTTGAGGGACTGGACGTACATGTTGGGGGTCCTCTTCTGAAGCGGAGGCGACCTCATTCCGGATCGCCCCCTCCCGCCTCATGCCCACTTGAATACATGAACAATTGATCAATGGCTCAAGTGAGCGTGCGGCAACATCTAGCGGACCACCGCCCCCCGCGCGTCGATGGGGAGCGTGAGCACCTTCACCGGGGCGCCGAAGGTCTCGAACACCTGGCCGATCGCCTCGACAATCTCCTTCCGTCGTTTCTTCGCCAGGATGCAGATGCACGATCCGGACCCGCTCAGCGCCCCGCCCACGGCCCCCCACGCCCGCGCCGCCTCGAGGACCGGCTGCAGCATCGGGACGAATTTCTTCCTGAACGGCTGGTGAAGCCGGTCCTCCATGAGCGGGAAGAGGTCGTCGCACCCCTCCCCCGTGGCCAGCGCCGAAACGAGGAGCGCTGTCCGCGAGAGACTGAACACCGCATCTTCGAAGGGCACCTGGGCCGGCAGCACCGCCCGGGCCTCCTTCGTCATCACCTCGAAGTCGGGCACCGCCACAATCGCCACGATCCCCTTCGGCGGCGGAAGGCGACGGTACACCACGGCCCCCTCGGCCGTGCTGGCGATCGTGAAGCCGCCGCACAGACAGGGCACCAGATTGTCCGGGTGGTGTTCGAGGTGGAGCAGTCGGTTCAGCAGCTGATCGCGGGTCCACGGATTCCCGAGGAGGGCGTTCGCGGCGAGCGCCCCCCCCACCAGGGCCGCCGCGCTCGACCCGAGCCCCCGCCCCACCGGAATCCGGTTCTGCACCCGGAACTGCAGCCGGTGCGCAGGCCGTCCGAGCGCCGCCCATACCACCTGCGCCCCCTGCAGCACCAGATTCCCCGCCCCTTCCGGCAGCAGCCTGGCCCCCTCCCCCTCGGTCTCGATTTGCACGTCGGCCAGAATGCCCGAACCGGGGTCGGGACCCCGACCCGGCAGGACCCGCAATTCCACGTCATTGTACAGACTGAGGGCGAGCCCGAGACAGTCGAACCCCGGCCCCAGATTCGAGGTCGTCGCCGGTACGCGAACGCGGATCAGCGCCTTCGATTTCATGATGCTACGTCCTCAATTCCTCGATCCTCAGCAGTCGCGCCGGGGCGCGCAGGATCGACGCGCGGCCGATCTCCGCGACCGCCGCCGCTACCTCACGTTCCGCCGCCCCGTGCGTCACGATCTCCACGATCCCCGTCGCCCGATCGGCGTCGACCACCGACGCCCGCACATCGGAGAGACTCACCCGATGACGTCCCAGGGTGGAGGACAGAACCCCGATCGCCCCCGGCTCATCGTGAATCGGAAACCGGAGATAGTACCGCGAGACGACCTCCCCCATCCGCCGCACCTTGCGGTTCCCCCAAAAGACGTTTCGGCGCCTCGGTCCCACCGGCCCCGCGTGCTCCTTCACCGGGCACCTCCCGAGCCGGCGCTCGGCGCAGGCGATGACGTCCGAAAGCACCGCGCTCGCCGTGGGCATCGGACCCGCTCCTCGCCCAACGTACATGGTCTCCCGGGAGGCGTCGCCCACCACCATGACGGCATTGAACTCGTTCCGGATCGCCGCCAGCGGGTGGGCCGCCGGGATCAGCGTGGGATGAACGCGCAGTTCCACGACCGGCTCTTCGGACCGCGCCATCGCCAGGAGCTTGAGGGCGTATCCGAACGACCGCGCCCCGGCGAAGTCCTCGGGAGTCAGCGCGTCGATCCCCTCCACGAAGATGTCCTTCTGCCGCACCTGGATCCCGAAGGCCAGGGCCGCCAGGATCGCCAGCTTGTGGGCCGCGTCCTCTCCGGAGACGTCCAGCGAGGGATCGGCCTCCGCCAGCCCCTGCCGCTGCGCCTCGGCCAGCGCGGCGCCGAACGACTCCCCCCGCTCCGCCATCCGGGTGAGGATGTAGTTGGTCGTACCGTTGATGATGCCGATGATCCGTTCGATCCGGTTCGCCGCCAGCCCCTCCTCGAGCACCCGCAGGATCGGGATCGTCCCGGCCACGCTCGCCTCGCAGGCCAGGTCGACGCCGGAGCGCCCCGCCGCGGACAGGAGCTGCGCCCCCCAGGTCGCCAGGAGCGCCTTGTTGGCCGTCACGACCGACTTCCCGGACTCCATGGCGCGGAGGACGTACCGGCGCGCCGGGGAGATCCCCCCCATCAGCTCGATCACCAGATCGAGCGAGGGATCCGCGACCACCGCCTCGGCCCGGTCGGTCAGCACCCCGGCCGGCAGGGCGATCCCCCGCCGCTTCGAGAGGTGTTTCACCGCCACCCGGCGCAGTTCCAGACGGATCCCGGTCTTCTTCTCGATGAGGTCCCCGTTCTCCTGGAGAAGCCGGACCACGGCCGTTCCAACGTTGCCCATGCCGATGAGGCCGAGCGTCACGACGGGGACCGGTCCGGAGACGGGGCGGCGGGAGCGTCCCCCGGCGGTGGCCCGCAGGGGGGCCTGGAGCAGGAGCGACTCGGATTCGGTCGTCTTCCATGCCACGGCGGCCCCGATCGAAAAAAAAACACCCGTCGAAGAACTGGATTTTAGGACCGGGGCGCGGCGGCTGTCAAGCCCAAACCGCCAATGACGCGAATGGCGCGAAGAGGAGACGCACCGAGACCGAGGGGCGAAAAGCCTGGAGGGCGAAGGGGGGCTTGACAGCGGACCGTCCGGCCGTTATCTTCCGGGAATGACCGTCATTCCCCCACGCCTCGGCGCCGGAGGCCTCCTCGGCGCCTGCCTGCTCCTGCTTCTCTCGCCGATCGCCCGGGCCGACGACGACGCGACCGGCCTCCGGCAGCAGTTCACCGACATCGAGAACCGCCTGAACGGACATCTCAACGACATCGTCGCCAACTGGGACGCGATCAAGCAGGACATGTCCGATGTCGAGACCCTGATGGGCAAGGACTCCAAGGGGGTCCTCAAGGGGTGCGGGAATCACGCCCTCGCCACGGCCGCCTTCCGCACCGCCCAGCTGGACAAGGCGCTCGCCTACGAGAAGGCGGCCATCGCCGGGGCCGAGGAACGCACCCTCCTCTTCGCCTACGCCCAGCTCCTCTGGATGAACTTCATCCAGTCCAAGGAGGGCGAACTGAACCGGCTCTATGCAGACATCAAGTCGCGAATGTCCGAGCCGAATATCGTCGGCGCCGCGGAACGGTACGTCAACCAGGTCAAGGGGTGCGGGGGAAAAGCCAGGGATTTCACGACCAAGGATCTGGACGGTAAGCCGGTCTCCCTCTCCGCCCTCCGGGGCAAAGTGGTCCTGGTCTTCTTCTGGGACACGTCGACGCCCGGGTCGCAGCGCGATCTCCCCTCGGTCCTCGGCATCGCCAAGCAGCTCCTGGACGATCCCGATTTCGGGTTCATCAGCCTCAGCCTGGACAAGGACATCGCCGCCGTCCGGCGGAAACTCCAGGAATGCAATATCACCTGCCCGCAGGTCTGGGGCGAAGCCGACTGCCGCGGAGCGAAGGGCGCCATGGGGGTGAAGGAGATCCCCTGGGCGGTGGTCGTGGACGACGGCGGGATCGTCCGCCGCCAGGGGCCGGGTCTCGGAGAAGACTCCATCGCCCTCGTGAAGGACCTCATGATGCTTCTCAAGGCGCGCCGCAAGGCCGCCGGTGGAAAGCCCGGGTCCGGCGGAGCGGGAGGAGCCACCAGCGACATCGACCGCGAGTGCAAGGGTCTGCTGGCGATGGGCGAGCAGTTCGAGCGAAACGGGATGGCCGAGAAGGCGATCGAGAAGTACCAGTCCATCATCACGAAGCACCCCAACACCCCGCACGCGGCGGAGGCCCGGAAGCGGATCGATCGCCTGAAGAATCCCCCTCCCCCGGAAGGGAAGAAGGCGGGGGCCGGGTCTTAGAAGAACATCTCAGAACCCGCCAGCCCCGAGTAGCCGCCGCCCGGCCCGTCGCCTCGTTACGGCCGCCCTGCGGGCGGCCTACTCGGCGACTCGGGGGGCTGGCGGCAGGGCGGCGGCGTAACGAGGGGCGGCCTTTGCGGCGCGCAGGCACGGGCGGACAAGCCACCCGTGCCTCCCGCACGATCGGCGCTGACCCGTCACAGGGCGCAACGGGCGGAAGGGCTCCGCTCCGGGGAACGGAGAGATCCATGCCGCGGACAAGTCTACCCGCCATCGCCCTTCTGCTGGCATTCGCCACCACTCTGGCGGCCGAGGATCCTGTCCCCCCCCCGCCCTCGAGACCCGCCGTCACCTGCGCCCCGTACGCGAAAGGGGACGAGCGCCGGTTCCGGCTCCAGCACAAAGGGAAGGACATCGGCGTCTCCTGGTTCCGGATCGTCGAGGGGCCCAAGCCGGACACGCTCGGAATCGAGGGAGAAACGACCACCCGCATGATCCTCGCGCGCGGCCCCACCCTGATCGCGGCGGCCCGCGTCTCGGTCATCCCGGCGAAGGGGGCCCTCCGACCCTCCCACTACCGCCTCAGCCTCGCGCGAAACGACGACCGCTCCACCTACGACTGTGATTTCGACGCCGACGGCAAGACCCTCCACCTCACCTCGGAGATCGGCGGGAAGAAGTCGGCCATGGATCGCGTCGTCGGGGCGAAGACGTTTCTCCTCGACTACAACGCCCCGGAGCACTTCGAACTCCTCCTTCGCGCGAACGCCGCGATTGAAAAGAAGACATCGGCGTTCGTGTGGGTCCCCGACATGATGACCGCCCTGCCGGTCACGATCGAGCCCGGCCAGGCGGAGACACTGAAGATCGAAGAGGCGGAGGTGCCCGCCCAGGCGTACACCCTCAACGCCATGGGGATGGAGTACTCGGCCTGGCTGGACACGCGGGACGGAACGCTGGTCAAGGTGGCGATGCCGGGTCAGGGACTCACCGGGTTCCGCACCACGAAGCGCCTGGAAGAGATCAAGATCGAGACGGCCGACATCCTGAGCAGCTTCGAGGTGGAGGTGAAGTGCCCGGAGGAGCTCCGGAAGGCGCTCGAATCGGCGCGGAAGCCGGGGGCCGCGGCGAAGGTGGTGGTCCGGGTCCACGTGAAGGCGCAGATCGCGGACACGGACGAGGCCATCGCCACCAGCCCGCGGGCCGCCTTCGACGGCACCGTGAAGGACCGCTGGATCGACGGCACCCTCACGCTTGTCCCCCAGGGCGCCCCACCGCCCTCCACCCGGGCCGTCGAGGCCACGGAGAAGACCTCGATCGAGCAGGCGCTCGCCGCCACGGAGCAGATCGACTTCGGCGACCCCGAGATCCGGTCCCTGGCCATTGAACTTGGATCGCTCCCCGAGGGGGGGGAATTCATGACGGCGGACAAGGCGACCATCCAGCGCCACATCGCCAGACAGATCGTCGGCTGGGTTCACGAGAACATCGCCTATGAGAACCTCGTCGCCTCCGCCAGCGGAACCCTGGCCGGCAGGCGCGGCGACTGCCTCTCCAAGGCCCGACTCGCCATCGCCCTGTGCCGGATGCTCCGCCTTCCGGCCCGCACCGTGGGCGGCCTGCAGTACTCCGGCGGCCACTTCGCCCAGCATCACTGGATGGAGGTCCGGATCGGCGAGACCTGGGAGCAGTGGGATCCGACCACCGGCCAGATCGAGAACGGGACCGACGGCCTTCACCTGCCGCTCTGGCGCGAAGGGGTCATCGATACCAGCGAAAAGGGGTGGGTGGAGATACGGGAGATAGAACTGAAATGACGATTGACGAATGAGGAATGACGAAGGAAGGAAGAGGACGACGCTGCACCAGGGACGACGGAGGAAGGGGCTTGGGGGAGTCAACGACCGACCAGGCTCACGTTCAGCGTTGATGGATCACGGTTGCCAGACGAACTCGACCGGCAAGTCGCTCCTGTTCACGGCGACTGCGTCGCATGGATACCATGAGGCGGGCAGGGACACTCCACCATGGGCACCCTCGTCTATCTCGATGGAGGCGACGATGCCGCGGGTCGTTCGCCAGACACTGTCGATCCTTCCCCCCCCTCCGCGCCAGTCCTCAGACCAGGACACGATCAGGACCATCTGTTTCCTGAAGTCAATGCCGTTCCACCTGACGCAGGTGTCTACCCCTCCCCCATCCAGATGCCCGGGCAGCACGTCGCGAAACGTGGCCTCGTCGCGGATGACGTAGGTCTCACGCCCGGATCCGGACCGAGCGCCCGGTTTGAACCTCCCGAGTTTCAGATGCCAGTTAACCCTCAGCGGTTTGGCGTCGGGGGGAATGACCCGCCCAGAAAGGAGATCATCCGACGGGCCGGGGGGAAGGGTTGCCGCGGGAGGCATCGATGGCGGCACTTCTGTGGAATCCGTGTCGGGCGAACATCCGGTCGCCGAAAGAAGAGCGATGACGAGAGCAGCGCACCAGCCCCTCATCGCTTCACCTTGTGGTACTTCGCCTCAAGCCGCTGGTCGTGCCTGCCGCGGAGGGAGATGGCGCGCTCGTAGGCGTACTGGGCGTCGATGCGGTAGCCCTGGGTGCGATAGGCGTCGCCGAGGCGTTCCCAGATCTCCCAGTTCTTCGGGTCGAGTTCGACGGCCCGGAGACAGGCGTCAATCGACCCGCCGGAAGGATCGCGGGCGGCGGTGTCGTCCGTGAGTTCGATCAGGTCGGCGCCGTGGGTCTGTCGGGGACCGCGGTCGCATGAGGCGTCGCCTGGCGGCGGCGGGATCCGCAGGCGGCCGTCTCCTCGACGAACCGGACCCTCGGACGGAGCGGTCGCCGACTCCGGATGGGCCTCGAGGGGGCCGGCATCGCGTCCCGCGGCCAGGGCTTCGGCTTCCGCCTCGCGATCGTCTCCGGGCCGGGTTTCGTCGCCGCCCCGGCTCTCCCGCCCGCCCATGAGCGAGTCCTCCTCGGCCCGTCGCGCCTCTTCGGAGGACTGCTCCGCCTCGAGCCGCTCCAGCAGTTCGTCCCGGCGACGTCGGAGCGCCTCCAGTTCCGCCAGCCGCGGATCGTCGGGACAGACGCCCGGCGGGGGATTCTTCCGCGAAGGGGGCTCGCCCTGGATGATGACCCGACCCTCTCCATGGCGTGACTTCGGGGACGGCGGCCGATCGGCGTAGGGATAGCCCGAGGGCCCATTGTCGTCCGTTTCGCCGATGGGTTTCTCCCGCAGCCGCCGGTTCTCCGCCGCCACTTCCTCCGCGTGGGCTCGCGCCTCCTCGGCCTGGCGCAGACGTTCTTCGGCCTCGGCGGCCGCCATGATCTTGTTGGCCGCCTCCTCGCGGGCCTTCCGGGCCTCGTCCTCCGCGACGACGCGTTCGTCCTCGGTGGCGGCGTCGCGACGGGCCTCCGCCTCCTCGGCGGCGGTCTTGGCGGCCTCGGCCTCGGCCTTCAGGCGTTCCAGCTCGGCCTCGGCGGCGCGGCGCTCCTCGTCGGCGAGTGCATCCTCGGCGTCGCTTCCGCGGCGCACTCCAGCGTCGCTTCCGCGACGCACTCCAGCGCCGCTGTCGCGGCGCGCCCCGCCGGAGGAGTCTTCGGCCAGACGACGTTCGGCCTCGCGAAACCGGGCCTCCTCATCGGCCAGCCCGCGAAGCCGGTCCGCCGCGGCCTCGCGCTCCACCTGCAACTGCTCCAGCCGCAGCCGCTCGCGCAGTCCCTGCGTCTTCGAACGCCGCTCCGACAGCGCCTCGGACAGGCGGCGCATCCGCAGTTCTTCCTCGTGCCGATCCTGCTCGTCGATCTCGCGGCGCCAGCGTTCCCGTTCGCGCTCGGCCTCCTCCTCGGCCCGGAGCCGCGCCGACTCCTCCTCCCCGAGGGCCGATTCGAGCCGATCGCGGCGTTCCTGCCGGCGCGACGACCGGTCGTAGGGCCCGGAGGCCTCCACCAGGCGCACCCGCAGTTCCGCCAGTTCCTCCCGGATCTGGCGTTCGCGCGCCTCGCGTTCGAGGTCCCTGATGCGGTCATTCGCCCCGCTCCGTTCGGCCTCGAATTCCGCCTTGAGCCGGCCGGTCTCCCGCTCCACCCGCTGGCGCTCGTTCCGCAGATTCATGAGCCGCGAGAGTTCCTGCTGATACTGACGGAGCGACTTGCCGAAGGGCGGCTCGTTCGGCCCGGAGAACTGCTGGAGGAGATCCGGCTGCGACTCGATGTAGTGGACCATCTTCTCGTGGAGCCGGCGCTGCTGACTCCGGGTCCCGCCGTGCGGGTCCATGTCGAGGAGCCGGATCGCCTCGGCGTAGGCCTCCACGGCTGAACGCGACTCTCCGAGCGACTTGTGCGTGTCCCCGAGGTTTTCCAGTACGAAGGGCGACCCGGGATCGAGTTCGTAGGCCTTCCGGTAGGCGGCGAGGGCGCCGCGGTAGTCGCCGCGCCGGAACTTCCAGTCGCCGAGATCGTTGAGGGAGTAGAAGTCCTGCCCGCGTTCCGAGGGCGCGGCCTGGGCGAAGAGGGACAGAGGGAGCCCGAGCGCCGCGAAGAGACACGCGGTGGTGAGACCTCTGGACCTGCGGACCATCACAATGCGCACTCCTCGCTCCCGGAACGATCGGCACGCCTCCCTGAATCTCTCCCAACTATCGACAATCCAAGAACCTCGGTTCACCGCGATTCCCTTGACCCCGCCCCGGGGCGGTGCTATCGTCTCGACCCGACATGCCCCGCCGCAAAGACCTCCAGAAGATCCTCATCATCGGCTCCGGTCCCATCGTCATCGGTCAGGCGTGCGAGTTCGACTATTCCGGCACCCAGGCGTGCAAGGTGCTCCGGGAGGACGGCTTCTCCGTCGTCCTCGTGAACTCCAACCCGGCCACCATCATGACCGACCCGGAGATGGCGGATCGCACCTACATCGAGCCGGTCACGGCCGAAACCGTCGCCAAGGTGATCGCCGCCGAGCGTCCGCAGGCCATCCTCCCCACCCTCGGCGGCCAGACCGCCCTCAACGTGGCGGTGGAACTGCACGACCGCGGCGTCCTCCGCGAGTACAAGGTGGAGATGATCGGCGCCAATGCCGAGGTGATCCGCAAGGCCGAGGATCGAACCCTCTTCAAGCAGGCCATCGAGCGGCTCGGCCTTCAGGTCCCGCAGAGCGACCACGCCCACACGCTCGCCGAGGCCACGGCCATCCGCGAGCGGCTCCGCCTTCCGCTCGTCATCCGCCCGAGCTTCACCCTCGGCGGGACCGGCGGCGGCATCGCCTACAACGTCGAGGAATTCGAGCGGATCGCCGCCCGCGGCCTGGAAGCCTCCCCGATCCAGGAGGTCCTCATCGAGGAATCGGTCGTCGGCTGGAAGGAATACGAGCTCGAGACGATGCGCGATGCAAAGGACAACGCCGTCATCGTCTGCACCATCGAGAACTTCGATCCGATGGGCGTCCACACCGGCGACTCCATCACTGTCGCCCCCGCGCAGACGTTGACCGACAAGGAATACCAGCTGATGCGGGACGCCGCGCTCCGCATCATGAACGAGATCGGGGTCACCACCGGCGGCTCCAACATCCAGTTTGCGGTCCACCCCGCGGACGGCCGGATGGTGGTGATCGAGATGAACCCCCGCGTCTCCCGCTCCAGCGCGCGGGCCTCGAAGGCCACCGGGTTCCCGATCGCCAAGCTCGCCGCGAAACTGGCGGTCGGTTACACGCTGGACGAAATCCCGAACGACATCACGCGCAACACCCCCGCCTCGTTCGAGCCGACGATCGACTACGTCGTCGTCAAGACCCCCCGAGGGGCCTTCTAGAAGTTCCCCGAGGCCGACCCCGCGCTCACCATCCAGATGAAGTCGGTCGGCGAATCGATGTCGATCGGCCGCACGTTCAAGGAGGCGCTCCAGAAGTCGATCCGGTCGCTCGAAATCTCCCGCGCGGGCCTCGGCTCGGACCGGAAAGATCTCCTGGCGGCCG
>JACPTZ010000151.1 GCA_016192525.1 Planctomycetota bacterium
AGCCCCACCGGCTGGGGCGGTGCTTGAGACCGAACAGGTAGAAGGCCGCCTCGAGGGGGCGGAAGGCGAAGCGGGTGGCGGCGCTGATCTCGTCCTCGTAAACGCCGTCGAACCTCACCGGCTCGGGCGTCTGCTTCGTTCTCCGGGAATGGACCTCCGCGCGCGCTTCGGTGCGGTCCGGCCACCGGATGCCGATGGCATGCCGCCCCGCCGTCGTCTCGGGAAGTCGAATCGTGGCGGGCGTCCGCAGCGGTTGCGGAACACCCCGGTCGAGGCGGGGACGCCCCGAGGCCGTGCGGACGAACTGGGGCGCATCATCGACGAAGATCGCCGCTCCCGGAGGATCGCTGGAGACGAGCAGCGGGGCCTCCGCGGGCACGGGAGTGCGCTCCGGGACGCGGGCGTTGTGACACCCGGTCAGGAGCCAGGCCAGCACGCCGGCGGCGATGGCCATCGAGGAGGCCGAAGGAGGAGGCGACGGCTTTCTCCGGCGCGGCCAGAGGAGCGCGATGAGTCCGATCACGACAAACGGGGCGCTGAGCATCTGGGAGATCGAATAGCCGCCGAGGAACTCCGGCCCCCGATCGTCCCCCCGGAGCGATTCCAGCCAGAATCGGCCGGTGCCATAGAGGACCAGATAGGTCCACCAGACCTGGCCCGGACGCCGCCGCACGAACCAGAGATACAGGAGCAGGGCGAAGTTGAACGCCTCGAAGCCCGACTCGTACAGCTGTGTCGGGTAGCGGGGCGTCTCATCCCCGAGAGCGGGGAAGATCACCCCGTTCGGGCAGGGCTTGCCATAGCAGCATCCGCCCAGGTAGCAGCCGATCCGTCCGATCGAGTGAAGCAGGGCGAGGGCCGGAGCGAAACAGTCCAGGAGCGTCCACACGGGCAACTTCCACCGGATCGCGCCCCACGCCATCGGTGGAATGGCTCCAAGTACGGCGCCGTAGAAGACCACTCCCTTGTTCGCCGTCAGCAGTTCGATCGGATGCTCACGGAAGGCGTCCCATTCCGTCGCGAGGAAGAAGACCCGCGTCCCGAGATAGGCCCCGATCCCCATGATGAGGCAGAGGTCGAACATCGTCCGCGGGTCGATGCCGGCCCGCTTCGCCAGGCGCGTCGCCACGAATCCGCCGACCACACAGGCGACGAGCAGGACCGCCCCATAGGTGGGGAGCTTGAAGGCGCCGAAGTCGAGGAAGATGGGGTGCATGCACTAGAACCCGATCCTCAACCCCACATGCACTCCGAAATCCGGCACCGCGTCGATCGCCATGATTCCCTCGATGATCCCGATCTCGAGCTGTGCGCGGGGTGCGATTCCCCACTGGATTCCCACGCCGATGTCTCCCTGGGCGTCCGAGAGTTCGCCCAGTCGCTCCAGCAGTCCGGAGGTGAACGTGAATTGCGTCACCGCCGAGACCCGGTCGCTGATCTGATACTCCAGCGCGAAGGCCGCGTACGGGCGGGTCTCGCGGTAGTCCACGCCGCCGAGATCGGTGTCGCCAAAATACGTCACGCCGCCGTTCAAGTACAGAAAGAAGTCGCCGATCCGCTTCGAGAGCAGGAGCGCCCCCCCGACGTCCACGCTGCTGCTCCCCAGCCGCTTCGCGTTGTTCCCCGTCGGCAGGCGGACGCTGACGATCGCGCCCCAGGCCGGGGCCTGCTCCGTCCCCTCGGTGAGCGTGAACTTGGTGGAGAAAACGGCGTCGCCCAGGTCGCTGTCGGTCTTCGTGCGGAGGAAGGTCCCTCCGCGGGTGTCGCTCAGGGTCAGGTTGATGTCGTTCCGCCGGAAGTCGTTCACGTTCGAGTGCTCGGGGAGACCGGTGATTCCGTGCCAGGAGTCGATGAGCCCGTCCATGGAACCGCCGCCGCGGTGGAGGTACGGCACGCCGAGCCGGAACTCGATGTTCGGAACGCAGGAATAGGCCAGCTCCACCTGGGCCCGGACCCCCTCGCCGTCGACGCGGAACCGGTTCCGCTCGAACCCGAGCGAGTTCGCCCAGTCCACCATGAACGCCACCTCCCCCGTGTGCGGCACAAGCGTCCGTGGATGTTCGACCGCCGGCATCAGGTGATTGATCGCCAGGGGATAGGCGTTTCGGATCCCGAGGGGGCCACGACCCACGTTCAGGTGAGGCGGCGGGGGGAGCATGGACTCGTCGGCGGCCGGTTCCGCCGGGCTCTCCGCGGACTTCGCCGGCACCGGGTCGGACGGTTTGATCTCGACCGGTGTCCCGGTCGGCCTGGCGTCATCCGCCCCCAGCATGGGGCCGGCGCAGAACGCGAGGGCGAGAGCGGCGCAGATCCGCAGCGGCGAAGAAGAAGCGCACATGAGAGAGACTCCTCAGGAACAGGGGGCGGTACTCCTCAATATCGGCGAAAAGAATTCGCTTGGCGGATTTTTTCGCGGCGGTTATCATGAGGGGAGTAAACACCCTTTCCCGTCCCGGAGTTATGGCATGATCGAGCCCAAGAACATGGATGCGGGCGCGAAGATCGGCGATCTCTACGTCGGCCGGGTCGACGAACTCCTGAACACCCTGACCGCCGGCGTGGCGGGACGGGCGTTCGACTGGGGCAAAGTTTCCTCCATCTGGCCGATGACCTTCGGAATCGCCTGCTGCGCGATCGAGATGATGGCCACCGGCGCCTCCCGGTACGACATGGACCGCTTCGGCGCGGGGGTCTTTCGGGGGACGCCCCGCCAGTCCGACCTCATGATCGTGGCCGGCACGGTGACCGCGAAGATGGCGCTCGTGGTGCGGCGGCTGTATGCCCAGATGCCGGAGCCGAAGTACGTGATGGCGATGGGGGCCTGCACGGTCGGCGGCGGACCGTACTACATCTACGGCTATCACGTCGTGAAGGGGGTGGACAAGATCGTCCCCGTGGACATTTACGTCCCCGGCTGTCCCCCCCGGCCCGAGGCGCTGATCGAGGGGTTGCTCAAGCTCCAGCAGAAGATCCTGACCCGCGGCAGGCCGGTGATGCCGGCCCCGCCGCCG
>JACPTZ010000152.1 GCA_016192525.1 Planctomycetota bacterium
GACGGCACGATCGACGCCTTCGCCAGCGACCTGGATCATGACGGCATCTGCGACGGGGTCGACGGCGACGACGACAACGACGGTGTTCTCGATCTTGCGGACGGCGACGACGACGGCGATGGGGTGCCGGATGCAACCGACACCGACTGCGACGGCGACGGGTGCAGCGACGTCCTGGAACACGACCAGGACGGCGACGGCGTCGCGGATGGGTTCGACCCGGATCCCGATGGCGATGGTCTGACGGGCGCCGCGGACATGGACGGCGACAACGACGGGATCCCCGACGCCGTCGACACTGACGACAACAACGACGGCGTGAGCGACGCCCTCTGCTCCGACTTCGATCACGACGGGTTGGAGGATTCGTCCGACCCGGACAGGGACAACGACGGTCAAGATGATGCGACCGATACGGACGACGACAACGACGGCGTTCCCGATGCCCAGGACCTGGACAGCGACAACGACGGGATCTCCGACATTCTGGAGCAGGACAGCGACCACGACGGCACGATCGACGCCTTCGACTCCGATGTGGACGGCGACGGCATCGTCGATGCGGCCGGATACGCTCGGATCCGACCTGGACCACGACGGGATGGTCGATGCGATGGACCTCGACGACGACAACGACGGGCTGCCCGACACGGTGGACCTCGACGACGACAACGACGGCATCCTCGACGCCCGCGACGCCGACGACGACAACGACGGGATCATCGATGCGCTCGAGCACGACGCCGACGGCGACGGCGTGACCGACAACTTCGACACCGACGTGGACGGGGACGGGATTGACAACCCGCAGGACCAGGATGACGACAACGACGGGATCGCGGACACTGTCGATCTCGACAGCAACAACGACGGGATCAACGATGCCGTAATTGGGGGTGATCTCGACGCCGACGGTGTACCCGACGGGTTGGACAACGACGTGGACGGGGACGGGGTCCCGAACTTCCAGGACGCCGACGACGACGGCGCCGGCACGGCCGACTTCCAGGACCTCGACGACGACAATGACGGAGTCGCCGACACCATGGAGGCGGGCGCCTACCCTCCGCCTTCCGAAGATGGAACGGTCCCGAGCGGGTTCGAGCCGCCGCCGGAGGACCTGTTCCCGCCGCCCGAGGACTTCGTCCCGCTTCCGACGGGAGACGAGCCCCCTCCGATCGAGGACTTCCCGCCGCCGCCGACGGATGAACCGCCTCCTCCAGAGGACTTCCCGCCTCCACCGACGGACGAACCTCCGCCTCCGACCGATGAACCGCCGCCGCCGGACGAGCCTCCGCCTCCAATGGATGAGCCGGAGCCGCTCCCGCCGGGGCCCCCGCAGCCGGACGAGAATCCGCCGCCGCCGGATGACGGCTCGATCGAGCCGCCCCCGCCGACGGACGAACCTCCGCCTCCAACGGACGAGCCTCCGCCGCCGACGGATGAGCCGCCTCCTCCAGACGATGGGGCGGCGCTGCCTCCGCACGAGCACAACGGATGACCCTCCGCCTCCTCCGCCGGAGGAACCTCCCCCGTATGAACCGCCACCGCCGCCGGATGAGCCGCCCCCGCCGACGGACGAGCCTCCTCCACCGGATGAGCCTCCGCCTCCTCCGCCCGACGAGCCGCCCCCGTATGAGCCTCCGCCCGAGGAACCTCCTCCACCTCCTCCGGAGGAGCCGCCGCCCCCGCCGCCGGAAGAGCCTCCGCCTCCGCCGCCGCCGGATGAGCCGCCTCCGCCGCCTCCGCCGGACGACCCTCCGCCTCCGCCGCCCGGTGGTGGCTGAGGGGGTGGCGGCTGAGGAGGTGGCCGCTAACCCGTTCGCCGTGTGCGAACACCCTGACGTGAAATGACCGAGGCCCGCGGGACCGGAAGGTTCCGCGGGCCTCGTCCTTGTCATCCTGAGCGGCGCGCCCTCTTGTCATCCTGAGCCCAGCCGGCCGCCGTTTGGCCGGCTGGGCGAAGGATCGCCAGCCTGACATGCCAAGGAGCGCCTCTGCGTCATGGGCTGGTGATCCTTCGGCCGCCTGCGGCGGCCTCAGGATGACAATCCGGCCGTCCTGTCATCCTGAGCTTCGCCCGCCGCCGTCTGGCGGGCGAAGCGAAGGATCGCCAGCATGGCCCGCTATGGAGCGCCTTTGCGTTATGCGCTGGTGATCCTTCGCCTCGCCCTGCGGGGCGAGGTTCAGGATGACAATTCCCTCGCCCTGCGGCCGAGGCTCGGGATGACAATCCTCGGAGCCGGCACAGGCGCGGCGCACGCGATCCGGATCACATCGGGAGAGCGACGATGAGAATCAGGCAATACTTCGTGTACATCATGGCCAACCGATCCAGGACGATCTACACCGGTGTCACGAACAATCTGGAAGTGCGCGTGCACCAGCACAAGACGCTGAGTTTCCAGGGTTTCACACGGAAGTACGGTGTGACGAGGCTCGTCTACTTCGAGTCATTCAGGAATGTAGATCTGGCGATCCGCCGTGAGAAGCAGATCAAGGGATGGAAGCGCTGCAAGAAGCTCGCTCTCATCTCCGCCTTCAATCCGGAATGGCGAGATCTGGCGGTCGAGGAGCGTACTCCCCTGTCATCCTGAGCCCCGTAGCACGTGCTACGGGGCGAAGGATCGCCAGCCTGGCATGCCAGGGAGCGCCTCTGCGTCATGGGCTGGTGATCCTTCGGCCGCCTGCGGCGGCCTCAGGATGACAATCCAGGTGCCCTTGTCATCCTGAGCCCAGCCGGCCTCCTTTCGGCCGGCTGGGCGAAGGATCGCCAGCGTCGGAGTCTGACGAGCGCATGCGCTGGTGATCCTTCGCATCGCCCTGCGGCCGAGGCTCAGGATGACAATCACCCCAGCGCCGACGCCTCCCCGGCCAGAATCGCCTCATGCACCTGCTGGCGCGTTTCGGCCTCCAGGAGTCGGGCCTCGACGAACTCGCTCTCCATGATCCCCGCGATCTTGGCGAGGAGCCGCGCCTGGATGTGCGGGGCCGAGGCCGGGGTGAGCAGGATGAAGAAGAGGTGCGCCCTCTCCTCCCGGTCCTTGATCCGGACCCCCTCCTCGGATCGTCCCAGAATCGCCACCGGTTTCTCGATCCCCTCCAGCCTCGCGTGCGGGATCGCCAGGCCCCTCCCCAGATAGGTGCTCATCGCCGCCTCCCTCTGGAGCACGGCCTGTCTCACCCGTTCCACCGGGAGCTGGAGCGACCCGGCCGGCAACTGCGCGAAGATCGCCTCCACCGCCCCGGCAATCGACTCCGCCTTCACCCCGAGCACGATCCGGTCAGCGGCCAGCGCCTCTCCCAGTCGAAGCGCCGGCTCGACCTCGAACTCGTCCTCCACGGTCCCGATGATCTCTTCAATGATGTCTTCCAGCGTGATGAAGCCGGTCCACCGGCCCTCCTTGTCGTTCACCAGAGCCAGGTGCGCGCGCTTCCTCTGGAGCTCGGCCAGCAGCGTCTCGATGGGCGTGTCCTCGGTCGTGGTCGCGAACGCCCTCGCCAGCTTCCGAAGGTCGACCTTCGGCATCCGTTCGGTCCCTTCGAAGACGAGGTCCTTCACGTGAACGATGCCGAGCGGTCTTTCCCCGTCCATCAGCGGGTACCGCGAGAAGCGCGACTCGACGATGGTCTTCCAGTGCTGATCCCAGACGGCGGCGGCATCGAGCGTCTTGACCTGCCGCCGCGGCTTCATCGCGTCGCGCACCTTCAGGTCGCCGAGATCGAACACGTTCTCCATGAGGAGCAGCCGCCGGAACGACATCATTCCGCGCTCCTGCGAACGGGAGAGGAGGATGCGAAGTTCCTCCTCGGAATGCTGATCGAGGTGCGGGGCCGAAGGAATGCGCATCATCCGCAGGAGGGCATTGGCCGAACCGTTGAGCACGATGAGCGGGATGTAGAACAGGACGTGGAAGAACCTCAGCGGGATCGCCGTGAACAGCGAGGCGCGGACGGCGGAACGGATCGCGAGGGACTTGGGAATCAGCTCCCCGAGCAGGATGTGGAGGAACGAAACAAGAACGTAGGCGATGCTGATCGCCACGCCGTGGACCACCTCCGGGCGGCCCAGTCCGGCCATCGTCAGGACGGGTTCGACCAGCCTTGCGAAGGCCGGTTCCCCGACGAATCCGAGGGCGATGCTGGCGAAGGTGATCCCGACCTGACAGACCGAAAGATACTCGTCGAGATGGGTCTGGATGTGCTGTACGACGCGGGCACGCGGGTCCCCCTGGTCGACCAGCTCCTCGATCTTCGTCGGGCGGACCTTGATGACCGCGAACTCGGCGAGGACGAAGAAGGCGTTGAGCAGGATCAGCAGAAAGGCGAGGAGGAGCAGAAGGGCGACCATGGGGGAAGGTTATACATCAGGGAGGGAGGGAGGGCAAAGGACGAATGAGGAATGGGGAATGACGAATGGCTAGGCAGCCCGAGGTAATTTTCTGCACCCCCCCTCTCGGTCGGGATCTGCAACTGTCATCCTGAGCCCTGCCCGCCTCTCCGCCACACGGATGGCGGACAGGCGTTCGGCGGGCAGGGCGAAGGATCACCAGTACTGGAGCGTGCTTGGCGTATGAGCTGGCGATCCTTCGCGTCGGGCTGCGCCCCGCAGCACGTGCTGCGGGGCTGCGCCCGACGCTCAGGATGACA
>JACPTZ010000153.1 GCA_016192525.1 Planctomycetota bacterium
CGCGCGGCAGGCGCTCAAGTACCGGCCCGGTCTTCGGGTCATCGCCTGCGAACTCGACGAGGAGATCGTCCGGGTCGCGCGCGCGCACTTCGATCTGCCGGCGACGTGCGACGTGCGGATCGCGGACGCCCGCCGGCTCCTGCGCGATTTGGCGAGCGAGGGCGCCTCATTCGACTACATCGTGATCGATCTCTTCTCCGGCGAACGCGAGCCGTGGTACCTGTTCACGCGCGAGGCCTTCGAGGCGGTCCGGTCCCTGCTCGCGCCCGGCGGTCTGCTCGGGATCAACTTCTTCGGCGTCTGCGCCCCCGGCGACACGCGCGCCATCGCCTCCCTGCTTTCCACGCTGGAGACGGCGGGGTTTCAGTCGAACGTCTACCCCGCGGAGCCGGAGGACCCGGAGGGGAATCTCATCATCTTCTCCTCCATCGCCGGAGCGGGCAGGATGCCCGCCCCACCGGACCCGGGGGACCGTGTTGCTTACGATCGTCTTTCCGCCGCCGAGCGCCTGTTCGCGGAGGCGTCGTTTGCGCGCCCGCTGCACTTCGAGGCCGACGGCCCGGTCAACACCGACGATCGGTGCGCGCTCGACCTCCTGCTGCGGCCCCATCACGAGGCCTGGAGACGGGCCGTGACCCGGCAGGTGGAGGCGAGGATCCTGGCGGAGTGAATGAGGAATTCCGAATTCGGAATGACGAACCAACGAAGCCCGGAATGGATGCCCCATCGTGTCGGCGCCCTTTCTCTAGCCCAGGCCTTCAGGCCTGGGAAGAAAGCCAACCCTTGAACCCTCAGCCCCCTTCAGGGGGCTTTCGCCGACCGGGCCCGCGCACGTCTGTTGTCCAAGCGAAGTTGTGGCCCTTGTCCTCCCATCGGAAGCCCCCTGAAGGGGGCTGGGTTTTCCATTGCGGTCCGGTACCCAGGCCTGAAGGCCTGGGCTTCGGAAAAGAGAGAAGGAAGAAGTTCGCCCGTGAAGTACGCATCTGCCGGATGAGCCTGACAAGTGTCGAATGACGCGGCGTCCGCCCCCCGCGTGGGGCGGACTTTGGTCTGCCCGCGCGGGCAGGGACGCGCGCGCCACTGCCCCCATCCGGCATTGCATCCCGCAACATCTGTGCCCCTGCGTCACACTGCAAGTCCATCGTCCGCACCGGGCGAGTTTCTGCGCCTTACGTGTTGTCTTTACAGTATGTTACGATGCAGTTATGCGCCGCCAGTGGTACGCCATTCGCGCTCAAATGCCTCACCGGTGCGTTCGCCCTTGCGCGGGATCCAGAGGGGCTGTCGGTGCCCATCTGCGCCACCCTGTTTCAACCATGGCGTTGGAGTGCGTTGCGGAAGCAACGCACTCCCTCGCACGAGTGCCGCTCCCCGGCGCCGCTTCCCCGCCTGCGCCTCACGCCTGCCCGCCTTCCGTGTGGCGGGGGCTTTGGCGGGCAGGCGCGGCACACTCCAGGTCGGCGAGGCAAGTTCGCGGCGATCGCGACCCTCGTCGCTGTGCTCTCCCTGCCTGCCCTCGTCGAAGCGGCCACGACGCTCTCCACCTCCGTGGCCCGGCCGAACTACGCCTACCATCCGCCCTCCCCGGTGACCGTCGAATACTACGGCACGTATCGGTTCACCTCGACCGCGGCGTTGAACATCACCCGGATCCTCCTCACCAAGGACGGCACCGAGCCGCTCACCGACGTCAGCGCCGCCCGGCTGATCGTCGATGACGACAACATGCGCCAGGGGACTAACGGGGCGTCCAAGCCCTACGGCCGCCCGAGCGTCGACGCGACACAGGAGACCACCGTCTACACGGGGACCATCGGTGCGACGACGATCGATTTCACCGGTCTCGTCATCGCAGTGTCCGCCACGCCGGTCTTCGTTCACCTGGAGATCGACACGACGGCGGGAGGGGCCGGCACCCTCGGATTCCGGATCGCCGCGGCCGCCGACATCACGATCAGCACGGGGACCGTGAGCGGGACGGGCGTCCCCTGGGTGCTCGGGACCTCGACGTTCCGCACCGCCGCCGTCCAGAACTCCAATTTCGGCTCGAACAACACCTATTCCAGCATCCAGGAGGCGATCGACCGGACCGGCTTCGTCGCCGCTCCGGTCACCATCACGATCGCGAACACCGCCGACGTCTATGCCGAGAGCGGGCCGACCACGCCCATCTTCATCGATTCGACACGCGTCTGGGGCACGGACAACACCTTCACCTTCACCATCGCGGGTCCCGCGAACCAGTGGGCGCGGGTTGAGGGGACCAACACGATCTTCAAGATCACCGGGGTCGGGTACGTCTACTTCCAGCGACTGCGGATCAAGAACCCCGGTTCCACGCCCACGAACACCGATTCGGGAATCCTGTACACGGCCACCTCGCCGGGCGGCTGGGTGAAGAACTGCATCTTCACCGACACGATGGGGGGCCCTGGGTTCGTGGATTCCACCGGCGGGAAGGTCGAGAACTGCACCCTTGTCGCGGAGAACGTGAACTACTCCTTCGCGGACGCGCAACTGGTGGCGTGGAGCACGAACGCCACGGGAGGGACGCTGCGGAACTGCATCATGTACGTGCGCGGCTCGACCAGCACGACGACCCGCAAGTACGCCGTCGGCGTCGCCGCGACCGCCCAGACCGGGTTCACGTCCGACTACAATCTCTTCTACGCCGGGGGGGACAACTTCAACTGGACGGGGCTGTGGGGGACGACGACCGGCCAGCACCTCTTCGGCGCCTCCAGTTGGAACACGGCCAGTGCGAAGGACGTGAACAGCCTCGGGGCCACGAACGGCGGGGCGGCGGCGCCGGATCCCCAGATGGTCGACCCGTTCAACGTCACTGATGCGAGCAAGGACTTCCACCTCGCGTCGGAGTTCGGATACTGGTCGGCCGCGGGCGTGGATACGGTCGTCGGGACGGACGACGACGTATTCGCGCTCTCGTCCGAATCGAGCCCTGCCCTCGACCTCGGCGATCCGACCTACGCCTACACGGGCGAACTCGAGGACAACGGGAACCGGATCAACATGGGTGCCTACGGCGGGACCCCGCAGGCCTCGCTCTCCGGCGTGCGCGTCCCCGGCGCGAACAACGACAACATCACGACCTGGACCGAAAACTCGAGCGTTTTCTGGAACAACGCCGGAAACTGGTCGGGCCGGACCCCCGGCACCGGCGCCCAGCGCGTTCCAGGGATTGGCGGCTTCACCTCCGCGATCGTCTACATCCCGGCCCGTTCGGACAACTACTACGCGGCCCTCAATGTCACCGCCTCTATCGCCGCTCTCACGATCTCGAACTACCAGAATGACTCGCCGACGATTTCCGGCGGGTACCTCTGGCTCTACAGCGCGACTCCATACACGCTCGGGGTGGCCGGGAACGTGACGATCGAGCCATCCCTCGGGTGGGCGCCCACCTTGAGGATAGACGACAACGCCCAGACGTTGAATGTGGTCGGGAACCTGGACATCGCCGGAGATTGGTTGCACTACGCCGGGACGGTCAATCTCGCCGGGAACCTGCTCGCCTCCGGGACCCTCTCCGACACGGGGGGGATGTTCAATCTCAACGGGACAGGCGCACAATCGGTCGGCCCGGCCGGGGCCTCGATCGCGCTCTACTCCCTCAACTTCACCGGCAGCGGGACGACCACCGTCACGAGCACCACCTCGCTGACGGTCGGGGCGGGGGGAAGCACCGTGGGGGGGACGGCGACGGTGAACTTCGGCGATACCGGCCACACCTTTGCGGGCGACTACACCTCGACCGGAACCGTGACGGCGAGTTCCGCTTCCATGTACTTCGGGGGGGACTTCTCCAGCGGCGGCGTCTTCTCCCATAGCGGAGGGGCGATCGTCTTCAATGGGACGCGCGACCAGGCGGTCTCGACGGGGGCGTGGTCGCTGAAGAACGTCCTGGTGGACAATACGAGCGCGAGCGCGACCGTGAGCTTCCAGAGCTACCTCGTGGCCGCCGGCGTCTTCAGTCTGAACGGGACCAACCGGGCCCGGGTCACCTTCCTCGATGGGGCTTCATGGGCCGGAGCGGTCTCTGTCGACGGCGGGCTGCTCGATCTCGCTCCTTTGGCGGCGACCTCGTACACCGCCACCTCGGGCATCACGGTTTCTTCGGGCGCGGGACTGCGCCTGGCGGTGCCGGCCGTGCTCTTTCTGCCCACCGCCGGATTGACGGTCAACGGGGACCTTTTCGCTTCGTCGTCCGGTGGATCGCGTCCGGTCATCACCACGACCGGCACGGCCGGCGGCGCCGCGGCGTCGGACCACTACGCCCTCCTCTTCCAGCCCGGCGCCGCGACCGACACGATCGACATCAACGGGCTCGTCGTCGAGTCTCCAGACGGGAACGGCCTCGACATCAATGGGGGCGGTTCCCAGATCGTCCGGCTCGACGACATCCAGTTCGAGAGCGGCAACTACGGTTCGCAGTCGCCGAACGCCTTCACCAACACCTATCTCTCGCTGCGCGGCGTTACATCGGGCTCGTACACTTTCCGGCTGCTCGATTACGACCAGAACTGCAAGCACAACGTCAAACTGCCCGGCTACGTGGACGGCATCAACGATCTGCCCGGGACCTCCACCGCGAACGTCCGGATGTTGAACGCCCTCGGGTCCAAGGGGGACCAGGACATCTCGGACACCCCTTCCGGCGGAGGATACTCCTGGAGCGGAGAGGGGCGCGACGGCGACCCGGACCTCGACACGCACATCACCTGGCAGTACTACAAGCGATGGATCGGCTCGGTGAACACGATGTGGTCGCTCGGCGCCAACTGGGAGGGCGGCGCGGCGCCGCGGACGACGGCGCCCTACGACGACGTACTCATCTCACCCGGACAGCCGTACGATCCGGTCCTCGACGTGACCCAGGGATACTCCGACGATTTCATGATCCTGGACGGCGGCTCCTTCAGCTTCGGGACCGGCGCGACCCGCTACCTCTCGATCACCGGGAACGCCTCTCAGGCCTCCGGCGGCAGCATCATCCCGGGGCTGGGGCGGGTCCTCGTCGAGGGAAGCACGGACCAGCAGTTCGGCCTCTCCCCCCTCTGGGAACTCTCCGTCCGCCCCACGACGAACGCGACGATCCGGCTCACGAGCGACGTTGTCCTGCGGGACGATCTGTTTCTGATGGACGGGATCCTCGATCTGAACGGGCATCAACTCACGGTCGGCGACCCGACGTACGGCAGCACCATGCTCGTCGATCTCGATACCGATTCGGATGGCGTCGGCGAGCTCAGGCTCGGCACGGGGGCCAGGCTCACCAGCGGGAGGAACATCACCACCCGCCGCTGCGCGGTCACGATGAGCGGAGACGCCGTCTGGACGGCGGACGACGGGGCGGGAGTCGGGACGATCACCGCCACGGTCGGCGCGGCGCCCGGCGGAGGCTCCTGGAGGATGAGCGACACCGCCCACTTCGTCTTCGGCGACGGTGACGGCGCCGACACCTTCACCACGGGGAACGGCGCCTCCTTCACCATGACGGCCACCGCGCTGGGGGCCCCCTACCTCGAACTCGCGGGTGGGGCCTCGCCCGCCTCGGCCACCTTTGGGGCCTCCTTCACGGCGAGGCTCTACGGAACGAACAAACCCGGCATCACCCGTCGCGCCGCGGACGCTTCCGGGTACTTCGGCCTCACCTTGAACGGCACGGTGGATATCGTCGGTCTCAACCTGACGTATGCAAACTCGAGCGGTCTGTATGTTCCCTCTGCGAGCAACCTGTACAACTTGCATCACATCTACTTCGGCGCCGGCCCTTTCGTGGGCGGGGCCACCCTCCTCAAAATCGGCGACGGGACCAGCGTGGGTGGGGGCTTCGTCTCCGAGGAGTGCTACTTCGGCAATTCGGCCGACCCTCCGGTCTATGTCACCCTCGACGATGGGGGCGGGGGATTCACCCTCACGATGCGGCTCGCCGTAGGCAGCGGCGAGATCTTGGGCGACTCGAACATCGGGACTCGCGAGACGGAGCTGAACGGCGCCGCGATCAACTGGTCGGCGGCAAAACTCTGGGCCGGGGTGCACCAGTACAAGCGCCAACTGACGGTGCCGGGAACGCCCGCGAAGCGGCAGACGATAGAGATCACGTATTCCGGGGCGACGACGCCCACGGCGGCCACGGTCCGTGCACGATGCTCATCCAGCTCGAACAACTACCGGGTGTACTACAACCCTTCGGGGTCAACATGGGTTGAACTCCCGCGGGAGGTGAGATCCTGGACCGATTCATCGGTGGTCGTGCGCTGTGAGGTACAGGCCAATGGAGTGACGGCGAGCACACAGTACTGGATCGCCTACGGAAGCGGTTCTGCCGGGACCGCGCCGAGCTACTCGAGCCTTGTCCTCTACGACGACTTTGAGTCGGACAACGGATGGACGGTCGTGGATACTTCCACGACGGATGGGGGTTGGGCGCGGGGTGACCCGGCGTCCGGAAGCGCGCAGGAGCCCGCCGACGATACGACTCCCGGGCCGGGGGTGAACTGCTACGCGACAGGACTGGCCGCAGGGCAGGACCATGACGGAACGCGGACCGATCTCAGGTCTCCGACGATCGATCTGGCCTCCTACAACTCGGTCAATAACGGAGGGACGAGCTGTCCGATCACCTTTCAGTACGACAGGTGGTTCAACCGTCCGTCGAATGACACCTTTGAAGTTACGGGCGCGGCCAATGGGGTGTCGTTCACCGAGGTGTACGAATCTCTGGCGACGACGGCGCCGGCGTGGACCACGACTCTGCCCACGGGACAGATCACGGACGCCTCGAAGACAAGCAATTTCAGGCTCCAGTTCAGCTTCATCAACGCCGGGGCCGCGGGCAATCCCGAAGAAGCCGCGTTGGACGAGGTCTACCTGTTCCCTGCAGTCGTTGCTGCAACCTTCGTTGGGGCCGGTGACGACTCGGCGATCGGGGGGCTATGGTCCGAGACATTGAACTGGTCCCCGTTTGGCGTCCCCGCCTCCTCGGACGACGTCGTGGTGGACGACTGGATCGTTCCGTACACCGAGGCCCCAAACGTCGACGCCTCCTTCGCCGGCACGATCACGAACCTCGAGATTCAGAACACGTCCCCCGGCGCCCTGATCCTCAACCGGTTCCTGACCGTCCAAGGGGACCTCACCATCGGCTATCCCACCGGCCTCCTCAGCGGCGCGATCGGGAACACGAACGCGCAGCAGCTCACCGTGCAGGGCGATTGGACGGTGCACGCGCCGAGTTCGTTCAACGCCGAAACGGGCGGGGGGGGCACGGTGATCTTCACCGGCGGGACGGCGAGGGACGTGATCCGGGGGAACGGGACCACGGTTTTCCAGGACGTGACCGTTGCGGCAGGCGCCGGGGCGACCACGGTGAGCGTGGACCCGGATTCCGGCGGGAGCGTGAAGATCGCGGGCACGCTCACGATCAACAGCGCCCAGATCTTCGAGATCGCCTCCGGGAAGACGCTCCGGGTCGTTTCCGCCGGAGGCACCGCCACCGCGATCACCGCCAACGGGACGTTGCGTCTGAAGGACGGTTCGACGCTAGATTTTGAGGGGAAGGCGTCTCCGGACTTCACCACCGTGACGATCGCAAGCACGGGGTCCCTCTCCACCAGCGGTACCACCGACTCCGCGCGCGCCACGATCACCTCGAGCGACACGTCGGTCGATGGGGACGGGTATGCGTTCATCGCCAATACCGCAAGCGGGGTCAATCTCTCGTACTACAACTTCTACTACCCGGGTCGGGACGGCCTCAAGATCGTGGCCGCGAATGCCATCGGCGGCCTGAGCAACGGGAACTTCGACTATCCGTCGAACGGCGCCGACGCCATCAACCTCGGCGTGCTCCTCAACTTCATCGACTACAACTTCGGTGCCGGGACGAGCATCTCCGGATGCAGTTTCCAGAACTCGGGCGGCGCCACGAACGTCGCCAACGTCCGCGGGGGACACACCATCATCCAGGTACCCGCCGGGAGCGATTCCACCAACCATGCCACGATCACCTTCGCCTCCACGGCCCCCGGGACCACCGGCGCCTTCAGCGGCGAGGCGTACGACCAGGACCTGAACGACATCATCGCCTGGCCGGACACCGCCGGGGCGGTCGCCCCCGACCTCACCGCCGCCGTGGCGAGCGACGATTCCGGCGCGGGGGCGGGGATCCAGTACGGCGATCGGGTGGTGATCACCTTCAACCGGCCCACGAACGGCTTGACCATCCCCACCGGCACGTATCTGTTCGAGGATTTCAACCGGTCGGACGTGTCCGTCGGGAATCCGTCCTCGTTCACGTCGGACCAGATCTGGACGGTGGGGGCGGGACAGTATGGGGTCGGCGCGAACGAATCGGTCGACGGCAACACCAACACCGACGACTGGATGACCACATCGTGTTCCCAGGCGTACGGGACGTGGGAGTTCAAGTTCCGGTTCAGCAGCATGGGGTCGAACGCCTCGCACCAACTCAAGTTCTACCTCGTGGCGAACGTCGCCAGTCCCGATTGCCAGGGCTACTTCGTATACCTGACGCCGAACAGCGACCTCGCCGAGGGGAACAACAGGATTGAGCTCCGGCGGAGAGACGGGGTCAGCGAAGTCACGATCGGCGGGGGAGGGTGGGCGGGCGACACCGCGACCCACACCGCGCGCGTGACGCGCGACAAGGACAGTAACTGGTCGCTCCTCCTGGACGGGACCCCGTACGGCGCCGGGACCGATGGCACCTACACCAGTTCGAGCTACGTCCTCATCCGGAACCGCAACGCCGACGGGACCGGCGGAGAACCCAACTGGGGATCGCCCTCCCCCATGAACGACATCGTCCGGGTGGACGACATATCTCTCGACATCAACAGCATCCTCCCGGTCACCGGCCGGACGTGGGGTTCGATCGCCTCCGCCGTCTGGAGTCAGAATTCGTATCCGAACGACCGTCTGACCGTCACGATGGGGAGCGGGGCCTCTCTCCTCGTGGGGGACTCCATCGGCATCGGATACCGGACCATCCGCGATGTGACGAACGCCATCACCGCCACGGGGTCTCCTCCGGCGATTTCGGGGACGTTCGGGGGGGTGGTCGCACCGCACCTCATCTCAGCGATCGCCAACGATCCCCCGGCGGAGACCCCCGGACCCGATTCCGGCGACACCGTGATCCTCCGTTTCGACGCCTCGACGAACGCCTACGCGATCGCGGCCGCGAAGATCGATGGCGTCCTCAGACTCGCGGGCGGGACCCACACGTGGGGGACGATTGTGAGCGCCGGCTGGAGTTCGTGGATGGCCACGAACGACACCCTCACGGTGACGCTGGGGACCGGCGCCACGATCGGCGTGGGGGACACCATCACCATCGCCTCGGGGACGATCAAGGACAGCGGCGGGACCGTGAATGCCGTCGGCTCGCCGCCAGAGATCTCGGGCGATTTCGGGGTGGCGGCCATCACCGTGTCCACCGTTTCCGCCGCCGATCCGTTCCCCGTCGCCGCCGGAGCGGGGGCGGGGGACACGATCACGCTGACCTTCAGCCAGTCCACGAACGGGTACGAGATCGATTCGGGGAACATCGGGACCGTGCTCGTCCTCTCCGGGGCCAACCCGGCGGGGCCGACGTGGGGTACGATCTCTTCCGCGGACTGGTCGGACAACTACAAGACGCTCACGGTCACGCTGAACGCCGGGCCCACGATGGGGGCGTCAGGCGACGGGGGCGACACCGCCATCTCGATCGCGGCCGGGACGATCAAGGACGCGAGTGGGACCAACGACTGCACGGCCGGGCCCTTCTCCATCACCGGGAGTTTCGGCACGGCGCCGGTGCCCGTGCTCCGAACGGCCTTGGCCGAGGACTACACCGCCGGCGGCCCCGGGGTGCAGGACGGCGACCGGGTTGTGTTCACGTTCGACAGTCCGACGGACGGCGACACGACAGGCATCGCGACGATGGTGCCGCTCTCGGTCGGGGCGTGGGGCGGCCTGCAGAACCCGCCGAACGCGGGCGGGAACCAGCAGTGGCTGGACGGGAACAGGATCCTCGTCGTTTACCTGGACAGTGCGGACTGCACGATCGTCCCGGCGACAAGTCAGGCGCAGGACAATCCCGGGGCCAGCGGGAGAAACCAGTACATCGAGTCGGCCGCCGGAACGAATCCGGGGATCAGCGCGCCGACGACGGACGACTCGACGGGGTGGCCGATCACGATCGCCGGGACGTTTGGTCCCGGCGTCACAGGGTACTACTACGACGACCCGGACACGCCGACGGGCGTGACCACGCCCACCCTGAGGCTTCTCGTGAACGGGGCGAGTCAGGGGACCACCTCCTCCGCCGTCAGCGGGGCCTACAGCTTCTCCGTGCTCATTCTCCCCGGCGATCGCCTGATCGTGTACAAGGACGCGGCCGCCACTCCGTACGCCTCCGCGGTAACCGTCAACGGGGTCGGGGACAGCGTGACCGACCTCTTGCTCTACAGCGACTATGTGACCGTGCGCAACCATGCCGCGGGGACCACGGCGACCTCCGATATCAACACCGCCAAGGGGGCATATGCCGACGCCGACATGCGATTCTCGATTGCCGGATCGACGCTGTCGATCCTCTCGACGGCCGCGCCGCAGACGCTCTACGTCATGAACCACTTCACCCCCGGCGGCGCCATCACCTTCAACAGCAACCGGCTCAGGCTGGGGAACGGAACCTTCACGAACGGAGCTTACGCGAACGCCCCGGCGACACTCCAGGTCGACAACGGGACCTTCACCTTTGGAAACGTCGGCGCGACCGCGACCACGGTGACCGTGGCTGGAACCGTCACGATGTCGAACGGGGCGATCAATCTGGGCAGCGGTACCGCCGCCCGCACCCTGCGGGTCGATGGCGCCTACACCCAGTCGGGCGGGACGCTGATCCTCGCCGACGCGATCGAGACGATCGACTTCAACTACAGCGTGACCTTCTCCGGCTCGGCGGCCACGGTCATCAGCGCCGGGCTCATCACCTGCGCCGGCGACTGGGACGATTCGGCGGCGAGCGGGGCCATGAGTCCCTCCGGCGGCACGGTGCGCTTCGACGGGGTTTTTCCAACAAGTTGGACGAATCACGTCGTCATCAGCGAGGTCCAGATCGCCGGCGACGGCGGCGCCGACGACGAGTTCATCGAACTCTACAATCCGACATCCTCTGCTGTCACGCTCACGGGCTGGAAGATCGAGCTGTACGACAGCACGGGCGGGTCTACCGGCGATCTGGTGAGCTCCTTTCCAGCCACGACGATTGCCGCCTACTCATACGTACTGGTGGCATCCCCGGCCTACAACGGCGGCGCTTCCGACGTGAGCTACTCCAGCGGGTTCAGGATGAGCTCCAACAACAGTGTCCGGTTCGTGAACGCGAGTGCTGTCTACGTCGATGGAGTAGCCTGGGGAAGTGCCACCGGCGGAGGCAGGGAGGGCGGCAGCGCGTACCCGATCAACCCGCCATCCGAGCAGAGTATGGAGCGCAAACCGATCGCCTCGACCCAGGGGAATGGCGTCGACTCGGACAACAACAACTCGGATTTCGGTGCGGCTTCTCCCTCGGCGCCACAAAGCAGCGCCTCCGCGGGCGAGGAGCCGATCGGCGCGATACAGACCATAGTCCAGCGCCAGTCGCCTCCCGCCGCGGGCGGGCCGAATTCGTTCTATCACCTCCTCATCAGCGCGAATACGGAGACGATCGTCAGGACTCTGGCGAACGGCGAGGCGAGCGGAGGCTTGGCCGTCAATGGCGACTTCACGGTCTCGACCGGCATCTTTGAAGCGGGACAAGACCGCACTCACGAGATCGGCGGGCGCCTCATCCTGGGCAGCACGAGCGCGAAGTTCCTCTTCGGCGCCGGCGGGACCGGAACGACGGTGAACGTTCACAGCACAAACGACTCCGGGGCGTCCGCGGCGCTCACGGTCACGGGCGGCGTACTCTCCATGGGACTTGCCGGAGACGTCATGACCGTGGACGGAGGCGTCACGATGTCGGCCCAGCCCGTCATCTCGAACGGGAGAATCGACGTGGCCAAGGGGTGGGACGACAGCACTTCGAGCGGGTTCGTCCCGACCGGTGGAAAGGTCCGATTCAACGGTTCCTCGGCCGGGACGTGGCTCATCAAGCAGCGCACCGCCGCGAGTCCGAGCTCGTTCTACGATCTGGAGATCGCGGGGACGGCTGGAACCGTCATCTATCAGCCCGCGGTGAACGGGGTTTTCGCGAACGGTAATCTCACCGTGGCCAACGACTTCACTACGTCGGGCTCCGGCGTCTTCGATACGGGGATCGGCTTCACCCACACCATCGGCGGTCGGCTCATCGTCAGCGGCGGGACGTTCCAGTTCAACACCGCCGGCGACTGCACGGTGAACGTGAACAGCACCTACGATGCCGGCATCGGCGGGGCCCTCGCCGTGTCTTCCGGTTCGCTCGCGATGGACTCCGCGGGAGACACTCTCGACGTGGCGGGCGGGGCGAAGTTCACCGGCGGTGGCGTGACCATCTCCGGGGGCGAGATTCGCGTCGCGGATTCCTGGGACGATTCAGGCGCGAGCGGGGGGTTCACGCCCACCGGCGGGAGCGTGCGGTTCGACGGCAATCCGGGGACCGGGTGGACCAATCATGTGGTGATCAGCGAGATCCAGGTCGCCGGAGACGGAGGCGCCCCGGCCGACGACGAGTTCGTCGAACTTTACAATCCCACGTCCGCGGCCGTCACGCTTACCGGCTGGAAGATCATGTTGTACGACGGCGCGAACACGTACCAGGGGGACCTGGTCACCTCCTTCCCGGTGACCACGATCGCCGCCTTCTCGTACGTGCTCGTCGCCCCCGGGGAGTACAACGGCGCGACGGCGAGGGACGTCGCCTACGACACCGCGTTCCGGATGGCGAACTCCAACAGCATCCGGCTCCGGGATTCCCTGGCCCAGACCGTGGACGGCGTCGGGTGGGGCAACGTTTCTGGCGGCGGAACGGAGTTGACATCCGTTTTCGGCAATCCGGCGAGCAACGGGAGCATCTACCGAGCACCGAGCCACTTTGAAGGGGGCGGCATCGACACTGGAGACAACTCTTCCGATTTTGCCTTTGCCTCGCCCTCGATTCCGCAGGCCATCTCCTCCGGGTCGCAGGAGCCCCCGGGGGCGGTCCAGACGATCCTCCAGCGAACCTCACCCCCGGCCGCCGGCGGTCCGAACAACTTCCATCACCTCGTCGTGAACGCGAATCGCGAGACGCTCGTCATTCCGAACACCAATGCGAACGCGATCGGCAACCTGACGATCGGCGGCGACCTCACAATCACCTCGGGGAAGTTCGAGACGGGCCAGGACCGGACCCACGGCGTCTCGGGCAGGCTCGTCCTCAACGGAACGAACGGCAGACTTCTCTTCACCGGGTCGGGAGCGGGTTCGGCTGTCAACGTGAACAGTTCAAACGACTCGGGGGGGAGCGCCGCCCTGACGCTCGCCGGCGGCGCCCTGACGATGGGCCTCGCGGGGGACGTGCTGGCCGTCGCGGGGGGGGTCACGGTTTCCAGTGGAACCCCCGGCGCCGGAGTCACTAGCGGGCGGATCGACGTCGCCAAGGGGTGGGACGACTCGGGGGCCTCGGGCGGATGGACGCCCGCCGGGGGGACGGTCCGTTTCAACGGCGGGACGGTGGCGACGTACGCCATCAAGCAACGGACCGCGGCGACCCGGAACCGCTTCTACCATCTGACGATCGACCCCTCCGTGGCGGCCACCTACCAGGTGGTGGAGGTGGTTACGACGGCCACCTATCCGTCCGGCGCCCCCTTCCAGGTTCTGGGCAACATGGCGGTCTCCGTGGGGATATTCGATGCGGAGAACGCCGCAGCCGACGATCCGTTCGTCTCCATCGGCGGGACGCTTACGATCTCAGCAGGCGCCCTGTTCGACGCCGAGGGAGACATCGCCACGATCGCCGTCGCCGGAAGCACCACCGTGGGCGGCGAACTCCGCATCCCGGACGGCACCTTCGACGCGGACGGGATCTTCGACGCCACAGGAGGGACGGTCACCTTCCTCGCCGCCGGGACCGGGACGCTGAAACTCGGCGCCGCCGTCACGAGTCTCGGGACCTTCACCGCCGGGAACGGGACGGTGATCTACGACGCCACGACCGCCCAGACCGTCGACGCCGTCACCTACTACAACCTCTCGCTCACTAAGGGGACGAGCGCCGCGGCGGCGGACCGCACGGCCACCGCCGGCGCGGGGTTCACGATCTCCAACAACCTCACGATCGCCGAGAACGGCGGGTTTGACACGATCTTCGCCATCGGCGCCAATACCGTTGTGGTGACTGGCGCCACCTCCTGCCCCGGCGAGGTGAAGATCGGGACCGGGAAATTCGATGCCAACGGGTCGTTCGACGCGACGGGCGGGGCCGTGACCTTCACGGCCGCCGGGGAACTGGAGCTCTCCGGGGCGGTCACCAGCCTGGGCACCCTCGACGTCGGCGCATCTCCCACCGCCCTCGTCCGCTACAACAACACCACGACGGATGTGACCGTGCAGGCCGCTTGGTACGGCCGACTCATTCTCGATCCCGGCGCGGGTCGTACGCTCACCGCCTTCGCGGGGGGGACCGTCCAGACGCAGGACACCCTGACGGTGAACTCCGGGCGGTTCCTGATCCCCGACACCGGCAATGTGATGGTCGACGGCGACGGTGCCGGGACGGCCGATCTGATCGTCAGCGCGGGCGCCACGCTCGAGATGAACGGGGGGGCGACCGGCTCGACCCTCGCGATGGAGGACACGACCATCCTGCGTCTCAGCGGGACCTTCCTGGCGAACACGGGGCCGGTCTATCCGAAGGTCACCTCGTACAGCCCCGGCGTGTCCCGCTACGAGTTCAACGTCGAATCCGGCGGACTCGTGACGATCGGCGGGATGATCCTCGAGAGCCCGTACACGAGCGCGAACCGCGGGCTGCACCTCAAGCCGGGCGCGCAGACCGTCGGACTGGACATCGACAACGTCACGTTTGACGCCCCCGAGGGGACCGGCGCGTTTCTCTACCTCGAACTGGGCGGCGCCGTCTCCACCGATTTCGCCTTCGGCGGCTGCACCTTCAACGGTGCGCCCCAGTACACGGTGCGGACGAACGCCACCTGGACCGCCGGGAAACGGGTCATCATGATCGGCGCCGTGAACGGCGGTCCGGCCACGGAGAACGACCGCGATTCCGGAACGGTCACCCCCGGGAGCATCGTCTGGGGCCTGCAGACGATCTGGACCGGCGGCGCGGCGACCACCTCGTGGAACACGCCGGGGAACTGGGACAACGGCATTCCCGATTTCCAGACCGACGCGATCATCCCGACTGCCGCCTGGAACCCGATCCTGGACGGCGCCGGCGGGGCCTGCGCGAAACTCGACGTCACCACGGGGGCGTTCACGATCGGTTCGGCGTTGACGCTCGACGTCTACGGGGACATCTCCAACACCGGCACGATCACGATGACGAACGGGGCGATCCGGGCGACGGGGGGGGCGCTCCAGCAGACCCTCACGCTCGGCGCTTCGGCGATGTACAACCTCACGATCGACAAGACGGCGGGAATCGTGGTCCCCGGTTCGGACCTGACGATCGCCAACGCCCTCACCATCACGAGCGGGGAGATGAGCTACGCCGCCATGGGCGCCTCGCCGCGGTCGGTCGGTTGCAACACCTTCACCCTCCAAACGGGGGGGGCTTTCACCTTTGGCGCCGGCTCGGCCGCGCGCACCCTGACCGCGACCACCTTCACGATGACCGGCGGGACGATCCTCATCGACGACGCGAACGAGACGCTCACCGCGAACGGGAACGTGACGATCTCGGGCGGGACGGTGACGATGAGCGCGGGGACGATCGTGTGCGGCGGGCACTGGGACGACACCCTCGGGGACGGGGCGTTCGTTCCGACGGGCGGGGTGGTCCGGATCACCGGCGGCACGACGCACAACGTCAGCCAGCGCAGCGCCCTGACGGCGAACACCTTCTACAATCTCGAGGTGGACAATGGCCTGGTGACCGTCGTGCCGCTCACCGCGCTCACGGTCACGAACCGCCTCCGGCTGCTCGTGGGCGCATCGAGCATCTTCGACACGGGTGTCGGCCTTACGCACACGATCGGGACACAACTCCTGATCGAGGGCGGGACCTTCCGGTTCGCGACGACGGGCGACGCCACCGTGAACGTGGACGGGACCGGGGATGCGGGAGACGCGATCCCGGCCCTGAAGATCGCCGGCGGCGCGCTCAGCATGGACTCCGCAGGGGACCTCCTCAGCGTCGACGGGGGGGTGCTCATCGCCAGCGGGTCGGAGGCCGTGACCGGCGGCGAGATCGCCGTGGCGAAGGGATGGGACGACTCGGGCGGGAGCGGGGCGTGGACGCCGACCGGGGGGACCGTGCGGTTCAACGGATCTGTCACGCCCGGGACCTATGCGATCAAGCAGCGCACGGCCGCGACGCGAAACGAGTTCAACAACCTCACGATCGCCGGGGCCTCCATCTCGTACATCTACCAAATCCAGGAGGTCGTGACGGACGCCGAGTATCCGACCGGCTTCCCCTTCCGCGTGGCCGGGGCCCTGACGGTCTCCGGGGGGCAGTTCGATCTCGAAAACGCAGCCGCGGACGATCCGTACGTCACGGTGGTCGGCGCGGTCTCGGTTTCCGCCGCGACCACTTTGGACGGGACGGCGAACGCGAGCACGTTCCGCGTCGGCGGCGACTGGTCCACCTGCGGCACGTGGAACCCTGGTTCGATGACGGTCGGGTTCAACGGCGCCGGCGTCCAGAACATCGCTTCTTCGTCGAGTACGTCGACTGAACTGGTGAACACGGCCGACAACGGCGGAGATATCACCGTCGCCGACACCAGCACGTTTGCGCCGGGAGGCGGGACCGCGTACGTCGGCGGCGACGATTTCACGTACACCGGGAAGAGCGTGCCCTCGGGGGCCGGCGGCCTCCTCGGCATCGCCGGTGTTTCCGGCGTCACGGCGTCCGGGACGAGCGTGAGAGGGACGAACACCTTCAGCAACCTCGAGGTCGGGATCGACACGACGACACCGACGGTCGTCCTCGGGAACCATACGACGGTAACCGCAACGGCGAGCAGTCTGGTCTCCGAGGGGACGCTGCGCCTGAACGGCTTCACGCTGACCCTCTCAGGCACGGGCGCCGCCCCCGGCAACACAGTGCTCTCCGGAGGGGCCCTCCAGCTCGACGCCGGTTCGACGCTGGCCCTGGCGAGCGGCGCGACACTCACGGTGAGTGCGGGCGGGACGATCCGGACCTCAGGCACGACCTCCTCTACGCGGGCCACCATCACCCGGAGCGGTTCGAGCGGGACCTACGACTTCGTCGTGAACGGGACCCTGGGGCTCGACTACTATCGGGTCCGGTACTGCGGCGCGAACGGGATGCAGGTGGGCGCCGGCGCCTTGGACATCGACGGACTCGGCGACGGGAACTTCGACGGGCTCGCCAACGGCGACTTCGACTTCCCGGTGGCCGGAAACGCGCTCTTGAACTTCACCGGGTACGACGGCGCCTCGCCCGCCGGGGTATACGGCTGTCGCTTCGGCAACAGCGTCGGCATGGCGAACGCCAAGGGGGTGAAGGGGACCGTGGTGGGGGCCGCGGGGATCCTGACGTTCTTCGGCTGGAGCGGGGCGATTGGGGGGCCGGACTTCGAGATCGACGCCAGCAACAAGGTGGACTGGGCGACGACGGTCTACTCTGTCCTGTCCGGCGGCACCGTCGTGGAGCAGTACGTCGGCGTCGCCGCCGCCCTCGCGAATGCCACGGCGGCGAACAACATCGTGGAGAGTCGCGGGTCGGGGATCGAGGACCTGGGCGGGGCGTCGATCGCGTTCCCGAACCAGGCCGGAATCATCCTGCGGAACGCCTTCCTGGCCAACGGTTCGCTGCAGGGCAGCGGGGGGGGGGCCGGGAATCGCGGGACGCTGCGCAATTGTTTTGTGGCGTTCGCGGCCCTGGGGCAGAGCATCGGAGGGACGGCGGCGCTCGACTCGGTGGACAACTGCACGGTCGTCGAGGAGGTGGACGACGCGATCACCCGAATCACGGCCGGCACGGTGCGGAACACGGCCTACACCGGCGCCGCGGGCGAAATCTCCGGGGCGCAGACGACGTGTGCGACGGGAGTCGTAGCCGCGACCGTCTTCAGCGACGCCACCCGCCGCGACTACCATCTCAAGCCGGCCGCCTCTTCCCTTATCGACCAGGGGACAAACCTCGGGTTCGCCCCCGCGGACGACATCGACGGGAACACGCGCGGGATCGACGACGCGCTGACGGCCGACGGCGGCGACCTGTCGCGGTGGGACATCGGGGCCGACGAATACGGGGCCGTCCTGGTCGGAGGGGCGCCTGGGTCGATCCCCGCCTGGTCGTCGGCCTCGGCCCCGGGCGGGGTCCTGATGGGCGCGCTCGACTCGCCCATGGATTACAGCTGGTGGATGGGGTTGCTCTACGGCGGGACCACGACCGGCGGCGCCGCCCTCAACGACTCCTTCGTCATGCTGAACCCGATGAACGGCACCGTGGCTTACAGCCTGGACTTGCCCGGCGCCCTCGGCGTCAGCAACGCCCACACCCGGGCGGTGCCGTCGACCCTGCGGCTCTCCTCCGGGACGCCCACGCAGGATCTCTTCGCCGTCTCCGTCGACACGGACAATCCGGCCGACGGCATCTCCGACAAGCTACTGTGCCTGCTGGCGACGGAGTTCCGCACGGGTACCGTCTCTGTCACGAACGCATCCGCCATCGTGACCGGGACGGGCACCGCCTGGCAGACGAGCAGTCCCGCCGCCGCGGCGAACGACAAGTTCGTCGGCCCGGACAACGTGACCTACACTGTTGGGTCCGTCGATTCCGACACGCAAATCACGCTGACGACGGCCTACGGCGGCGCGACGATCGCCGGGGCGTCCTATCGCATCGGCCGTCTGGCGCTCTACACCGGGTTCTCCGGGAACGGTGTGCTGGACAGCACGGACGGCGCGAATGCCCTTTATCAGCCGGTCGGACAGGCGACGTTCGCCGGCGACGGGACGGACAACTTTCTCTGGATCCCCGCTGCCACCGCAGTCGGCGGCACGAGCTACTTCTGCAAGTACACCCTGGCCGGGGTGCGGGTGTGGGCCAACTCGACGCACGCGGCCGACTTCCGCCCCCCCTCGTTCTTCAACAGGATCATGAACAAGTGCTACATCGCGCTCACGAACGACGGCAACGGGTGGGACTGGGGGTCGGTCGACAAGAACGGCGCAGGCGCCCTGCAGGGGAGCATGGGAGCGGCCACGGTCAATCGCTTCCCCTCGATCTGGGTGAGCCCGGGGTCCGCCACGTCCTGGCTCTTCCTGGCGCCGGAAACGAACAGCGCCTATGCCGTCCAGGGGGCTACCGGCACGAGCGCTTGGGTGTCTCCCGATCTGAACGGCCTCCCGACGACCCAGTGCATGAATCCCTCCTTCTACACCTGGGTTTATCTCGGCGTGGATCAGCATATCTGCAAACTCCATCGAATCACCGGCGCCCTCGCTACGGACGGAGACGCCCCCGGAGAGGACTGGTCCACCACCGACTGGCTGAGAGGGAGCATATCCACGAACTACGTGAATTGGAACTCCAGGTTGTTCTGCGGGACGGAGAGCGGGTATTGCTATCAGATCTCGGTTTTCAACAACGAGACCGGCGGGAACGACGGTCAGAGTGGGATTACCAGCGGCTTTCCGTACCGCATCCCGGGGACGAGAATTGTCGGCGTCTCAATCTCTCTTTCTCCGAACCGAGTCTACTATTCATGCGAGGACGGGCGGATACTGGCGTTCGTCATCCCCTGACGGCAGGGGCCAGGGGTCAGGGGCCAGGGGTCAGGGGTCAGGGGTCAGGGGTCAGGGGCCAGGGGCCAGGGGACAGGGGACAGGGGACAGGGGACAGGGGACAGGGGAAGGGGGCAGGCGGCGGGGGGCCGGGGGCAGGGGGTCGGGGCCCGGGGGTCGGGGGCCAGGGGCCAGAGGGCAGGGCAACTGCAGGTAGGGGCGGGGACCGGCCGGTCTTCGGATTGCGGATTGAGCAGAAGCGGAAACGTACGAGGTTACCGCATTGTCATCCTGAGCGTCGGGCGCAGCCCGACGCGAAAGATCGCCAGCGCCTCCGCGCGAGTGTGCCTTGTCTCGGTCAAGGCTGGCGATCCTTCACTTCGCCCGCCAAACGGCGGCGGGCTTCGTTCAGGATGACAAGATCCGGGGCGCTAACCTCGTACGCGGAAACAACGGGGCGCCTTCGTAGGGGCGGGTGCCGACCGGTCGCTGGAGATTGGACGACTTCGCCGCGAGAGTCTCGCGGACGGCTACGCGGTCAGTCCTGCACGATGAGGTCGGGACCCGCCCGGTAGGGGCAGGGGCTCCCGAGCGCAACATGAGATTCGACGCCAAGGAAGTTCGCCAGAACATAAGTACTTTTAGAATAGCGTGATAGGCTATACTCCCACTTTGTGACAAATCGGGGTTGACAACGCCTCAGGAAGGTGTAGACTGATACTTGCACACGTGACTCGCCGCCGCTCGCGCGGGTGGGGCGAATCGCGGTGCCGGCGCCTTGCGCAGGGAGGAAGAACATGCCGCAGAACAAGAAGGCCGCGAAGAAGCCGATGGGGAAGAAGCAGATGAAGTCGATCCGGGGCGGGATCTCCGAACAGGGTCTGAACATGATCGCCGCACACCGCCCGTTCAATGCGCCGCCGGACACGACCCCTCCTCCGGGGACGGGGCCGGGCTAGACAATCTCAGAACTCGCCGTCCGCAGGGGCACGGCGCCACCGTGCCCCTGCGGCGGGCCCCTGAGCAGGCCCTCGGCGATTTCAGGTTTCGCCCGGGCGTGCTCAGGGGCCTTGCTCTCAGGCGCCGCTATGAGAACAGCACCCCGAAGTGGATGCGGGCCGTGCCCCCCGTGCGGTTGTCCACCCTCAGCGTGAACTTCGTACTCGCCAGCTGAGCCTGGGGGTTCTGCGCGAAGTAGCGGGTCACGTCGAAGGGGCTTTCGCCGGGCGGGGCGCCGTCCGGATTGAACAGGAACGGAAGGTCCGCCGGGTTGTCCCCCGTGATGCTGAGGACGATCACGTCCGGACGTCCGCCGCAGATGAACTTGACGTTGCTCAGCGGCGAAGGCTGCGCCGTGTCCAGCTCCCGCAGTTCCTGGACCCCGGGCGGGACCTCCGGGTACTCCATCGAGACGCTTCCCATGTCGTCGTCCCTCCATAGAGTGAAGTGAAAAGCGGCGTCACCTGGGCGCGCGCCGGGTGACGACCGGCTGGCGCGTGTGCGGTCGGCCCGGCACGCGCGGGCCGCCCGGCGATGCTCCCCCCGACCGGCGCACGACGACCGGCTGGCGGGTGTACGGACTTCCCGGAACAGGCATGCTGTCCTCCTTTCTCCAGATGGGGTTGGACAAATCGTAGGCAAAACCGGGTTCGCTGTCGAGCGAAATGCTCTGAAGACGTTGTTCAGGTGCAAGAGGCTCTCTAATCCTGCAACGCTGAGGAAGCGTTTCCGGGAAGCGGTGGCCTTTGGCAACGTGTCATCCCGAGGAGGCCGCCCCCGCAGCACGTGCTGCGGGGCCAACGAGGAATCTTGCCTGCAAGTCGCTCTTACTGGAAGCACGGGGATGTTCGCACAAGATTCCTTGGAAAGCACGGGCTGGAAAGCCTGTGCTACCGACTTCCTTCCAAGTCCCTCGTTTTCAGACACAGCCTGGCCCGGACTACTCACGAACGGGAGGTGCGTCCCCCCGAAAAACCGTCCGCCCTGAGCGAGCCGGCCTCCGCCCGGCCGGCGAGTCGAAGGGCCGGACTCCAACACCGTGTCGCCCCTCGACTCGGCGGTCGAAAACAACCGACCGCCTCGCTCAGGGCGGACGGCTTGACCTGCCGGGCGTTTGGCGCGAAGGCGCCGCGCTTTCATGAGCAATCCGGGCTAGTGATCCGTCAACGCTCATTCAGCGAGTGGCCTTTCGCTTTTTCCCTCCCCCCGCAGGGGGAGGGTAGGGAGGGGGGCGCACGCCTGCACGCGGAAGGGCCGCGCCCCTCCCCCTACCCCCTCCCCTCCGGGGAGGGGGAAACAACAACGGCAAAGCACCCGCACGATTAGTGTTGACGAGTCACTTGTACCGCAGCGCCTCCTCCCCCTCGATTCACGCCTCCCAGCGTCAGTGGCACCTCTCTTTCCCCCATTTTGCAACGTGTCTGTAAACTGCTTATTACTAACACTTTGAGCCTCATTCAAACATGAGTGTCCCGTGGCGGCCCATCCGAGGCACCATGCGGCGTCGCCAGTTAATCCATCGAAAAGCCAGATCGTAAGACATTGTGTATAAATATCTTGTGCTGACATGGCGCGACGAAGTGAGTTGGTTCTGGCTCGCTCTTTGCTTCATTCCACGAAACACCGCAGCTTAGTCGATTCCCTGCGGGATGAGGGAACCTTCTCCGTGACTATCCGATTCGCCCCTCGCACGACCGGGCTCCTTCTCGCCAGCCTCCTTCTGGCCCCGGAGCTCCTGCAGGCCCAGAACGGCTTCATGGACCGCAACACCGGGGCCCCCCCTCCGGAGTACGCCTCCCAAGGCCAGACCGACGTGTTCCTGGCCTCATTCAAGATCGGCAACGCGAGCGGCACCACCACCAGCGTCACCTCCATCACGTTCACGAATGCCGGCACCCTCCCAATGACCTCGGTCTCGAACTGGAGGCTGTTCAATTCCGCGACGCGACCGATCATCGGCGCTGCCACTGCCCTCGGAACAGTCTCGACGACGGCAACTACCGTGACCTTCAGCTCCATCGCCGGGGCGTCCACGGGGACCAACTCGAACAACGGCATCAAATTCTGGGTCTACGGCGACATCGCCACCGGGGCGACGATCGGGCAGACGCTCAAGCTCTCCCTCAACGCCAACACGGACGTCACCTACAGTCCCGTGCTCGCCTCCAACGGCAGCCGCGCCACGCCGGTGAGGGCCGGGATCGATACCGGGATCTTCGACCAGTCCACGACGACGATCCTCAAGAGCGGCAGCCCCGCCACCGGATTCGCCCACATCGTCTACGAGCGGGACAACCCGCCCGAGATCGCCCTGATCCCCGGCGAGGCGCGCGTCCGGCTCGGCTCCTTCCGCTGCTACGCCGATGCGGGGAACGCCACCCTGTCGAGCGTGACCTTCTCGAATACCGCCGTCTCGCTCCTCGCCGACACCAACATCACCCGCGTCCGGCTCTACACCGACGACAACGCCGGCCCCGAAGACGGCGCCACGCTTATCGGCGCCGGGTCCTTCAGCGGTGACGTGATCACCTTCAGCGGGCTCTCCACGACCTTCACGACCACCCCCTCGTGGCTTCACGTGCAGGCGGACATCTCCCCGAGCGCCCCCGTCGGCCAGTCCTTCAAACTGGACATCCTGGCGGCCGGCGACGTGACCTTCAGCGCCGGGACGAGCGGGCTCGACGCCGCCACAACGCCGGCCACGACGGGCGCACCGGTCTGCAGGGTCGCCACCTTCAAGCGCGTCATCGCGGCCGGCGGGGGCGACTACACCACGCTGGGGGCGGCCATCACCGCGATCCCGGCGGTCCTGACTTCTCCGTGGGTCATCGAGGTCCAGGACGGCGCCACCTACTCCGAGAACGTGACGATCTCCGGGAAGACCGCCTCGGCGCAGAACCCCATCTGGCTCCGCGCGGGTCTCGGATATGCGCCGAAGATCGCGTCGAACCCGACCACGGCCAACAACACGCTCCTCGTCAGCGGCGTCACCGACGTGAAGGTGTCCGGCTTTGACATCAGCGGCTCCACCGGAACCACGGGCACCTACGGCGTCGTCGCGGCCATTGCCTCCTCCCACCGGGTCGTGTTCGAACGCCTTTACGTGCACAACGGGGCGAGCGGGATCCGGGTGGACACGACCAACGACTGGACGATCCGGAACTGCGTGATCTCGAAGATCTTCGTCGGAACGAACGCCTACACGAGCATCGTCGCGAACTCCGCCTCGCGGGGCCGCTACTACAACAATACCTGGGTGCACGATGGAGAGGGTACGACGGCGGTGTTCCTGGCGACCGAGGCCCACGGCTTCTACAACTCCCTCAGTTCGGACGTGACGGTCCGCAACTCCCTCTTCCGGTTCAGGCCCTACACCAAGAGCGGCGGGGGCGTCACCTATGTCGCTTTCTACCTTTCCGGCGGCGCGGCGAGCGACGGCTTTTCATCCGACTTCAACTACGTTTACAACGTGAACAACGCCAGCGCGATCGCTCAACACATCTACTGGGGGAGAATTGCTACATACTCGTCGACCTCCGCCCTCTGGTTGCAGTACACGGGGGACGAGAAGTACAGTGTCACCGGATTCGAACTGATCAGCGCCTTCGTCGATCCCGCGAACGGCGACTACCATCTCAAGTCGACCTCGGGACACTGGGCCTCCGCCGGCTTCGTTACGGATGGCACGGACGGCGAAGGGTCGATCGCCCGGCAGACGGCGGCGTCGCCGACGATGGATGTGAGCTCGTCGGACCCGCCGCATGCGGGCGACTATTTCCTGGCGCCGTACAACTACTATCACCGGCAGCAGCCCTCGAACGGGGTGATCGCGCTGCGGGCCTCCACGACGACCACGGCCAGCGTCAGCGCCGGCGCGACGACGATTTCCGTCGCTGACACCGCCAAGTTCAGCATCGGCACCGGGACCGGGAGGGGGGTCATCGAAGGAGACGACTTCTCCTACACCGGCACCAGCGTAGCCTCCGGGCCTGGAAACCTGACCGGGGTCGCCGGTGTCTCGGTGGCTCACCCCACGATCGGGACCCAGATCGTCTCGGACGGCCGCGGCCCCGAACTGGGGGCCTTCGGGAACTGCGAGCAGGCCTCCCTCGCCGGCGGGTCATACGGCGGGACGAAGGTGTGGAATGGCTCCATCGACACCAACTGGGACACCGCCGGGAACTGGACCCCGAGCGGCGCCCCCGGGTCGTCCGACACGGTCTTTATCCCGAGTGCCGGCTCTGCCCCCACCCTGTCCTCGGCCTTGCCTCAAATCAGGACCCTCGGCATCAGCGGTCACACCCTCACGATCTCGTCCAGCGTCGCCCCCCCGTTCATCACGGGGGCATTCGAATACCAGTTGTTCATGCCGTGGCGGACGTCCAGGGTGATCATGGGGAGCGTCACCGTGGTCACAGGGGTGCTCGCGATGCCCTCCGGCGCGATCGACTTTGGCGGCGATCTCCGAACCTATCCCACCACCCCGGGCGCCCTTAATCTCACCGGCGGGAGCATCAGCTTCTCCGGTACGGTTCGCCAGTCCATCGATCTCGGCGCCGCCGAGTCCTTCAACACCCTCACCTTCCTCGCCGCCACGCCCGCGGCGGAGACCTGGAGCTCCTTCGCCGTCAAGGGGAACTTCAGCCTCGCCCGCTCCCTCCTCCAGTCGAACAGCGCCAAGGTGACGCTCGACGGCACCGGCCCTCAGGCCCTGAACGTCAACGCCGCCGGGGTGTCCTTCGGCGGCGACCTGATCGTGAACCAGACCCCGGCGTCCACCGTCACCGTTGGAGGGTCAAACCCCGGCATCACCGTGGGAGGGACGCTGACCGTGACCAGCGGGACGCTCACGCTCTCCGGCGCCAACTCGAGCTTCAATGTGACTCTCGACGGCGGGACGATCAATCAGTCGAGCGGCACCGCGAGCTTCGGAGGCACGGTCACCGCCTCCTCTGGCGCGCTCCAGAATACCGGGGCCACCTGGACCTTCGGTGGGGGCAGCACTCTCACCCTGAGCGGCGGCACTGTGGTGGCGACGGGCGGAACGACGAACCTGAATGGGACTGTGGGCGCCTCGACGGGCATCCTCCGCTGCTCCGGAGGGGGGATGAACGTCGCGAACGCCCTGACGGTTTCGGGGGCGTTGCTCGATGTTACGGGAGGCACCCTCACTCTCTCCAATGGCCTCACCGTTTCGAGCGGAGCCTTCAGCGCCTCCACCGGGACGGTCAACTTCAACAGCGGCTTCGGCCTCACGATCGGGAGCGCCGGCGTCTGGACGGCGGGTTCGGCGGGGGCGCCGACCTTCACGCGGTCCGATGCCACCACCTACAGCATTCTCTGCCAAGGGACAGCGAGCATCAGCGCGCTCAACCTGCAGAACCTGAACGGGACCGGCCTCAAGTTCGGGACAAACACCATCGCCGGAGATTCGGACACCGTGGCCGCCACGATCACGAGCGGCTACAACGCGAGAATCGACGGCGGGTCGTCATACTGGATCACCTTCGAGAACGCCACCGGGGCGAGCGGGCAGAGGAACGGCGCAGGGAGCGACGGCGAGGTGTGGGACGTCGATCCGTTCGACAGCGATTTCCCCGCTCTCCCGGGGTCCGCTGCGCCTGTGAGTACGGGCCAGATCCGCTGGGTCTACTACCGCTGGAAGTGGCTGGGAGAGGTGAACACCAGTTGGGGCGACACTTCGGGGACGCCTCTCGCCGCCAACTGGGAGAAGGACGGCATACGGGCGTCCTCCATGCCCTTCTTCCCGGATACCTCCACGGATGACGTCTACATCGTGCTCGGGGTGCCTCCCAGTTTCAGGAACTGCAATATCGACGGGGTCGGCGTTACCCGCACCGTGCGAAGCCTCACTCAGGCGAGCGGGACGTTCAGCATCCCCGCCACGAACAACCTGATCGTCTACGGCGATTTCTACAAGTCGAGTGCCGGCACCTTCGGTCCGGCCCCGGGCGTGGAACTGCGATTCCCCACCTCGACCGACCAGAGGCTGACGGTCGTCGGCGGAGGCTCCTACAACTTCGGCCTCCGCGTATGGAAGACGGGGGGGACGCTCACCCTCGGTTCCTCCCTCTCGACCGTCGGCGTGTTCGACATGACGGGCGGCGCGTTCGATATCGGCGGCAACACCCTCACGGTGAACAACACGCTCACGGTGGCGAACGGCGCCACACTCAAAATGCTCTCCGCCGGGGGGGTCCTGAAGGAGGACGCCACCTATTCAGGCGACTACACGATCGCCGGGGCGCTCTCCATGGGGAGCAACGCCCGGGTCGATCTGAGCGCCAGTTCCGGGGACCTCACACTGAGCGGGACGGGCGCGCTCTCGATGACCGGCACGAGCATGCTCACCGGGGGGACGGGAACCACGGCCCTCAACGGGACGGTCACGCTCACCGGTTCTGTCACGATTCGGGTTCCGGCCGCGGCGTGGCTCACGTTCTCCGGCGCGTTCACCGCGACCGCCGCGTCCGGGAGCCCGACGCTCACGACGGTCTCGGGGCGGATGAACAACCTCGCCTTCAACACCGGGGCGAGCCTGAACGTGAACGGCCTGAACGTCTCGGCGCACCCGACGGGGGGGATGTCGATCGCGAGCGGGTGCACCCTCACCCGGTTCGACGACGTGGCCTTCACGAACGCGGCCAACGGCGGGAGCCATCTGGCCATCACCGGCGGTTCCTACACCCTCACCGCCAGCGGCTGCTCCTTCGATTCCACCTTCGGCGGAATCGGGTACAACGTGGATGCCTCCTCCATGGCGGGCGGCACCATCACCTTCAGCCAGCCGCAGGGGGCCGGGGCCGGCGAGACGTACGACAACGATCCCGCGGAGCCAGGCGGGAATCGCATCCTGTTCGCGCGGACCCTAAGGTGGGTGGGGAACTGGCGATACCGGATCGAGATCGGGAGCGAACTGACCATCAGCGAGACCGTGGGTGAGACCATCTGCGTGCAGTTCGACCCCAAGACGACGCCCACTGCGGCCGCGCTCCTCGGCGGGACGGAGGCAGTGACGGGCGCCGATGACCTCCGGGTCGTCTATTATGACGACAGCGCCGCCCCGGGGTATCAGTACACGGAACTGGCCCGTCAGGTTGTCGGCGATCATACGACCTTCACCAGCAGCATCATGCTCCAGATCTACTTCGCGATGCCCGTCAGCTTCGCCGTCGGGGACCGGGTGTGGCTCTACTACGGAAATGCAGCCCCGAGCCCGGCCCCCACCGCCTCGCTCCTGACCCAGAGGTTCAAGGACGACTTCGAGGATGGCACCCTGAATGCCTGGAATGCCGGGTCCACCAAGGCGACGAACTCGACACTGGCGAACTGGCAGCGTACGCGGGGGCTCGCGCTGGACGACTCGGCCGGCGGTGACGGCCTTATCGTCAAGTCGACCACGGGCGTACCGGAGATCGTCGAAGCGGCCATTCAGGGGACGGCGAAGGCGACGTCGATGCGTTTCGAATTGACCGACACGAACGAGAGCGGAGGCATCGCTCTCACCGCCACGAACGTCATGTACCTGAACGGCAGCGGCATCTATGTCGATTTCTCACCCGTCGTCCCCTATGCGGCCGCCACCTGGTACCATGTGCGGCTGGTCTTCCACGCCCCCAACCAGTACGACATCTACGTCGACGGTAACCTCGTCCGCTCCAACAGCGCGACATTCGCGGGCGCGTTCACCCCCCAGATCACTTTTGGAAATACGGGGGGGGCCACCCCGGATCTCTACGCGGACAATGTCACCGCCTGGTCGGGTTCCATCGCGGCGGTCCTGAACGTCTTTGGAACCGAGGGGGGAGTGGTCGGGACGACCACCAGCGAGTGGGAAGACCCCTTCAACTGGACGGATGGCGCCACTCCGGCCGGGCTCGGTCCCCCGACCTCGAGCGACGATGCTGTGATCGACGGCGGCTACACGTACGCGCCGCTGCTCGCCGACCTCACCAACCACTTCTGCCTGGGCCTCGACATCGGCCGCACCTCCATCAGCCTCCTCAACTTCAATGGAGGCGGATCGATCGTGGCCGGGGGGAACGTGACCATCGGCCCGTTCGGCACCGTCGACGCGACCGGCGACAACGGGGACCTCAGCGTCGGCGGCGATTACGCGAACAACGGCACGTTTACCCCGGGATCCACAACCCTTGCGATGGACGGGAGCCACTTCCAGGCCCTGAACGGCGGATCGGCGGCGCAGCGGACCGTCTTCCACTTCCGCGTCAACAACACCGGCGTCGCCGGGAACAACACCGCCACGGCCCTCGGCGGGTTTGACATCAACGGAAACCTCCTCATCCTCGCGGGGAAGTTCGACCCGGGTTCGTTCACGCACACCGTCGGCGGGGACTGGGACGATTCCGGCGGCTCGTTCACGCCCACGGCGGGGACGATCGAACTGGACGGCGGCGTGGCCCGCACCCTCATGACGATCGCCGCCAACAATTTCTGGAACCTGACCCTTGCGTCCAGCACGCCCATTTCCTTCGCCCCCGGCTCCGATCTCACGCTGGACGTCGACGGAGACCTTGTCGTGGCTTCGATGTCGGCCCTCGACATGTGGGACGGGACGAACCCGGCGGTCCTCGACGTGGAGGGCAACCTCAGCCTGGGCGCCGGAGGCTCGCTGAACCCGCGCACGAGCACCGCGCACGACGTGGGGGGAGACTGGTTCGACTTCGACGGGACCTTCACGCCGACCGCCGGCACGATCACCCTCAGCTCATCCGGAAGCAGCACGATCTCGGTTGGTTCCACCAACAACTTCTTCAATCTCACGGTCTCCAACCCGGGAACGACCTCCTTCGCGGCCGGTTCCGATCTCACGCTGGACGTGAACGGGCTCCTGGTGGTCGATGCCGGAACGCTTGACATGACCGACGGCACGTCGGACGTGGCTTTCGACGTGGCCGTGGACCTGTATATCTCGAGCGGCGGGACCCTCAACCCGCGCGGGAGCACCGCCCACAACGTGGCCGGGAACTGGGACGACTCGGGCGGGGCCTTCACGCCGACCGCAGGGACAGTCACCCTCTCGGATGCGGACGGGAGCACGATCAAGTCCGCCGCTGCGAACAACTTCTTCAATCTCACGGTCTCGAATGCCGGGACGACGCTGTTCGATCCCGCCACCGATCCGGTCCTGGATGTGAATGGCTCGCTGGCCGTCAGCGGGGGAACGCTCGACATGAAGGCCGGGGGGACCGACGTGTCGCTCGACGTCGAGGGAAACCTGACACTCTCGGGTGCTGGGATTCTGGATCCGCGCGGAAGCACCACTCACGACGTGGCCGGGAACTGGGACGCCTTCACGCCGATCGCCGGGCGGATCACGCTTTCGGATGCGGACGGGAGCACGATCGATGTCGCCTCCGGCAACAACTTCTTCGATCTGACCGTCTCGAACGCCGGAACGACCTCTTTCGCGACGGGGTCGGATCTCGTCTTGGACGTGAATGGGGACTTGCTCGTCTCCGGCGGCACGCTCGACATGCAGGACGGGGCCGCCGCGGCGGTGGCGCTGGACGTGGAGGGGAATCTGACGCTTTCGGGCGGGGTGACGACGATCCTCGATCCGCGGGCCTCGACGGCCCATGATGTCGCCGGGAACTGGGACGATTCCGGCGGCACGTTCCAGCAAGCCGCCGGGAAGATCACGCTGAGCGACACCGACGGGAGCACGATCAAGGTCGCCGCCGCGAACTACTTCAATGGCCTTACCATCGACAATACCGGCACCACCTCGATGGACGCCGCCACGCCGGACGGGATCGACGTCCGCGGGAACTTCACCGTTCAGGGCGGGACCTTCGAGTTCGGTGACGACAGCCACGCGATCGGGGACGCCGCCGCCGACCTGTTCCTCATCAGCAGTCTCGGCATCGTGGAGATGGGGACCTCCACCGTGACGTGCCTGGCCGACATCGATGTGATCGGGACGGGCGTTCCCGAACTCCGTTTCACCGCGGGGGCCGCGACGCTGAAGATGGGCCCGAGCCAGCTCCTGAGGGTGGGGAATGGGTTCGCCGCTTGGGCCGGGAAGCTCGTCTGTTCCGGGGCGGGGACCGTCTCCACGATCACCACCAGCGGGTTCGTCGGCGTGAACCTCTGGGGGCTGACGGTCACCAATTTCTCGACGCTCAGCGTCAACAAGGCCGGCACTGCGGGCGACCGGCTCCGGATTCTCTCTCACTCCCCAGGCGGCGTCCAGATCGACAGCGGCGCGATCCTGAACAACGGCACGGCCGGCGAAGCGAAGGGAATCGCCTTCGACAACATGGTGAACAGCGGCACGGACGACACCTACCTCGTCTTCAACTCCACCGGGGCCGAGAACTTCATCCTGCGCAATTGCTCGTTCGATGCCGCGGCGTGCGACCACAATGTCTCCGTCGCGGTCGCCTTCTTCGGGACGGTCCGGATGTACGGGACGACGGGGACCAAGGGGACTGAGGCCTTCGAGGACGATCCGGTCGGGACCGGTGTGACGACCCCGGGCCGGATCCTGTGGCCGGTGACCTTGTCCGGCGTCGTGCGTCAGGTCGATGAGACATCGCCCCTCACGGGGATTGCGATGGACGTCTCGGCGCTCGTGAATGGCGGGGCATCGCCTGACGACACGCAACCCGTGAACACCGGCACCGGGGCATTCAGCGTCCAGGCGATCACCCTTACGGGGGATGTCCTGACGCTCTTCATCGACAACCATGCCAGAAAGGGTGTTATCGTCACCACGTCCAACAGCGTCCCCATTTCAGGCCTGAACCTGATTGAGGACCGCCTCGTCGTTCGCAACGATTCTTTCTCCGTGACGACGAACGTCGATCTGGACACCGGCCACAACGGGGACGCGGATCTCACCGCGCTCTACGCCGACGGCGGTGCCCCCGGCCAGACGCTCGATGTGGCTGCCGGCAAGATTTTGTACCTTGAGGGCGGCACCTACCGGCCGGGCATCGGGTCCGGTACGGTGAACACACCCGCGCTCAGGGTCGCCGGGGGAGCGCTTTCGCTCGCCACAGCGGACTACACGGTGAATGTCACCAACGCCTCGTACTTCTTCGAATTGTCGTCGGGGAGCGTCACGATCGACTCTGCCGGCGACCTTCTCAACGCGGATGGAGATATCAGCATCCTGGGGGGGGGCCTCACGATGTCCGCGGGCCTCATCACCTGCGCCGGGAACTGGGACGACACGGCGGCGAGCGGCGCCTTCAACCCCACCGGCGGCACGGTGCGGATGGACAGCGTGGGCGTTTCGAAGGACATCTCTCAGCGCACGGCGGCGACTGCGAATTCGTTCTACGACCTCGATATCGCAGCCACGGCGTCGACCATCGGCGCCTTCACCCCGATCGCCGTCACGAACAACCTCACGAAGTACATGGGCGGGGACTACGACACCCGGGGAAACACCCACACCATCGCCGGTCGGCTGATCGTGAACGCCGGCACATTCATCATGAACTCGTTGGGAGACGTGACAGCGAGCGTGAGCGGGACGGGGGACGCCGGCGCCA
>JACPTZ010000090.1 GCA_016192525.1 Planctomycetota bacterium
CGGCCCGATGGGCCGTGCCACCCGAAAAGGGGCCAGAGGACCCCGTTTCTTCTTCCCCCTCCCTACCCTCCGTTGTTGCTTCAGTCTGCTTCCTGACCGGCAGCGTCCCGGGAGCCTGCATTCTCAACCCACACGAAACCCGGAAGACCCTTTTCTGTTTCCCTTGCTGTTGTCTTTTTCTGTTTCCCTTGCTGTTGTTTTTTCTGTTTTCCTTTGCAGTTGTCATTTCAGTGTCCTTTTCCGTTGTTGCCTTTGTTTCCTTTTCTCCTCTTGAATTCGCGTAATTCGCGTAATTCGCGGTTCTCATGAGCGCGCCGATCATCGGGATAGACCTCGGAACGACCTTCAGCCTCGTGGCCATCGTGGGCCCCGACGGCAAGCCGCGGTGTCTGCCGAACCCGGAGACAGGCGGATTCCTGCTCCCCTCGGTCGTCTACTTTGACCCGACCGGCCGGGTGGTGATTGGAGATGAGGCGCGGTCGCAGCGGGCCTCGCATGTCGGCCGCACGGTCTTCTCGGTGAAGCGGTTCATGGGCCGGGGGACCGAAGACGTCCGCGGCGAGGCGGGTCTGGTCCCCTTCCCGATCGTGACGCGTGAATCCAGGGTGGTCCGGATCGAGATCGGCGGCCGGGAGTACACGCCGCCGGAGGTCTCCGCCATCATCCTCCGGGAGCTCAAGCGGTGGGCCGAGGTCGCCCTTCAGCGGCCCGTCGCACAGGCGGTGATCACCGTCCCGGCCTACTTCAACGACGCCCAGCGGCAGGCCACCCGGGACGCCGGACGGCTCGCGGGGCTCGACGTCGCCCGGATCGTCAACGAGCCGACCGCCGCCTGCCTCGCGTACGGACTCCACACGAAGTCGCAGGGGCTCATCGCCGTCTACGACCTGGGAGGCGGCACTTTCGACATCTCCATCCTCCGGGTGAAGGAGGGCATCTTCGAGGTCGTGTCGACGAACGGCGACACGCACCTGGGCGGGGACGACCTCGACCTCGCTCTCGCCCTGAAATTCCGCGACGATCTCCGCGCCGACGGCCACGCCGACTTCGGCCCCGGCGAGACCGCCCTGCTGGAGCGGCTCCGGATCCTGGGCGAACAGACCAAGATCGCCCTCTCCGCCGACGACACCACGAAGGCCACATTGGAGGCCCGGGATCTCGGCCTCCGCAGGGAGTGGACGGTCTCGCGGAGGGAGTTCGAGGCGCTCGTCCAGCCCATTCTCGATCGCACGGTCCGACCCTGCCGAATGGCCCTCAAAGACGCGGGGCTGGAGTCCTCTCCGGTGGACGAGGTCGTCCTCGTGGGGGGCTCCACCCGCATTCCGGCGGTCCGCGCCCAGGTCCGGGAGATCTTCGGCCGGGAGCCGCGAACCAGCATCAACCCGGACGAGGCGGTCGCGCTCGGGGCGGCCGTACAGGCGAACATCCTGACGGGTGGAAACAGGGACTTCCTGCTTCTCGACGTCACCCCGCTCAGTCTCGGAATCGAAACCATGGGCGGCGTGGTCGACAAGATCATCCCGCGCAATACGACGATCCCGACCAGCCTCCGCCAGCAGTACACCACCTACGCGGATAACCAGACCGGCGTGGACATCCACATCCTGCAGGGGGAACGCGAACTGGTGGCCGACTGCCGGTCGCTGGGCCGGTTCCGGCTGAGCGGAATCGCCCCGCAACCCGCCGGCCTCCCGCGGATCGAGGTCACCTTTCTCATCGACGCGAACGGCATCCTGAGCGTGACCGCCGCCGACCAGCGGACCGGAAAGGCGCAGTCGATCGAGGTGAAACCGTCCTACGGGCTCACGGAGGAGGAGCTGCGGCGGATGCTGCAGGAGTCGGTGACTCATGCGAAGGAGGATGTGGAGGCGCGATTCCTGCGGGAGTCGCGAATCGAGGCGGAGCGGGTCATGACGGCCGTCCGTCACGCGCTCGATCAGGCGGGCGAGGAGGCGACGGACGAGGAGCGCCGCGCGATCGAGGCGCAGGTGCAGCAGCTGTCGCTCGCCTGCAAGGGCCCCTGCCGGGCGGAGATCGACGGCCTTCGGGCCGCCCTGGACGCCGCGACCACGCCGCTCGCGGAACGGCTGATGAACCGGGCCGTGCGGACGATGCTGAAGGACAAGGCGGTCTAGCTCGGATTATTCATGAATGCGCGGCGCCTTCGCGCCGAGCGCTCGGCAGGTCCAGCCGTCCGCCCTGAGCGAGGCGGTCGGTTGTTTCGACCGCCGAGTCGAAGGGCGACACGGTGTTGCGGTCCGGCCCTTCGACTCGCCGGCCGGACGGAGGCCGGCTCGCTCAGGGCGGACGGTTTTCCGGGGAGACGCAGAATGGAGCGGACAATCGGCGTCTCGGGCGGGCGAGGTCCTGCGAGTTGCCGTAGGGGCGGGTGCCGACCGGTCGTTGGTCGCGCCGGGGCCTGACCGCGCGGGTTGCACGTGGAGGCGTTCCGGGCTGTCCCACGCATCGAGGTCGGGACCCGCCTGGAGGTGGACTGATGGTCGGCCCGAATCCGGACTACATCCCGCCGAAGAACGTCGCGCTCCCCGCGCGGAAGTACCGCGTGAAGTTCCTGCCGCAGGAGCTGGAGGTGGAGGTCGATCCGGCGAAGATCCCGTACGCGCACACCGGTCTGCCGGGGAGTCTCCTCCAGACGGCGATCGCGCACAAGGTCTTCCTCAACCACATGTGCGGCGGGATGTGCTCGTGCACGACCTGCCATCTGGTCGTCCGCGAGGGGATCGAGTCGTGCAGTCCGCAGCAGGAGGCCGAGGTGCTGCTGCTTCAGGATGTGGCGAATTTCGAGGCGAACTCGCGTCTGGCGTGTCAGTGTGTGCCGGACGGAACCCGGGACCTGGTCGTGGAGGTCCCGTCCTGGAACCCGACGCTGCCGGAGGTGCTCTGACATGAACCTCTCCTGGACCGACACGGAAGACATCGCTCTCCACCTCCTCGAGACGCATCCCAATGTGGACCCGCTCACGGTGCGCTTCACCCAGCTTCATTCCTGGGTGACCGAGATTCCCGGGTTCACCGGGGACCCCCAGAAATCCAACGAGAAGATCCTCGAGGCCATCCAGATGAAGTGGCTGGAGGAGTACCGGGACTCCAAAGAGGATCAGGAGTAGCCGGGGCGGGGCTCGGGATACCAGCACCCTGGACGACAACCGAAACCTTCCCACAGAACGGCCACTACCAAACCCAAAACCCGAAACCCAAAACCCGAAACCGTTCCATGGGCGGCTCCAACCCCTACTTCAAGCCTCCAGCCTACCGGCTTCCGACCCGGACGTACCGCATCCGGTTCCTGCCGCAGGACATCGTCGTTGAAGTGGATCCCGCGAAGATCCCGTACGGTCCCACCGGCCTGCCGGGCAGCATCCTCGCCACGGCGCTCGCCCACGGCATCTCGCTGGAGCATGCGTGCGGAGGGGTTTGCGCCTGCTCCACCTGTCACGTCGTCGTGCGCGAAGGAATCGAGTCCTGCTGCGAGCAGACCGAGGAGGAGTGCGACGAACTGGAGATGGCGCCGGCGCTCACCCCCCAGTCCCGCCTCGGGTGCCAATGCGTGCCGGACGGGTCGATGGACCTCGTGGTGGAGATCCCCGCCTGGAACCGGAATCTGGCGAAGGAGGAGGAGTGAGCCGGAGAGACCGCGTAGCGGCGCTCGCGCGCAGCGGCCCGGGGGGAGTCCCCTTGCCCGGACTATTCATGAATGCGCGGTGCCTTCGCGCCGAGCGCCCGGCAGATCAAGCCGTCCGCCCTGAGCGAGGCGGTCGGTTGTTTCGACCGCCGAGTCGAAGGGCGACACGGTGACGGAGGCCGGCTCGCTCAGGGCGGACGGTTTTCCGGGGAGACGCACCTCCCGTTCGTGAATAATCCGGGCTAGCGGCGCTCGCGCGCCGCGGCCCAGCGGAGGAGTCGCGATGCGGACTTTTCCGCGTTAGTGAGATGACATATCCGGGTTCGCATCAAAGAATTCTTGTCTCCGATCGGATCGCTGCCTAGAATAGATGCGTTTCGGGGCACTCCAAACCCCGGCCATACATCCATAGAGCCGCAGGAGCCGCCATGCCAGTCGACACTATGCCCACCCCGGCCGCCGCCAAAGCCCCCTCCTCGGGGAAGCCCGTCATCAACGATTTCAGCATCCAGGTCGCCACGGCCAACGGATCCGGCAGTCAGTCCTCCAACAACGTCCTCCTCCGGTCGATCCTCCAGATGGGGATCCCGGTCAGCGGGAAAAACCTCTTCCCGTCCAACATCCAGGGGCTCCCCACCTGGTTCACGATCCGGGTGAGCAAGGACGGATACATCGCCCGGCGTAAGGTCTCGGAGATCTTCGTGGCGATGAACGAGGAGACGATCGACTCCGACATCACCGACCTCACCCCCGGCAACGTCCTCATCTGGAACAGCGACCTCCGCCGGACGGTCAAGCGCGACGACCTCATCGAGTATCCGGTCCCCTTCAACAAGCTCTCGTGGGAGGCCTGTCCCGACCCGAAGCTCCGGAAACTCGTCACCAACATGGTGTACGTCGGCGTGGTCGTCCACCTGCTGGGCATCGAGATCGCCGAGTGCGAGACCGCGCTCAAGAAGCAGTTCAAGTCGAAGCAGAAGGCGATCGACCTCAACCTGAACGCCATCAAGTTCGGCGTCGACTGGGCGCAGAAGAATCTCGTGAAGAAGGACCCCTACCGGGTCGAACGGATGAACAAGACGGCGGGCCAGATCCTGATCGAGGGGAACACGGCGGCGGCCATCGGCGCCCTCATGGGCGGCGTCACCGTTTGTACGTGGTACCCGATCACCCCGTCCTCGAGCCTGGTGGAATCGCTCATCGATCTGTGCCGCAAGTACCGCAAGGACCCGGTGACCGGGAAAACGACGGTCGCGATCGTACAGGCCGAGGACGAGCTCGCCTCGATCGGAATGGTGCTGGGCGCGGGGTGGGCGGGGGCGCGGTCGATGACGGCCACCGCCGGCCCGGGGATCTCGCTCATGTCGGAGTTCGTCGGACTGGCCTACTTCGCCGATGTGCCGGGGGTCATCTTCGACGTGCAGCGGGTGGGCCCAAGCACCGGACTCCCGACCCGCACCTCGCAGGGCGACATCCTCAAGGCGGCCACTCTCTCCCACGGCGATACGAAGCACCCGATGCTGATCCCGGCGTCGGTTCAGGAGGCCTACCAGTTCGCCCAGGACGCGTTCGATCTGGCGGAGCAGGTCCAGTCGGTGGTCTTCGTGATGCTGGACCTCGACCTCGGAATGAATTTCTGGATGTCCGATCCTTTCCCGTATCCCACGAAGCCGCTCAACCGGGGCAAGGTGCTCACGAAAGACGACCTGGACCGCCTGGGCAAGTTCGAGCGGTACCGGGACGTGGACGGCGACGGCATCCCCTACCGCACCCTGCCCGGAAACCCGCATCCGCTCGCCCCGTATTTCACACGCGGAAGCGGGCACAACGAGAAGGCGCAGTACACGGAGCGTCCGTCCGACTACCGGAACCTGATGAACCGCCTGGCGAAGAAGTTCGAGACGATGCGCGACATGGTGCCGGCGCCCGTCATCGAGGCCGACCCGAAGGCGGAGATCGGGATCATCGCTTACGGGACATCGCACTGGGCGACGGTCGAGGCGCGCGACCAGCTGCGCGCGCAGGGCGTCCCCACCGCGTATCTCAGGCTCCGCGGGTATCCGTTCAACTCGCAGGTGGCGGAGTTCATCGACAAGCACCCGCGACTCTACCTCGTCGAGCAGAACCGCGACGGCCAGATGCAGAGTCTGCTCTCCCTCGACATGCCTCAGTACGCGACGAAGTTCCGCCCGATCCGGCACTACACCGGAAACACGCTGGACGCGGCCTTCATCGTGGAGAATCTCCGGGCGCAGGAGAAGGGCGGCCACCTCGGGGAGACGCAGTGGTTCGGGCCGCGGGGGCACTGATGGTTTCGGGTTCCGGGTTTCGGGTTGAAAGAAACAACTGAAGAAAGAACGACAAGAGAAAGAAACAGAAGAAAAACAGAGGAGTTGAAGATGGCCACCACGACACCCGCTCAGCCGCCGCCTCCCCCCCCCGCCGCGCCGGCGCCGCAGAAGAAGATGAACCGGCTGGGGCTTCCACTGGAGCACTACACCGGCTCGGTTTCCACCCTCTGCTCCGGCTGCGGGCACGACTCCATCACCAACGCCGTCATCCGGGCGTTCTTCGACTACGGAATCGAGCCCCACCGGGTGGCCAAGCTGAGCGGAATCGGCTGTTCATCGAAGACACCGGCCTACTTCCTCGGCCGCTCGTGCGGTTTCAACGCGGTCCATGGCCGGATGCCCGCGATCGCCACGGGGGCGGTCCTGGCGAACCGGAACCTGATCGCCGTAGGGGTCTCCGGAGACGGCGACACCGCGTCGATCGGTCTCGGCCAGTTCATGCACATGGTCCGCCGCAACGTCCCGTGCATCTACATCATCGAGAACAACGGGGTGTACGGCCTCACCAAGGGCCAGTTCTCCGCCACGGCGGACGAGGGCTCGGCCTCCAAGGCGGGTCACGTGAACGACCAGCCGCCGATGGACTGCTGCGCCCTCGCGATCAACCTCGGCTGCGCCTTCGTGGCGCGCTCCTTCTCCGGCGACGCGAAGCAGATGCAGGCGATGTTCAAGGCGGCCCTTGCCCATCGCGGGACGGCCCTCCTCGACATCGTCAGTCCGTGCGTCACCTTCAACAACCATGAGGGGTCGACGAAGTCCTACAAGTACGCGAAGGACAACGACGTCCCCCTGCACGAGATCGGCTTCGTGCCGTTCTTCGAGAACATCGCGGTCGACTACGAGCCGGGGTCGACGAAGGAAGTGACGATGCACGACGGGTCGCGGGTGCTGCTCAGGAAGCTGGACCGCGACTACGATCCGACGAACCGCCTCGCCTCGATTCAGCTCCTGGAGGAGGCGCGCACGCAGAAGGAGCTCCTGACGGGCATCTTCTACATCAACCCCAAGGCGCCCGACTTCACGGAGCAGCTCCACCTGGTCGCGGAACCGCTGTACGACCTCCCGGTCGAGCGGGTCCGCCCGCCGAAGCCGGTGCTGGACGAGATCATGAAGGGGTACATGTAGAGGTCGGATACGATCGCTACTTGAACGCCTCCGCGAGGGCGTCCAGCGCCTCCCTCGGGCAGGCCCCGATGGCCGCCACGACTCTCCCCTTCCCCTGATGGGCGACGATCTCCATCGACCCGATCCGGCAGTGCAGACGGTCGGAGGAACTCAGCCGCTCGCGCGCCATCGGGAAGGCGTCGAGCCCCTCCGGCGCGAAGACCGCCACGGTGATCGCCGTCTCCCCCCGATGCGCCACATAGTAGGCCGTCGGCGCGCCCGCCAGATAACAAGGCCGCCCGCCCGCGAGGCGCATCCCGCCCGGCAACTCCCCGCAGGTCGGGAGCTGGAAGAGGTACTTGCCCCGAAAGAAGGCGTGCACCACCGCGGGATCCGGAGATTCCACCTCGAGCGGAGACTTCCCCTCCAGCACCTTCTGATGGTGGGCCGCCAGCTCGAGGGCCAGATCGAGTTCGCGATGCCACGGCCGGAGCCAGGCCAGCAGGGCCGCGGCCGCCATCGACAGCGCCGCCAGAACGAGTGCGGCCCTTCGCCGCCCGGCCGGAGATCGGCGCGCGCCGGACGCCCCATCGGAAGCCCCCGCCGGCAGCCCCGAGATCGCCCGCTCCCACGCCTCGCCATCCCCCGCGGCGGAGGCGCCCAGAATCTCCTTGAGGCGATGCTCGATCCGTGTCTCCGACGCCACCCGCTCCGCGCAGGACGGGCAACTCTCGGCGTGACGGAGCATGTCCTGGGCCGTCTCCGCCGTGCAGTCGGAGTCGAGGAAAAGGCTGAGCCGGCGACGGACCTCGTCGCAGTTCATGGGCCGCCTCCCTTCTCCGACCGCGCCCATCCTCGTGTCCGCGCGTATTCCGCCAGCGCCTCGCGGAGCCGGCCCCGGGCGCGGCCCACATATCCCATCGCACTCCCGTGCGGGATGCTCATGATCTCCGCGGCTTCGCGCGAGGTGAACCCTCCGACGCTCACGAGGAGCAGGACCGCACGCTCGTTCGGCGGGAGCCGCCGCACGGCGGCGCGGACCTCATCCTCCATCCGGTCGAGCAGACGATCCGGATCGTGCAAGATCTCCTCATACGTCCACTCCCGCTCCAGGGCGGTCGCGGGGTCGACCGGCTCGGCGCCCTCCGGGATGGAGGGCTCTTCCCGCCCGTGCTTCCGATTGAGGTTGAAGACCTGCAACGTAGCGATGCGAAAGACCCACGCCCGGAAGTCGGTCCCCTCCTCGAAGGCGGCGTACTTCTCGAAGGCGGTCATGAGAATGACCTGAAGCGCGTCGGAGAGGCCATCCCCTCTCCAGAGGAGGGACCGCACGTAGGCGGTCAGCGGACCGCGCACGCGCTCGAGGTGCGCCAGAAACCGTTCGCGGGACTCCGTGTCCATCCGGATGGGCTCCACCCTGAAATGTCGCCCCACCGGCGCGATCATACAGTTTCCGGGAGATTCCCGCCAATCTCGATCCTGCGAAATCGACCGGCATCGCCCCCCGCTCCTAGTGGGCCTTCAACATTGGATTTGGGGGTGGCACGGGCAGCTTGCTGCCCGTGCTGCCGGGCACGGGCGGACAAGCCGCCCGTGCCACCCGGTGACGCCACAGATTGAAGCGTGAAACACTCCTAGTCCTACAACGCTACTTTGGAACTGTCATCCCGCGGAGCCGCCCCCGTAGCACGTGCTACGGGGCGACGAGGGAGCTGGCCTGAAGAGCACCTGTCTCCGGAGAAAGTCCATTTCGCTCCAGATTCCTCACGTCGCGCCAAACGGCGGCGCGACGCTCGGAATGACAAGGGCGGGGCCGAGTTGCAACAGGCGGTCGTGTCCCAGAGTAGCGTTGTAGGACTGGAGACTATCTCAGCACTCGCCGCGTAGGGGCACGGCGCCCCCGTCCGTAGGGGCACGGCGCCGCCATGCCCCTACGGCGGACTTCTGAGATAGTCTTCTGGATGTTCCTGTATGAAATCCGGCCCCTCCCGACATCACATCAGCAACCTCGCGGGAGAATTCCTCCATGTGGCTGGTCCGCCTCGCCCTCCGCAACCCGTACGTGGTCGTCGTCCTCACCCTCGCCATCGTGGTCCTCGGCGTGACGCTCGGCGCCCGGATCCCGGTCGACATGCTCCCGCAGTTCAAGACCCCCGCCGTCCAGATCGTCACCTTCTATCCCGGTATGCCGGCGGAGACCGTCGAACGCGACATCTCCACCCGCATGCAGCGATGGACCGGCCAGTCGGTGGGGATCGAGCACCAGGAGGCGAAGTCGATGCTCGGCGTCTCCATCGTGAAGGACTTCTTCCACGAGGAGATCGATCCGAACTCGGCGATGGCCCAGGTCAGCGCCTACGCGATGTCCGACCTCTACTACCTCCCTCCGGGGACCGTCCCCCCGATGGTGATGCCGTTCGATCCCACCGCCTCCATCCCGCTCTGTCTCTTCAGTGTGAAGAGCGACACGTTCAACGAGACGGAACTCTATGACATCGCCTACTTCCAGCTCCGGAACCGGCTCCAGTCGATCCCCGGCGTCATTGCGCCCGCCGTCTACGGCGGGAAGCTGCGGCGCATCCTGGCCTACGTCGAGCCGACGCTGCTGCAGGCGCGCGGACTGTCCCCGCTCGATGTCGTCTCCAGCCTCCACAAGTACAACGTGTTCATTCCGACGGGAACGGCGCGGTTCGGCGACATGGAGTACCAGATCGAGTCGAACTCGATGGTTCCGGACGCCGAGGCGCTGAACGAGTTCCCCATCAAGCTCGACGGCACGGCGCCCGTGCTGCTCAAGGACGTGGGCGACGCCGAGGACTCGGCGGAACTCCAGTCGAACATCGTCCGCGTGGACGGGAAACGGCAGCTGTACGTGCCGATCTACCGTCAGCCCGGCGCCAACACGATCCGGATCGTGGACGCGGTCAAGGGATCCATCCCGGACCTGGAGACGCGGCTCCCCAAGGGCGTGGAGATGGAGGTGGTGTTCGATCAGTCGAACTTCGTCCGGGACGCGATCCGCGCCCTCGTCGAGGAGGGCATCCTGGGATCGCCATCATCCTCCTCTCGCTCCCGCTCTCGCTCCTGGCGGCGCTCGCGGGACTCTACTTCGCCGGACAATCGCTGAACGCCATGACGCTGGGCGGATTCGCCATCGCGGTGGGGCTGCTCATCGATCAGTCGATCGTCGTCCTGGAGAACACCGAGCGGCATCTGGCGATGGGCAAGACGCCCGCGCAGGCGGCGCATGACGGGGCGATCGAGGTGGCGCAGCCGGTCCTCATCATCGTGATCGCGACCTGCGTGGTCTTCTTCCCCGTCGTCCTCCTCACCGGGATCGGGCGGTTCCTGTTCACGCCTCTCGCCCTGTCGGTCACGCTCGCGCTGGCGGCCTCGTACGTCATGGCGGTGATGCTCGTGCCCGCGTGCTGCGCGAGGTTCCTCAAGCCGAAGCACTCCGATGCGCCCGGCGGGGGCGCCTTCGCCCGCGTGCAGGAGGCCTATGTCCGACTCCTCGCCGTCCTGCTCCGATGGCGCTGGGCGACGGCGGGCGGGGCGGTGGGGATGCTCGTCGCCGCCGGACTTCTCCTGTACCCGAGGCTCGGTCAGGAGCTGTTCCCCCAGGTCGATTCGGGCCAGTTCACGATCCGGGCCCGGGTCACGAGCGGGACCCGCGTGGACGAGACGGAACGACGGCTCGCGGAGGTGGAGAACGCCATCAAAGAATCGCTGGGACCGGACAGGGTCCGCAAGCTGATCACGAACATCGGAGTACTCAACGACTGGCCGGCCGCCTACACCCCCAATTCCGGCCCGCACGACGCGTTCATTCTGGTCCAGCTCAAGGAAGGCTCGCTGGGGGACCTGGAGGCCCGAACCCGTCTGCGCCGCGCCCTGCCCGACCGCTTTCCGGGGATCGAATTCGCGTTCGAGCCCAACAGCATGGTGCGCGCCGCGGTGAACTTCGGCCTGCCCGCCCCCATCAACATCCAGGTGCAGGGGAACGACCTCTGGACCTCGATGGGCGTGGCGGAAGAGATCAAGCGACGGGTCTCCACCGTCTCCGGCGCCGTGGATGTCCGCATCCAGCAGCGCCTGGACTATCCGCAGTTCAAGCTGACGATGAACCGCCGCAAGTGCGCCGAGCTCGGGCTGGGGGTGGACGACGTGGTGAAGAACGTCGTGACCGCCTTCAATTCCTCGATCAGCTTCGCCAAGTCGTTCTGGATCGACGAGGGGAACGGGAATCACTACTGGATCGGCGCGCAGTACCCGGAGGCGGCCTTCACCGACCTCGACGCCCTCCGAA
>JACPTZ010000187.1 GCA_016192525.1 Planctomycetota bacterium
CCCCAACCCCTGACCCCTAGCCCCTGCCCCCCCCTGCCCCCTGACCCCTGGCCCCTGACCCTGCCTCCCGCCTCCCGCCTTCCTTCCCTTGCGCTCCCGGGGCCGGGCATCGTAGACTGACCGCATGCCCATCTCCCTCGTCACCGGCGCGGCAGGCTTCATCGGCTCGCACGTGGCGGTGGAGCTCCTCCTTCGCGGTCACAAGGTCGTCGGCCTCGACGACCTGAGCGGCGGGTTCCGGGAGAACCTCCCCTCGGGAGTCGACTTCGAGCAGGCCTCGATCCTCGATCACGCCCGCATTACCGCCCTCTTCGACCTCCACAAGTTCGACTTCGTCTTTCACCTCGCCGCCTACGCCGCGGAGGGGCTCAGCCCGTTCATCCGCCGGTTCAACTACACGAACAACCTGATCGGCAGCATGAACCTGATCAACGCCTCGGTGAACCACGGCGTGAAGTGCTTCGTGTTCACGTCGTCGATCGCCGTCTACGGCCGGAACCAGGTGCCGATGAAGGAGGACATGATCCCGCAGCCGGAGGACCCGTACGGGATCGCGAAGTACGCCGTGGAGCAGGACCTCCGGGCCGCGGCGGAACTCTTCGGACTCCCGTGGATCGTCTTCCGGCCGCACAACGTCTACGGCGAACGGCAGAACATCGCCGACAAATACCGTAACGTCGTCGGTATCTTCATGAACCAGATCCTGAACGACCAGCCGCTGACGATTTTCGGGGACGGCACCCAGACGCGGGCCTTCACCTACGTCAGCGACGTGGCGCCGGTGATCGCCCAGTCGGTGGACACGCCCGAGGTGTACGACCAGGTGTTCAACATCGGCGCGGACACCCCCTGCTCGGTGAACCACCTGGCGATCACCGTGGCGAAGGCGATGGGGGTGGCCTCGCCCCGGATCGTTCACTTCGAACCCCGGCACGAGGTGATCGAGGCGTGGTCGGACCACACCAAGGTCCGAAAGCAGTTCGGATTGAACTCCGCCGTCGGTCTGGAGGACGGGATCTCGCGGATGGCGCGGTGGGTCCGCACGACGGGGAAGCGCCGGGCGATCTCGTTCAAGGACATCGAGATCTGGCGGGAACTGCCGGAGGCCTGGACCAAGCCGTCCTGAGGAAATGGACCTCCGATCCTACACCGAAACGCGCTACACCCCTGACCCCCGCCGCGACGGCGTCTGGCGCGAGGTGGCGCGCTACCTCCGGCCGTACATCCGGGAGGACGCCGCCGTTCTGGAATTGGGCGCGGGATACTGCTCGTTCATCAATTCGGTCCGGGCCTCGAAGCGGTTCGCCCTCGACCTGAACGAGTCGGTCCGCCGGCACGCCGGGCCGGGCGTCGAACCGCGGGTCGGATCGTGCACCTCACTCGCCGAGTTCCCGGACGGAACGATGGACGTCGTCATCGCCAGCAACCTCCTCGAACATCTCTCCCGCGAGGACGCCTCGCGAACCCTCAAGGAGGCGCGACGGGTGTTGAGGGCGGCGGAACCCCGCGGATCGCTCATTCTCATCCAGCCGAATTTCCGGTACGCCTACCGCGACTACTTCGACGACTTCACGCACGAAACGATCTGGACCGATCTCAGCCTTCGCGATTTCACGGAGGCGCACGGCTTTGCCGTCTCGCGCCTCGAACCGAAGTTTCTCCCGTTCTCCATGAAGTCGGGCCTGCCCGCGGCGCCCTGGCTGGTCCGCCTCTACCTGCTCAGCCCGCTCCGGCCGCGGGCCGGGCAGATGCTGCTCGTGGCGCGCACCGTCTGACCCGGAGCCCCTCCGATGTGGAACGGCAAGAAGGTCTCCGTGGTCTTCCCCGCCTACAATGAGGAGGAGAACATCGTCCAGGCGGTGGACGACTTCCACGCCACGGGGCTCGTGGATGAAATCATCGTCGTGGACAACAACTCGAAGGACCGCACGGCGGAACTCGTGCGGCAGAACGGCAAGGCCCGGCTCGTCCTCGAGACCACGCAGGGATATGGCGCGGCGCTCCGGCGCGGGCTTCGGGAGGCCACGGGGGACTTCGTCATCCTGTCGGAACCCGACGGCACCTTCCTGGGCCGCGACGTCATCAAGCTGCTCTCCTACACCGACGACTTCGACATGGTGCTCGGGACCCGCACGACGAAGGAGCTGATCTGGGAGCAGGCCAACATGGGGTGGGCCATCCGTGTCGGGAACTGGGCCGTGGCCAAGATGATGGAGTTCCTATTCGACACCCCCGGCCTCACCGACTGCGGATGCACCATGCGGCTCGTCAAGCGGGCGGCGCTGGAGCGCTTCCGGGAGCGCCTCACGGTGAACGCCTCGCACTTCCTGCCGGAGATGGTCATCCTGGCTCACCGGGCCGGGGTCTCGTTCATCGAGATCCCCGTGAACTACAAGGACCGCCGCGGGGTGTCGAAGATCACGGGGCGCTTCGGCGGGCTCGTGAAGACGGCGCTGAACATGATCCGGATCATCCTGCGGTACAGGATTCTCGGGCGATAGACCCCGCCGAGCGACATGACTGAAGGACGATGATGACCCGCGCCCAACGGTCCGCCCTCGCCGTCACCTTCCTCGTTTTTCTCGCGCTTCGACTCCCGGCTCTCGACCAGATCTACCACCAGGACGAGGCCAAGTGGGCCTGCTACGTCGATCCGGTCGTGCAGGCGAACTACCCGGAGGAGTGCCGGCCGGGGTCGATCCCGCACCCGCCGCTCGGCGAGTTCCTGTTCTGGCTCGGCGGCGCGTTCTGGGGATACGACCGTCTGCGCGTGGTGCCGCTGATCTTCGCGACGCTGAACTTCTGGCTCCTCTTCGCGATCGCCCGCCGGCGCTGGGGAACCTCGGCGGCGATCGGCGCCTGCGCGCTGACGGCGGTCACCTTCTATTCGGTCCTGGCTTCGGTGCAGATCGATACGGACGGGGCCATCATGCCGTTCTGGGCGCTGCTGGCGTGGTGGGCGTACGATCGGGGGATGGCGTCCGGCGGGCGGGTCCCGACCTCGAAGTTGCCGGAGACGACCGCAACCCCCACATCGACCCGGACCGTCCGAGACCCGGCAGACTCGGACGACCGGTCGGTCCCCGCCCCTACGGCGCCTGACCGGCACGGTGGACGCGGCCCGTGGGTGCTTTTCGCCATGGCCTGCGCCGGAGGGATGGTGACCAAGGTCTCGTTCGTGCTGGCCCTGGCGGCCTTCGGACTGGATGCCTTGTGGTCCCTCGGCTGGCGCGGACTGTGGAAGCGCCGCCTCGGGCTCCTCGGACTGGCGGGCGGGATCGTCATAGGAGTGGAAGTCTTTTTTTCGGTCCTCCAGCTCGCGCTCTACCCGCACGGCGACCCCTTCCGGTTCTTCCTCTACGCGGACAAGTTCCCGTTCCTGAACTTCGGCTCTCGCCCGTGGGGGGACATCGCCTTTCAGGTGCTCAAGGCGCTCTGCTACTTCGGGCCGCTCATCCCGTGTCTGGCGGCGATGGCGGTGCTGGCGAGTCGTGGCGCCCCAGGCGCCTCCCGTGCGGTGTCGGGCCCCGGTCCGGACGACGGCCGGCCGCAAGGACCGGCCCTGCGTCGGGGTGAGGAGCCCGTCGCTCCCGCCGGCTTCCGCCTCCCGCTCCTCTTCCTGGGGGTCCATGCGGCGTTCTATCTTGTCCTGTTCGATTTCAGCGGCCGCCCGCTGGAGCGGTATCTGGAGTTCTCGATCGCGCCGCTGGCGATGGTGGCGGGGGCGTCGGTGGATCTCATGCTCCGGCTCGAGCGTAAACCCTGGCTCTCCGCCCTGATGGACGCGCTTCTCCCTTCGGGGGTGGTGCTCCTGCTGGTGGCCGCCACTTTCGGCAGCGAGTTGGCCCCCATCCCCCTGTATCCGAAGGAAATCATGCTCTCCCGGCTCAAGGACAGGCAGTTCGGATTCCTCATCCCCTTCACGGGCGGGTCAGGCCCGATTGGGTTCTACATCCCGGCTTCGCTGGTCATCGGGGTCTGGGTGATCGCCGGGGCCGGGCTGCTTCTGGAGTGGATCGCGCGGGGGAGAAACCGCGCGATGGCGCTCGGTCTGATCGTGGCGGCGGGTCTGGGATCGTCGGGCGGGTTTCTGGAGGAGTACGTCGCCGGATCGCGCTACGGTGCGATGTCACGGCAGGCCAGGGAGGTGCTCTCGCACTCTTCTCTCAGGTCGCCGGTGCTCACTTACAACGACGTCGGTCTCTACGAACTGAGAAGGTCGGGCGCGTACGGGGGCCGATTCTACGCCCGCCCCGAGTATTGGGAGGAAAATCGCCGGAAGATTCTGCAGTTTGCGATGGAGGGATACATCCTCGTGTTTGAGTTTCCCCCGATGGATCCAGCTGGGCCGTATTCCCGGTTGTTCAGAGGTCGATACCGCAGGCAGCACTCCCCCGCGATTTTCAGATTCTATTATCCCCCGCATGAGTCCCTGATCGACTCGCCGCGCGTCCGCTGGCGCGAACCGCACCGTCCACGATGAAGCAGGATGGATCCGTTCCCCCCCTCACCCCTTCGGAGTCTGAGCGGCGGCGTCCTCCGGCTTGACGGTGCGGACGGTCGGGATGTTCTTCTCGAGCCGGATCTTGTTCCCGGGCGAGAGATAGGCCATTTTGTCGCAGCACTCGAACATCAGCTTGATGCCGAGACCGCCGATCCGCCCCTCCGCGTGCGCCATGCGGGCCCGCGTGGCGGCGTCCTGCGTCTTCGCGAAGTCGATGTATTTCGAGAAATCGAACCCCTCCCCCTCGTCCTCGACGGTGAGCACGATCTTCGAGGAGTCGACCAGAAACGACACGTCGATGTGCTTCTTAGGGTTGTGACGGTTCCCGTGCCGGACGGCGTTGTCCATCGCCTCCTGAAACGCGGCGAAGAGCGTCACCGCCTTATCCTCGTCCAGTCCCACGTTGAAGACGATCCCGCGGCCCAGTTCCAGCGCCTTCTGGACGTTCGGGTCGGACCCGCGGCAGGTGAAGTGCAGCTGCCGCATCCGCACCTCTTTCGCCGAGGGAAGCCGCGCCAGCTCCGCCTCGCTCAGGGCGAAGAGCTCCATCATCTCGAACGGCTCGACGAGGAAGTCGTCCTCCCACACCCGGAACTCGGTCTCCCCCTTCTTGACCGGCTTCCCCTTCTCGTACACCTTGATGATCGAGAGGAACGACTTCTTCTTCTCGGTCTTGACCTTCCGGATGAACTCGTCCGCGCCGGGAAGGGAATCCTCGACGATAATGAGGTCGGGCTCGTGCACGTCGAAGGCGGCGAGCGCCTCCTCGGCGGTGGAGACGAGCGTGAACTTCCGCTTCGCCTGGCCGAGGCGCATCTTGAGGACGTCGGTGAAGACGTTTTTTGAGGGCACCACCACCAGCACGCTGCATTCGGGCGGGGCGACGCTCTCCCGGCGGATGTCGAACGAGAGCGGCTTCCGGACCGTTCCGACGCCCTTCGGCGTGGGCGGCGCCGGCTCCCCCGGCTTCTCGGCGAGTTTCTTTCCGCCCGACCCGGGCCCGCCCGGCTGGGCGAAGTACCGGGCCGCGGTCCGGGCGTCCTTGATGAACGGCACCACCTGCGTGATGCCGAGGAGACGCATCGTGTTCCCCACCGCGCGGTGGACCCGGGTGAGGACCATGTCGCCGCCGGCCTGCTTGATGGTGTCGTAGGCGGCCACCAGCGCGCCGATCGTGGTGCTGTTCACGTAGTCGACCTGGTGGAAGTCGATGATCAGATGCCGCGCCTTCGCGGCCAGCGAGGTGAGGAGTTTTTCGAAGGTGGGGTAGGTGGAGGCGTTGATGAATCCGCGGAGTTCACAGTAGGTGATCTCCAGATTCGGCTTCACCTTGAGCGGTTTGGTTGCATAGGAAAACGTGCGCATGGCCGTTCCCGCGGAAATGTCCCGGAAATCCCGTCCTCGTCCCGATTATCGGCCGTTGGGGGCCGGTACCGTAATGCGTGTTGCGGCGCCGGCCGCTCCAGATTCCTCGCGTCACGCCGAACGGAGGCGTGACGCTCGGAATGACACCCCCGGGGGTCACGACCCCTACCGGGGCCGCCCGCTCTCCTCCCGGCTCGGACCCTGCCGCCAGGGCGGGGGGGGGTCGCCGAAGGACTCCGGAAAGAGGTAGCGTTCGTCCGACTCCGGCATTCCGAGCGCCCAGGCGAGCGTGAACCGGAGCCGCCAGGACTTGCTCTCCTCCTCGTAGACCATCTCCACCTTCTTGCGCAGATCTCCGCGCTTCGGGTCCGAAATCTCGACGTGCGCCTGCTTCCCGTCCGGGGCCGTCCGCACCTCCCCCACCGTCCAGCTTCCGAGGAACCCGAGGAGGAGCTGCCCGAAGCGGGAGGACGACATCATCATGCTGAACTCCCAGTACTTGTACCGCTCCTGGGTGTCCTTTGAAAAGAGCGCGTACGCCTTGTCGTACTTCCTGTTCCGGATGTGCTCGCGGAACTGGTTGTAGGCGACGGCCGGGGCCTCCTGCCGGTCCTTCGGCCCGGACGGCTTCGGGAAGAAGATCGAGCAGCCGGGGAGAACGACGGCCATCGCGAGAGTCATCGGAAGCATGGAGCATCGACGCATGATCGGCTCACTTCTTTCGGAGCAGTTCAAGTTCGTCCTCATCCGCGATCCCCAGGGCGCCGGCGAGGGTGAAGTGGATCCGCCAGTCGTTCTCCCCCTCCAGCAGCACCTCGATCTCCTTGCGGACCTGGCGCTGCTCCGGATGGACAATCTCGATGACGGCGCGCTTCCCGTCGGCGTCCATCTGCAGGTCCCACACCTCCCAGCGGATGAGATAGTCGAGGATCAGCTGTCCAAACCGGGTCTGGTTGATCATCATGCTGAATTCGCCGTACTTGTACCGCTCGCGGGTGTCCTTAGAAAACAGCTGGTAGGCCTTGTCGAGCTTGAGGTCGTAGAGGTGCTGCTGGAACTGATAGTAGGCGTCCAGCGGGGCCTTCTGCTTCTCCCTGTCCTTCAGGTCCCGGGGCTGACCGCGGGTGATGCAGCCCGCGAGGGGCAGGAGAAGAACGAGTCCGATGAGGAATCGCATCCGACGTTTCATGGCATGTCTCGCACCAGGCGCCGCATCTCGCCGCATGCGCGCCGCATGCGCGCCGCATCCGCGCCGCTTCCGCGTCGCACTCCAAACCTCACACTCTCACAAAGTTCTTCCCGGGCAGCTGCCGCACCAGGTTTTTCATTTCCAGGAAGAGGAGCGATCCGCTCACCGTGGCGGGCGGGAGACTCGTGGCGTCGATCAGTTCGTCGATCGTCATCGGCTCGCTGGAGAGGCAGCCGTAGAGGGTTGACTCCGGCGCGCTCAGCCGGGCGGCGACTGGAGGGGCCGTCTTCTCCTTCGCCGGAGGGCGCAGGCGGTCCACGTACGGCCCAAGCTCATCGAGGATGTCGTCCGCCGTCTCCACCAGCTTCGCCCCCTGCTTGAGGAGGGCGTGGCAACCGCCGGCGTGGGGCGTGTCGATCTTCCCGGGCACGGCGAACACATCCTTCCCCTGGTCGAGCGCCCAGGCGGTGGTGATGAGCGCCCCGCTCTTGATCTTTGCCTCCACGACGCAGACCCCGAGCGACAGCCCGCTCACGATCCGGTTCCGGCGGGGGAAGTTCCGCGCATCGGGCGGGGCGCGGAGCGGGAGTTCGGAGATGCAGGCCCCGCGCTCGGCGACCTGGTCGAACAGCTTCGCGTTCTCCTCGGGGTAGACGCGGAGCAGCCCGCTCCCGAGCACGGCGAGCGTGCGACCCTTCGCCTTCAGGGCGCCCCGGTGCGCCGCCGTGTCCACCCCGCGCGCCAGACCGCTCACCACCGTCACCCCCCGTTCGGCGAGGGCGACGGCGAGACGTTCGGCGGACTGCGCGCCGTAAAACGTCGGATGACGGGAACCGACGAGCGCGACCGCCAGCAGGTCCTCCGGCGCGAGGGCTCCCTTCAGGTAGAGAGCGAGCGGCGCATCGTAGATGGCCCGCAGATAGGCGGGGTAGGCGGGATCGTCGAACGGAAGAATGCCGATCCCCTTCTCCCCGGCGAGTTCCCGTTCCCGCTTCCCCGCCTCCTTCTTCACGGCCTCCCGGAGTTCCCCGGAGATGGCCGGTCCGATCCCGCGCACCGCCTGCAGGGCCCTCTCCGAGGCGGACAGGATCCCCTCGATCGAGCCGAACCGTTGAAGCAGCCGTCGATGCAGGACCGTGCCGATCCCGCGCACCGCGTTGAGTGTCAGCAGACTCTCGAGTGTCGCCATCTCTACCCCATCCGACGCCGTTCAGGTATCGTCACGGAACGAGTGCGTCCCTTTCTCGTATCCCTCTCCCCGGAGGGGGGAGGGATAAAGCGAAATCTCCCTCAGACCCTGTCTCCCTGCAGCACCCCCCACACCTCCTCCTGCGGCACGTCGGGCACCACCTTCACCTCCCCGATCCGCACGGGCAGCACGAACCGCATCCGGCCCGCGCGCGACTTCTTGTCGTGCTTCATCGCCTCCATGATCCGCCGCTGGACGGCCCGCGGGCAGCGGATCGGGAGACCGAGCGTCGCCAGGACGCGACGCTGCCGCTCCGCGATCCCCGGCGGACAGAGTTTCAGCCGCTCCGCCAGCCGGGCCTCGACATCCATCCCCACCGAGACCGCCTCGCCGTGGCGGAACCGGTCGTACCCGGTCGCCGTTTCGAGGGCATGCCCGACGGTGTGGCCGTAGTTCAGGATCACGCGTTCGCCGGTCTCCCGTTCATCCCGCGAGCAGACGGCCGCCTTCAGCCCGGCCGCCGCGGAGATGCAGTGGAGGATCGCCGCCTCGGAATGGGCCAGCACGTCGGCGGCGCTCCGCTCCAGCCAGGCGAAAAGATCGGGGTTCCCGATCATCCCGCTCTTCACCACCTCCGCCAGGCCGGCGATGTACTCCCGTTCCGGCAGCGTGCGCAAGACGGTCGGATCGGTGAAGACCCCGCGCGGCTGGTAAAACGAGCCGATCATGTTTTTCGCCCGGGGATGATCGACCGCCACCTTCCCCCCGACGCTGGCATCGACTTGCGCGAGCATGGAGGTCGGAACCTGGACGAACGGGATCCCGCGCATATAGATCGAGGCCACGAAGCCGGTGAGGTCGCCCACGATTCCCCCGCCGAGGGCCACGAGGAGGGTGTGACGATCCGCCCCGAGCGCGACGAGCCGGTCGATCGTGGCGCTCGCCACCGGGAGCGTCTTGTTCCGTTCCCCGCCGGCGAACGTGATGCGGTCCACCGGGAATCCGGCCCGCCTCAGCGCCCGATCCACCCGTGGACCGTAGAGGCGCCCGACGTGCCGGTCCGTGACGATGACGGCCCGGGACGGCTGTGGAACGGCCCGGCGGATCTCCGCCCCGAGATGATCGAGGAGGCCGGACTCGATGCGGATGGAGTAGGAGCGGTCGCCGAGATCGACCTGGATGGGGCGCATGCGGGCGGGTCCTATGCCGTGAACGACGTGTGGCACTTCGGACACTTCACGCGACCTGAGTCGGGCACGATGCCGAGGTGGAACTCGGTGTCGCAGATCGGGCATTTGGCGTCGATGCCGCGGCGTCCGCCCGGCACCGGCGTCGCGCCCTCCGGCGCACGCCGCACGGGAGGCAGCACGCGCGTGTCGCCGGTCTTCACGGCCACGGGCGAAGGCATGATCTGCGTCTTGCGGGGCGACGGGCCGCCCGGAGCCGACGGCTTCGGCGGCTGTCCCGGGGCGAGCGGGCCGGTGAGGATCACCGTCTTGTTCGGGTCCATCCGCTGCAGCGGGGCCGATCCCGAGGGCGCCGGCGCGGGACGCGAGACCGGACCCCCCGCGGGGGGACGGGAGGAGGTCGGCTTGGGCGGGGGCTCGCTCCAGAGCGGCAATTCTTCATCGGCGGCCGGCGCCTTCGCGGCCGGAGCCGCGGGAGGGGCGGGCCGCGGCGTCGGCTTCTTCGAAACCGGTCCCGGCACCCAGGGGGGCAGTTCCGGCTCCGCGGGCGGCGGAGCGGGAGGCGCCGGGCGCGGCGTCGGCCGGGCGGTCGCGAGCGGACCGGTGAGTCCCGCCCGGGAGAGCACCTGCGAGTCGCTGTGGACCGTGGTCCTCTCGACCCGTACGACGTTGGCGTCCGCCTGTTCCACCAGCGACACCTGACACTTCGGGCAGGTGTATTTCTTCTCGGTATCGTAGGTGACGACGTTGAAGCTCGCCCCGCACTGGGGGCAGGCCATGATCCGCTTCTTCTGCCGTTCGAGGATGCGTCGCACCTGGGCGGCGGACAGGTAGCCGCCGCGGACCATGATCTCGCCGAGCTGGAGCGTCGTTCCCTGCTGCTCCAGCGCCGCCTGGGCGCGGAGGCACTCATTCACCTCGGCGGGCGTGGAGAGCCCCTCCCGCACCACCACGCGTCCAAAAAGGACGTCCTCCTTCTTGAGTCTGGTGTTGGGCTCGAGTTCGGCGAGATTGCGCCGCTGCGTCTCGAGGATCTGCGTGAGCTGCTCGAAGGTGACGTACCCCTTCTGGTACAGAATTTCGCCGAGCGGCTTCGGGGGATCCGTAGCCGCCTGTGCGGAGATGCACTCGTCCATCTGGGCCTGGGTCACCACGCCCATCTGGATCGCGATCTTCCCGAAGAGAACGTCACCGGTTTCCGCCAAGGCGTCGTGCTCCCATCCGCCCCTTGCCTCTTACCCGTTACCTGTTCCGCGGCCGCCCCGGGGGTTTCACCCCCGGCTACTTCCTCCTCGCCCCTTCGGGGCGGGAAGGAGGTGCTGTTTGTGCGTCACTCGTCATTCATTCGTCATTCCGCATTCCAAACTCGTCACTCTGCGCCCCCTACTCCCACTCGATCGTGCTCGGCGGTTTGGACGAAACGTCGTACACGACCCGGTTCACCCCCTTCACCTCGTTGATGATGCGGGCCGAACAGGTGGAGAGCAGGGAGTCCGGCAGCCGCGCCCAGTCGGCGGTCATCCCGTCGGTGCTGGTCACGGCCCGGATCGCGATGACGTGCTCGTAGGTGCGCTCGTCGCCCATCACGCCTACGGTATAGATCGGCAGAAGGACGGCGAAATATTGCCAGAGGGAGCGGGCCAGACCGGCCTGCTCCACCTCGTCGGTCACGATGGTGTCCGCGTTGCGCAGGATCTCGAGCCGGGCCGGCGTGATGTCGCCGATCACGCGCACCCCGAGGCCCGGCCCGGGGAACGGCTGACGCCAGAGGACCTCCTCCGGCATCCCGAGCGCCTTCCCGATCTCGCGCACCTCGTCCTTGAAGAGAAAGCGGAGCGGTTCGAGCAGTTCGAAGCCGAGTTCCGCCGGGAGGCCCCCCACGTTGTGGTGGCTCTTGATCCGCGCCGAGGGTCCCCCGAACGGGGAGGCGCTCTCGATCACGTCGGGGTAGAGCGTCCCCTGCGCGAGGATCTGCAGCCCCTTCACCTCCCGGGCCGCCTCGCGGAAGACGTCGATGAACTCATGTCCGATGATCTTGCGTTTTCTCTCGGGGTCGGTCACCCCGCGGAGGGCGGTCAGAAACCGCTCGCGGGCGTCGGCGTGGATCAGGTGGAGACCGAAGTGCCGGGCGAAGGCGTCCCGCACCCGCTCCGATTCCCCCTTGCGGAGAAGGCCGTTGTCCACGAAGATGCAGGTGAGCCGTTCGCCGATCGCCTTGTTCACCAGGACCGCCACCACGCTCGAATCGACCCCGCCCGAGAGGGCGCAGACGACGTGGCGCGGGCCGACCTGCTCGCGGATCGCCGGAATCATGGTCTCGACGTAGGCGGCCATGTCCCACGTCCCGCGCGCCCCGCAGATGCGGAACAGGAAGTTGTGCAGGATCTTCGATCCGAGTGGGGTGTGGGCCACCTCGGGATGGAACTGGACGCCGTAGCAGCGGCTCTTCGCGTGCCGGACGGCCGCGTAGGGGCAGTTCGGCGTGGTGGCGAGAACTTCAAAATCGGCCGGGAGCGCGGCGACGGCGTCGCCGTGACTCGCCCAGACATCCAGGCCCTCCGGGAGCGAAAAAAAGAGGTCGGAGGCGTCGCGCACCGTGGCGCGGGCCGGGCCGAACTCGCGGGCGCCGGCGGGGACCACCTTTCCGCCGAAGGCCTGGGAGGCGAGCTGCATGCCGTAGCAGATGCCGAGGACGGGCCAGCGCCCGTCGAGGACGCACGCGTCGATCCCCGGCGCGCCGGGCTCGTACACGCTCGCCGGC